>JBCCVT010000270.1:0-3942 GCA_039195015.1 Pseudomonadota bacterium
ACCAGGATCAGGAACACGAAGAGCACCGCAAGAAATGGCAGCGCCGCACGCACCACGGCCATCATCGGCATGCCCGCCACACCGCTCGTCACAAAGAGGTTCAGGCCAACCGGCGGCGTGATCATCCCGATCTCCATGTTCACCACCATGATAATCCCAAGGTGGATCGGATCGATGCCAAGCTCGATTGCGATCGGAAAGACCAGCGGCGCCACGATCACCAAAAGTCCCGACGGCTCCATAAACTGCCCGCCGATCAGCAGGATCACGTTCACCACGATCAGAAACGTGACCGGCCCCAGACCCGCGCTCAGCATCGCTTCGGCGATGTGCTGTGGCACCTGTTCGTCGGTCAGCACATGTTTCAGGATCAGCGCGTTGGCAATCACGAAAAGCAGGGTCACCGTCAGCTTGCCCGCCTCGAACAGCGTGTGTTTGGTGTCGGGATGGACGAACGCGGTAATCAGCGTCCAGGGCCGCGTCAGGACTGAGCCACCAGCCCCCTGGGCAAGCGGTCCCATGTCGCGATACACGAAACTGGCGATGAAGAACGCATAGACCGCGGCCACCGCGGCGGCCTCGGTCGGGGTGAAGATCCCGCCATAGATCCCGCCCAGGATGATCACGATCAGGAAAAGTCCCCATCCGGCTTCACGACCCGAGACCCAGATTTCGCTCCAGCCTTTCCACTCGCCCTTTGGCAGGTCCTTGACCTTGGCCATCACGTAGATGGTGATCATCAGCATCAGACCCGCAAGAAGCCCAGGGATCACGCCTGCAAGGAACATCCGTCCAACCGAGACCTCGACTGCGGCTGCGTAGACCACCATCACAATCGACGGCGGGATCAGGATGCCCAGCGTACCGGCATTGCAGATCACGCCCGCGGCGAATTCCTTGGAATACCCCACCTGCCGCATGCCCGCGATCACGATGGTGCCGATCGCCACCACCGTGGCCGGCGACGACCCCGAGAGGGCGGCAAAGAGCATGCAGGCGAAGACGCCCGCAATCGCCAGACCGCCCGGCAGATGGCCGACGCAGGCGATCGAAAACCGAATGATCCGCCGCGCAACACCGCCCGTTGTCATAAAGGACGAGGCGAGGATAAAGAACGGGATCGCCAGAAGCGTGAAATGCCCCTCGAAGGCCTCAAAAAGCGTGCCTGCGACCGAGGCCAGCGAACTGTCGGAATAGATCAGCAGAAACAGGGTCGAGCTCAGCCCCAACGACACCGCGATTGGCACGCCGATCAGCAGAAGGCCGATCACCATACTGAAGAGAAGAACCACATCCATCAGTTCTGCCCCCCCTGCTGTGCGCGCACCTCTTCAAGCTCGTCTTCGACCTCGTGGCTCGCCACCAGACGGTCGAGCTCACCGTGCCAGACGGCGATCCCCGACTGAACAAATCGGATCAAAAGCAAAAGCATCGAGAGCGGCAGGATGATGTAAGGGACGACCTTGGGCATTTTTTCGTAGGCGTCGCCATAGTTGATGAGGTCTTCCAGAAAGCCGAAGATGGCGATCATGGGTACATCCTGAACCTCGTAAAAGCTCTGGCTGCGCGCTCTGAAATCCAGCCCCGTCGGGAACCAGCGGCCCGATGTCGGCGGCAGGTCGGCGAAGACCGCCCAGTAATCGTAAGCGCCTTTCAGAAGCAGCAGGGCAAATATGATGCAGGCTGCAGAAGCAATCAGCGCCATTACCCGGCGCGGTGCTGGCGCGAGCATATTCAGGATCGCGTCGACCCCCAGATGCGCGTGTTTTTTCACCGCATAGGATGCGCCCAGCAAGACCAGCCACGCGAACATGAACACGGTCAATTCGAGCGCCCAGAGAATGTTGGAGTTAAAGAAGAATCGCGCAATCACATTGGCGAAGGTGATGACTGTCATCAGGCCTAACAGGATGGCGATGGCAGTTTCCTCGATCCGGTCGACAAGACCGGACGGGCCGGAAGATGCACCCGACATTTGAGATCCCCAGACTTTGCGAAAAAAGCGCCGGTCTCAACCGGCGCCAATGGCGCCGCCGCTCGGGGCGGCGCCGATGTCCCCCATGCGTGGCGGGCCGATCTTGACCCGCCAGCTAACCGGTTTAGCTGCCGGCGTTGAACGACTGCGCCGCGTCGATCATGTCCTGACCCACGTCGCCGGCGAACTTGTCCCAGACCGGCTGCATCGCGTCGACCCAGGCCTGCCGCTGCGCCGCGTCCAGCTGACGGATTTCACCCCCAGCTTCAACGATGGCGGACTTCGCGGCCTCGTTGACGGCGGTTGCCTCCTTGTTGCGGGTCTCGGTGACCTCGGACAGGATCGTCGTGAACTGATCGCGAACCGCCGGATCAAGGCTGTCGAGCCAATCGACACTGGTCACAACCAGATAGTCGATGATGCCATGGTTGGTTTCGGTGATGCCGTCCTGCACTTCAAAGAATTTCTTGCCGTAGATGTTCGACCAGGTGTTCTCCTGCCCGTCCACAACACCCTGTTGCAGCGCGCCATAGACTTCCGAGAACGCCATTTTCTGGGGCGATCCACCGATGGCTTCCATTTGCGCGACCAGAACATCCGATGACTGCACGCGGAACTTCAGCCCGTTGGCGTCGGTCGGCGCGATCAGCGGCTTGTTGGCCGACATCTGCTTCATGCCGTTATGCCAGAAAGCGAGGCCCTGCAGGCCCCGGCGCTGCATGCTGTCCATCATCGCCTCACCGTGCTCCGAGGCCTGAAACGCGTCGACCGCATTGATGTCCTGGAACATGAATGGCAAGTCGAACAAGCGAAACTGTTTGGTGAACTTCTCAAACTTCGACAGCGACGGCGCGGCGAGTTGCACGTCACCCTGCAACATGGCCTCGAGCACCTTGTTGTCATTGTAAAGCGTGGAGTTCGGATAGACCTCCATGCACATGCTGCCGTTCATCTCGTCATTCACACGCTGTTCCAGCAGCGACGCGGCGATCCCCTTTGGATGCTTGTCGGTGTTGGTCACATGCGCGAACTTCACGACGATTTCGCCGTCGTCGCAGGCTGCAAAGCCGGCCGTTGCCGTGACGCTCAGCGCAAGTGCGGTAGCGGTGGCAGTCAGAAATCTCATGGGTGTCCTCCCGTTCGTGTTCTTTTGACCCCGGTCCCTACACCGGAGAGGCGCCATCCAGACGCGCTGGCAGCATTGAGCCGAAGCAGTGCCACGCGCTCAAGCATTTGTTTGGCCATAGGGACAATTCCCGGCTTTATTAATTTAGAACAAATGGTTATCTCGACTTCCTGGATTGGAGTGTCGGGTTAGCCATCCGATCTGTGCGAAATCCCGCACAGCTTGCAAGGGTGTTGTGCGAAAATCCGCACAGATGTCTACGGCCTTGCTGTCCGGGCTCATGTGATCCGGGTCACGCCCCGTCGCGGCGGTAGTCCTCGGGACGAATGCTGTAGCGCGCCAGCTTGTCATAAAGCGTCTTGCGCGGCAGCTTCAGCGCTTTCGCCGCCTCGGATGCGCGGCCATTGTGCCGTCCGAGCGCGGCGATCAACAGCGACCGTTCGACCCTCGCCAATTGCTCGGCCAGGCCCAGGTCGGCTGCTTGCGCCACCTCGTCGGGCATACCAAGCACGAACCGCATCGCGGCGGACATCAGCGACCGCGCATTGCCGGGCCAGTCCTGCGCCATCAGTGCAGCCAGATGATCCGGCGTGACCTCGGGCGGAGCTAGGCCCGCCTGTTCGCTGGCCTGCGCGACGTAATGGCGGAAGAGCACCGGGATGTCCTCGGGCCGCTCTGCCAGCGCGGGGATCCGCACCCGCATCACATCCAGCCGATAGAACAGATCTGCGCTGAACTCTCCGCCCGCCACCCCTCCTATTTGCACGCAACAAACATTCTCGGTTGACAGCGCGACGCAACACGTGCGGCATTCGGGCCGACTTGTTTCAGTCCTCGTGAG
>JBCCVT010000271.1:0-3916 GCA_039195015.1 Pseudomonadota bacterium
CCGCAGTCACGCCGGAAGCCGGTCTGCCGGCCGGATATGATACCCTCATCCAGCCCGAAACGGCCCGCTTGATCGACGCCGCCGAGGTTCCGGCCTTGCGGGATGCCGCGCTTGCGGAATGGCTTACCGCGCTCGGGCGATAACCCCACCGCTCCGGCCTTGGGCGGGCATTGGCGCGGCGATCTCGGTCGCAGCGCTGGTCTTTCTGTCCTTTGGCGCGGTCATCCTGCGAGCGGAAGGCTGGTCGGGTCTCACATTGGTCGAATGGGGCGCATTGCGCTTTACCCTGTTGCAGGCCACCCTCTCTGCCGCATTCAGCGTGATACTGGCCGTGCCCGTTGCGCGGGCCTTGGCGCGACGGCAGTTTCCGGGACGGCGGGTGCTGATCCTGCTGCTCGGTGCGCCGTTTATCCTGCCCGTCATTGTCGCAATCCTTGGTTTGCTGGCCGTGTTCGGGCGCAGCGGCTGGATCAGCACCGCTCTTGGCCTTTGGGGTTTGGAGCCGATCCGGATCTATGGCCTGCACGGAGTCGTTCTGGCGCATGTCTTCTTCAACCTTCCCCTTGCCGTACGCCTGATCCTGCAAGGCTGGCAGGACATTCCCGCCGAACGCTTTCGCCTCGCAGCACATCTTGACGCGACGCCATATGCCATGTGGCGCCTTCTTGAATGGCCGATGCTGCAACGTGTTCTGCCCGGCGTCGCGGCAGTGATCTTTGCGATCTGCCTAACCAGCTTTGCGGTGGCTTTGACACTGGGTGGTGGTCCCAGGGCGACAACGCTGGAGCTTGCAATCTATCAGGCGTTTCGCTTCGATTTCGATCTGGGTCGGGCTGCCTTGCTGGCGGTGATCCAGGTCGCGCTGGCCGGAACTGCGGCATGGGTCGCCTTGCGACTTGCGCGCCACGAAGGTTTCGGAGCAGGGCTGGACCGACCGGTACAACGTTGGGACACAAGAAGTCCGACGTTGCGGGTGCAGGACAGTATCGCCATCACATGTGCCGCCGCTTTCCTGTTGGCCCCGCTCGCGGCGATTGTGGCGCGCGGCGTCACAAACCTGTCTGGGTTGCCGGCGAGCGTTTGGTCGGCTGCCGGCGCGTCCCTGATGGTGGCCTGCATCAGCACGGGCCTGATGCTGATCATTGCGGTTCCGATGGCGGCGGCGCTGACTTCCGGTCGGCGGGTGTCGGTTGATCTGGCCGGTGTTCTGGGGCTTGCGGCATCACCGCTGGCCGTGGGCACGGGCCTCTTCATCCTGATCTATCCCGTGGCCGATCCCGCGGCCTTGGCGCTTCCGGTGACGGCGGCGGTCAACGCGATCATGGCGCTTCCCTTTGCCTTGCGCGTGCTGGTTCCTGCGGCGCGGGACGTGGTTGCGGGGCACGGGCGTCTTGCCCTTTCGCTGGATCTGCGGGGATGGACATTCTTGCGACGGATCTTCCTGCCGCGCTTGCGGCCGCAGATCGGGTTTGCCGCGGGCTTGTGCGCAGCTCTGTCGATGGGGGATCTGGGTGTGATCGCGCTTTTTGCCGATCCGGATCGGGCGACATTGCCTCTGCAGATTTACCGTTTGATGGGCGCGTATCGGATGGACGACGCAGCAGGGGCGGCCTTGCTGCTGCTTTGCCTGTCGCTTTCGCTATTCTGGATCTGTGATCGCGGAGGGCGCGCGAATGCTCCGGCTTGACTCGGTTCGAATACAGAACGGTTCCTTCGAACTCGCCGCGGACATTGAAATTGACCACGGCAGCATGGTGGCCGTGATCGGTCCGTCCGGAGCGGGGAAATCAACCCTGATCAACGCGATCGCGGGTTTCATTCCGTTGTGGTCAGGCAACGTGCTTTGGCAGGATCAGGACCTTGGCGATCGCCAACCGGGAAAACGACCGATCGCGATGCTGTTTCAGGACAGCAACCTTTTTCCGCATCTCTCTGTGGTCCAGAATGTGGGTCTGGGGGTAAGTCCGGAACTCAGGTTGACCGATAAGGACGTGGACCGCATCCACGGCGCGCTGGACCGGGTTGGGCTTTCCGACTTTTGTGACGAAACGCCCGCGACCTTGTCCGGAGGCCAGCAGAGCCGGGCCGCGCTCGCGCGCGTACTTGTGCAGGCGAAGCCTTTGATCTTGCTTGACGAACCATTTGCCGCGCTCGGCCCGGCCTTGAAGCATGACATGCTGGATCTGGTGCGCGCGGTCGTCGATGACATCGGAGCGACGCTGCTGATGGTCAGCCACGATCCAAGCGACGCACGGCGGATCGCGGACCATGTGGTTCTGGTGGCCGAGGGCCGGGCCCATCCGCCGCAACCGACGGCCGAGATCCTCGACAACCCGCCAGAGGTCTTGCAGGCCTATCTCGGGACCGGTTAGACCGCCTTCGACGCAGGCAGGAGGACAAGGTCATGCACCCCAACCGGGCGTTCCATACGGCCACCGACGACGAAAATCTCGCCTTCGCACGCGAGCGGGGATTTGGCATTCTGGCGGTCTGCGCGCCGGACGGGCCTTTGATGTCACACATCCCGGTGCTGATTTCCGAGGATGGATCGACGGCCTGGCTGCACCTTGTCCGGTCGAACCCGATCGCACGTCTGAAAGATCCCGAAATGGCTGCAAAGATCGCAATCACCGGGCCCGACAGCTATGTGTCGCCGGACTGGTACGGCGTCGATGATCAGGTCCCCACATGGAACTACGTCGCCGTGCATGTCTCGGGCCGCCTGAAGCGGTTGCCCGTTGATGCGCTGCGCGATGTGATCGACCGGCAATCGGCGCATTTCGAAGATCGTCTGGCGCCGAAACCGCCATGGAAGACCGGCAAAGTGACCGAGGACGTGTTGCACCGCATGATGCGTATGATCATCCCGTTCGAGATGCGCATTTCGCGCATCGAAGGCACATGGAAGCTGAACCAGAACAAGACCGATGAAGCCCGCCTCTCGGCTGCGGATCGGGTAGAGGCCCAGGGGATGGGTGCCGACCCGGCCATGCTGTCCGCATTGATGCGAGGCGCCTGACCCTTTTCACTGAAAGACGGTTTCCAGCATGATGTGTCCGCTTTAGGCTGCGTGACAAATCCAGCGAGGTGAGATCATGAAACTCTATTACGCCGCCGCGTCTCCGTTCGTGCGCAAGGTCATGGTTTTGTTGCACGAAACCGGGCAGGTTGATGATGTCGAGCTGATCAACGTGGCGATTACGCCGGTCGCGCCGTCGGATCGGTTGCGGGCCAGCAATCCCTTGTCGAAGATCCCCGCACTCGAGCGTGCTGATGGACCGGCGCTTTATGACAGCAGGGTGATCTGTGCCTATCTCGATGAACGCGCGGGCAGCGGGCTTTACGGAACGGGCACACAGAAATGGGACCTCCTGACGCTCGAGGCGACGGCGGATGGCATCATGGACGCAGCAGTCGTGGCGCGGTATGAGACCTTCCTGCGCCCCGAGGACAAACAATGGGACGAGTGGACCGAAGGACAGTGGAGCAAGGTCTTGGCGGCGCTGGCTGCGCTGGAATCCCGGTGGATGTCACACCTCGCCAAGCCGTTGAGCATTGCGCATATCGCGGTTGGCAGCGCGTTGGGGTATCTCGATTTCCGGCACGACGCGCGGAACTGGCGGGGCTCGGCCCCGGCGCTGGCGGATTGGTATTCTGGTTTCTCGGATCGTCCGAGCATGGCGGCGACCAGGCCGGAGTAGACCGGGCAACCGACGGCGGTTTCGGGATCGCGCCGCACTTCGCGTGACCCGCCCCGGAAATTCTGAAAAAAGCCCCGGAAAAGATGGGTGCGACCACCTGCGCGCCTATGACCGCTGGACGAGTGCATATCGCTCCGCTAGATAGCCGCGATGAAACGTCGTTCTTTCGAACGGCGCGGATAGATGTGGCCCGTGCAAAACAAGATACCGGGCGA
>JBCCVT010000272.1:0-3879 GCA_039195015.1 Pseudomonadota bacterium
AAACGGCCCGCCATCGCCGATCAGTCCCACGTGATAGCGCGTTGTATTGGTGGGATCGACGATGTCCCCGATCTGGAAGACATCGGGAAAGACCCGCGCATAACGCAGTCCGAGATGCCGATAGATCAGACTGACATCGGCGACGCCGAGCGCCAGCAGCTCGGGGATCTCGCGGTGATGAATCACCCGGCTTTTCACGACCGCGTCACTTTCCAGCCAGGCCTGCCAACCACCTTGCGGCGCGTCCTTCGGTGCAGCGGCCACGAGATCCGCGGCATAGACGCTGAATGACGCGGATTCCGTAACCGGGTTCGACAGGGCCAGCTGAACGTCATCGCGGAAGAGCGCCGACACACCGTCGATGCCCTTTGGGTTGCCTTTCCGGAACAGCGGCACGTTCCCCGCACTTCGCATGAACGGTGTATTCGTGCCGATGATGTCCTGCTCGGAGAGCGGCCCCAGGATCTCCTCGGGGCCGATGAGTACATGTGGCGTTGTCGAAATCTCAAGATTGCCGAGCCGCACCCGACCACTGCGCAATGCCTCGATCGACAGCCGCGGCGGAGTGGTGAGGTAAAAGATATCTTCAGCATCTGGATTGGCGGCGAGAAATGAAGCCATGGCCTCTGCCAGCGCCATATGGTGATTGCCGTCGGAATAGACATGCAGGCGGGCGCGCGCCGGGTTGCCGTGCACATCCAAAGCGATGTTGCTGGGGGCCAGCGTCAGGTTGGCGGCGGGGGCAGGTTCGGATTCGGCGGTCTCGCGCGGCCAGGGCAGTCGATCAGCGAATGGGGTTCCCATGTCAGTGCCTGCGCTCGTCGTCCGGGCTTTGGAACAGCAACGCCGCGCGCCCCACGCTTTCGATGACGCCGCGACGTTTGAATTCGGAAAAGATCGACGACACCGTCTGACGGCTTGCAGTAATCTGGTTGGCCACGTCCTGATGCGTATAGGGGAAGTCGAGCAGTACCCGGCCATCAGGTTGTAGTTCGCCCAAGAGCGCCATCCGATCGAGCAGACGCAACAGTCTGATTTCGACATTGTCGCTGGCAAGATTGGTGAGCGCTTCCTCGAGCGACCGAACCCGCGCCGCCAGTACGCCGATGGCGCGCAGGGCCACCTCGGGACGCTGCTGCATGAAATCCAGCATCGCGCCGCGAGGGATCGCATAGACCTCGGTGCTGAGCTGCGCCTCGGCGCAGGTTTCCCGCCGCGAGTTGGACAGCAGTTCTGCAAGGCCGATGATTTCGCCCACGGCACTGTAGCGAAAGATAACCTCGCGCCCGTCCTCGGACATGCGGAACAGTTTGACCTGCCCCTTGGTGATCAACAGCGCGCCTTGCGACCTGTCCCCGGCGGTAAAAATCGGATCACGTTTTCGAAATGATGTGGGGCGTGCTCGCGAGAGCAAAAACCCCAGATCTTGCTGCGACAGATGAGGTGCAAAATCGACCGAAAGCATCCCGGTATCCGCGAACATCGCGCTCTCCCCGGAAAAACCGTACCACGTTTTTGGGATTGTCCCAAACAAACCACACCTGTCGGGCACCCATTCCACAACTGCGGTATCATCCGAAGCGTCAGCAAGTCTGTCGTGCGGGCGACATACCGACCGGAAAATATTGGGCACTCTTTCGCAGGGTGGCACATTGTCGCCCAAATCGTTGTGACGCACCTGCCGGCTGGTCCGGCAGTCGCAGCTAACGGGGAGGAGACACATGACCGAAGTTCCAGGCACCTCGCCGCCGGTGGGGCCGCGCGGCAGTTTTGGCCAAATGATCATCGCAAACATCGAGGAAACAGGCGGCAGCCCAGCGCGCATGCTGGGAGGTTTTGCCGGCGCTTGGGTCGTGCTGTTCTTTATGCTGTTTGTGTTCTCGCCACCCGAGGGGCTGTCTGAAAACGGGATGGCCGTGGCGGGCATTGTCCTGTGGGCTTGCATCATGTGGGTCTCGGGAGCCATGCCCGTCGGGATCACCGGGATCTGCATTCCCCTGCTGCTCATCCTGACCGAAGGCATCCCCTGGAATGATGGACGCCCGCCTTTGGGTACGGTGTTTGCAGGGTTCACGCGCCATGTCGTCTGGTTGTGCCTCTTTGCTTTCCTTGTTGGCGCGATCATGCAGCTTTTGCGCGCCGACCGCCGGATCGCGCTGGCGATCCTCGACCGCTTCAAGGCATCGAACGCAAGCCAGGTGATCATGGGCATGTTCGCCGTGAACGTGGCACTGGCCTTCGTCATTCCGGCGGCCAACGCCCGCGCGGCGACACTGCTTCCGGTGGTTAAGGGGATCTGCAACCTGCTCGGGACAACGCCCGCGGAACTGTCCGCGCGCAAGGCCATCGTCATCCAGTCGCTGGTCTACGGACCCATGATCTGCGGTGTCTTTATCATGACCGCGCATCTGCCGAACCTGATCATGGTCGATATCATGGGCCAGGACGGGTTCGAGATCAGCTATCTGCAATGGGCGATCCTGCAATTCCCCTATCTGGGCATGTTCTTCATCACGGCGATCTGGGTCCGGTACCATTTCAAGACCAAGAACGTGAAAATGGCCGGCGGGCACCAGCGCATTCACGAGGCGCATAAGGAGCTCGGTCCGATGTCCAAGGCGGAATGGACGCTGGTTGCGGTCTTCGCGGTCGTCGCGTTGCTCTTCATGATGGGGCGCGGCAGCCCGATCTTCGAGCTGCACCGTTATCAGCTGGGCATAATCGGCCTCGCGGGGATCATGCTGCTCTTTACACCGGGCTTGTTCCCGTTCACCTGGAAGGAAGTGTCGGAAAAGACGATCTGGGGCACGTTCCTACTGCTTGGCGGCGCGATCACGATGACCGCGGCGATGTCGCAGTCGGGGCTGGCCAACTATCTGTCCGACCAGATCCACCATGTCGTGGAAGGCATGATCTGGTGGCAGGCGGTTCTGGCGCTGATGGTGGGCACCCATATCATTCGGATCGGGATGCTGTCGAATGTGGCCGCCATTGCGATGCTGGCGCCGATCACCTTCGAATTGGCCGAGGCGCTTGGCTTCCACAAGGTCGCCTTCATGCTTCTGGTTTGCGACACCGACACGTTTGCCTACCTGCTGCCGACACAGATCACTGCTGCGGTCATCGCATATGGCTCGGACGAGTTCTCCATGGGTGACTATTTCAAGGTCGGCTGGGTCTCGGTCCTGATCGCCATGGCCTACGGGTTGCTGGTTATGGCGCCCTGGTACGCGTTCCTCGGTCTACCGGTCTGGGATCCCACCGCACCCTGGCCGTTCTGACGCACGGAACCGGCCGTCGGACCCTTGGTCCCGGCGGCCGGTCATTTTCGCCCGATTGCCCAACCAACCGTAAGGAAACGACCATGGACAAGCAAACTGCCGACGGCTGGATCCGCCCCGCATTTACTCAGGCCGAGCTGCGCGAACGGCTGGGCGATTACACCGCTCCCGAAGGTCTCTACGAGAAAACCAAGGCAATGCCGTTCCTTGGCAAAGTGACCAGCAATGTCGATAAGTTGACGGCCGGAGAATGGACCGAGATCGTACTGGATTACGAGGTTGGCGCCTCGGGCATCGCGGACGGGGCGTGGATCAAGGCCACCTTCAAGTTCTATTCCGACTGGGCCTTGTTCCAGACGAGCGACCCAGCCGGGGCGAATTACGTTTCCGCCGAATACCAGGCCGGACCGCTCTGCAAGGGTCAAAGCCCGGCAACGGTGCAGTCGCTCAAGATCCGGTTCGATCAGAAAGGGCACGAACGCCCATTCCAGAAGGCGGTGATCGTGGATACGGTCGACGGATTCCTCAACCCGGGCGATCACATTATCATCCGCCTCGGCGACCGGCGCGGCGGCGGACCCGGAACGCGTGTCCAGAC
>JBCCVT010000273.1:0-3818 GCA_039195015.1 Pseudomonadota bacterium
ACTGCGCAATCGGCGCAGCCCGACCCGCAGTTTGTGCGGGCCTTCCGGATCATCGCTGGTGAGGCATACGGCGCGCGCGGTTTCGATCTGATCAAGATAGTCCCCGATGATCACAAAACCCGGAGGCGTCGGGACCGCGCCTTTGCCGCGCAAAGTCTTGTCAACGTCGCTCATATCGCGCGGACAACACTACAGGACACCCGCCGCAGGCAAGCTCGTGCGACGGGGTTATGCTGTGTATCTCGCAGGTTGGTCAGATCGCGTCCAACAGGGCCTCGCCGCCCGACACTTCGCAGACGCCGGGGTTGTCTTCGACCTGCAGAGCGGTGACCTTGCCGTCTTCGACCAGCATGGCATAGCGTTTGGATCGGGCCATCAGACCCACCGGAGGGGCGTCGAAATTCATCCCGATGGCGGTGGTGAACGCGCTCTCCGGATCGCCCAAGAGCGTCAGTCCGGCGGCAGTCGCGCCTGTCGCTTCGCCCCAGGCTTGCATCACAAACGGGTCGTTGACGGACACGCAGATGATCTCGTCCACGCCCTTGGCATCGAACTGGTCCTTGGTGCGGATGAAGCTCGGCACATGCGCGGAATGGCAGGTGGGAGTAAACGCACCGGGTACAGCAAACATGACAACCTTGCGGCCCTTGAGTTTGTCGGCCAGCGCCACGGGCGCGGGCCCCTCGGCGCCAATTGCAATCAGTGTCGCCTCTGGCAACGCGTCTCCGGTCGAAATCGTCATGAGATAGCCTTCTCTTTCAATTGCGTTCCACTCAGCCCCGCATATAGGGTCGTTGCGGATCGCAACCAACGAAAAACTGAAAAGGGCACGCGAGATGGAGCAAGTCGTGGTGGTCGGAGCTGGGCAGGCGGGGGCGTCCCTTGTCGCACGGCTGCGCAACAAGGGCTTTGACGGACGCGTGTCCCTGATCGGGGAAGAACCCGTTCCACCCTACCAGCGGCCACCGCTCAGCAAGGCCTATCTGCTTGGTGACATGACCGTGGAACGTTTGTTTCTGCGCCCACCCAGTTTCTATGAGGAAAACGGCATCGATCTGCGTTTGTCGACCACGGTGACCGGGATCGACCCGAAGGTAAAAACCGTCAAGTTGGGTGATGAGGTGATTGCCTATGATCACCTGGCCCTGACCACCGGGTCCGTGCCGCGATATCTGCCGGCGGCGATCGGCGGTGATCTCGATGGTGTGCATGTGGTTCGGACCTTGGCCGATGTGGACGCCATGGCGCCTGCGTTCCAGCAAGGCGCGCGTGCCCTGATTGTCGGTGGCGGCTATATCGGGCTCGAGGCCGCCGCGGTGGCTGCAAAGTCCGGCGTCTCGGCGGTTCTGGTCGAAATGGCGCCGCGCATTCTGCAACGAGTCGCCGCGTCCGAGACCAGCGATTTCTTTCGGACACTGCACGGCGCGCACGGCGTCAATATTCGCGAAGGCATCGGGCTCGAGCGTCTACTGGGCGATTCCAAGGTCACGGGCGCGCGGCTTTCAGACGGGAGCGAGATTGACGTGGATTTCGTGATTGTCGGCGTCGGTATCGTGCCGAATACGGCGCTGGCCGAGGCCGCGGGGATTGAGATCGACAACGGGATCAAGGTAAACGGGCTGGGCCAGACATCGATCCCCGGTATCTGGGCGGCAGGTGATTGCGCAAGCTTCCCCTATCACGGCGACCGGATCCGACTGGAGAGTGTCCCCAACGCGATCGATCAGGCGGAATGCGTCGCTGACAACATACTCGGCGCGGGCCAGAACTACGAGGCCAAGCCGTGGTTCTGGTCGGATCAGTATGACGTCAAGCTCCAGATCGCGGGGCTGAACAGCGGGTATGATCAGGTGGTCACGCGGGCGGGCAATGGACAGGTGTCATTCTGGTATTATCGCGAGGGACGGCTTGTTGCCGTGGACGCGATGAACGACCCGCGAGCTTACATGATCGGCAAGCGACTGATCGATGCGGGCAAATCCGCGGACCCGGCCGTCGTTGGCGACCCCGAAGCGGATCTGAAACCGCTGTTGCGGGCGTGAGGATTGTCGCGGGCCGGTTCCGGGGCCGTCGTCTTGCAACGGTCGGGAAAGGAGATGCATCTGCACATCTGAGGCCGACCGGCGACCGCACCCGGGAAAGCCTGTTCAGCATGCTTGAACATCGCGGTGCTGTGCGCGACGCACGGGTGCTGGATCTTTTCGCGGGCACCGGCGCACTGGGGCTCGAGGCGCTGTCGCGTGGGGCGGACCACGTCACTTTCGTTGACAACGGGCGCGCGGCGGGGCGGTTGATCGCCGAAAACATCCGCCTTTTGGAGGTCACCGCGCAGACCCGCCTGATCCTTAGGGAGGCAGCCCGGCTTGGAGCCTATGACGGCCCAATGCATGATCTTGTCTTCCTCGATCCACCTTACGGAAAATCAATTGGCGACAAGGCCTTGGTGGCCGCACAGTCAGGCGGATGGATTGCGCCCGGGGCGGTGGTCGTCTGGGAAGAACACGCACCGATGACTGCGCCACCTGGGTTTGAGTTCTTGGAGACACGCGTTTTGGGCGGCACCAACATCACCCTCTTGCAGGCAGACGCTGCATCGGCCGCGTGAATGTGCTAGCATCGTTTTCATGGCAACTGTCGCTTCACCGTTCTCGTGGTTTCGGGCGTTCAAGACGCAGGAAAGATCCACGGCCGTCGATCGTGGTGCGCCCGACGGGTCAAGGCGATCGCCGGTATTTATCTATGACGCGATTACGCCATGCCATGACGAAACGCTGCTGCTGCAGGTGCTGCGCGCCGATGCCCTGCGGAATGACAGCTGATTGGTACTCGTCGAACTCGCGAAATTGTGCTTCGCAATTGAGCTGTCGCGCCCCCATTTCTTAGCCAGAAACACTCATCTTGGGTATTGGGTAATTGTATGACTGGCTTTGGTATTTGGATAGGCGGCGCTGCCGTGCTCGTTCTGAAATTCGGAATGGTCCTTGGTCTATTCGCGTTGGATAGCCGCGAAGCCAATGGCGCCGTACAACACGTTGTTCAGGAAGAGGTCCTGTCGGGGGAACACGTCAAGACAATGGCTTGCTGAACGCGAGGCCGGGCGGGGTTCAGCTTCGCCCGGCAGTTTTTCATCAATAGGTCGGGTGAAATCTATTGGCCGGAGACAGAGTGAAGATGTCCGCGCCATCTGTAGTTACACCCACCGAATGTTCGAACTGAGCTGACAGGGACTTGTCACGCGTCACGGCAGTCCAATCATCCGCAAGCGTCTTGGTTTCCGGACGCCCGAGATTGACCATCGGCTCGATCGTAAAGAACATGCCTTCCTCAAGCCGCGCTCCCGTGCCTGGACGACCATAGTGCAGCACGTTTGGCGGCGCATGAAAGACCCGACCCAACCCGTGGCCGCAGAAGTCACGCACCACGCTCATGCGGTGGCTTTCGACATAGGTCTGGATCGCGTGGCCGATATCGCCGAACGAGTTGCCGGGTTTGACCTGCTCGATGCCAAGCATCAGGGCGTCGTGGGTGACTTCGATCAGCCGCTCGGCCTTTCGAGGGAGCTTGCCCGCAACATACATGCGGCTGGTATCGCCAAACCAGCCATCGACGATCACTGTAACGTCGATATTCAAAATGTCGCCATCCTTCAACTGCTTGCCGCCAGGGATCCCGTGGCAAACAACGTGATTGACCGATATGCAACTAGCGTGCTCGTAGCCTTTGTAGCCGATCGTGGCCGACGTCGCGCCAGCCTCTTCAACCATCTCGGTGATGGCCGCGTCGATGGCCCCGGTTGTCTGGCCGGGAAAGACAAGCGG
>JBCCVT010000274.1:0-3803 GCA_039195015.1 Pseudomonadota bacterium
GACCGATCTGGACCTGTCCGGGCCGTGGCAGATGCGGGATGCTGCGGGCGACTACGACGCGGAAATGGCGCTGCCTGGCGACGGGATCTCGGCGCTGCAGGCGGCGGGTCTGATTGCGGATCCCTATCGGGGCCGAAACGAGTACGACACACGTTGGATCGCCGAGCGGGATTGGACTGTGTCGCGCGAAATCAATCTTGACCGGATCGATCTGGACCTCGTGCTGGAGGGCATCGACACGGTTGCGACAGTGCACTTGAACGGGGTGATCGTGCTTGAGGCGCAGAATGCGTTCCGCACCTATCGTGTGGATGTCTCCAAGGCAGGTCGCATTGGGCAAAATCTCATCGAAATCCACTTTCCCGCTGTGACCCGCGTTGCCGCTGCGCGCCAGGCCGATCAACCGTTCTATGTGCCATACCACCCCGACAATTGCCCAATTCCAAACGGAAACATGCTGCGCAAGCCGCAATGCGATTTCGGCTGGGATTGGAACATTGCACTTGCCCCTTTCGGCGTTTACGGCGCCATGCGATTGGAGGTGCAAACGCCACTGCGTGTCGACCGGCTGGCGATCGACCAAGATCACAGCGCAGGCACGATCCGCGTTTCGGTCACTGTGCATGTCAAAGGCGCTGGCACGGGCCAGATCCGCGCCAGTTTGGATGGGCAGACGCAGCGCTGTGACGCAGCGGGCGCGGGCATGTATGTCGTTGCGTTCGATATCGAAGACCCGAAACTCTGGTGGCCGGCCGGGCAGGGCGCGCAACCCCTGTACAACCTCATAGTCGAGCTTGACGGACGACAACACACTCGCCGCATCGGGTTGCGGCAAATCGCGCATCTGACCGACACCGACGAAATCGGCCGGCAGTTCGGGTTCGCTGTCAACGGCCGCCCGATCTTTGCCCGCGGTGCGAACTGGATCCCGGCCGATGCGCTCGCGGGCCGTATATCGCAGAACAAAACGCGCGCGCTTTTGCAATCGGCGGTCGACGCCAACATGAACATGATCCGCGTCTGGGGCGGGGGCCAGTACGAGCCCGACTGGTTCTACGACATCTGCGACGAACTGGGCCTACTGGTCTGGCAGGACTTCATGTTCGCCTGCAATCTCTACCCGTCCGATGTCACCTTCCTTGGCGAGGTCGATGCCGAAGCGCGCGAGACCGTCGCGCGCCTGCACCACCATGCCTGCATCGCGCTCTGGTGTGGCGACAACGAACTTGTTGGCGCCTTGTCCTGGTACAAGGAGAGCCGCGAGAACCGCGACCGTTACTTGGTGGCCTACGATCGCCTGAACCGAACGCTGGAGCGCGCCCTGCGCGACACCGATCCACAGGCCAACTGGTGGCCATCCTCGCCCTCACGCGGGCGACTTGATTTCGGGGATGGCTGGCACGACGACACGGCGGGCGACATGCATTTCTGGTCGGTCTGGCATGAGGGTCGCGACTTTGACCACTACCGCGACGTGCATCCGCGCTTTTGTTCCGAATTCGGGTTTCAATCCTACCCTTCGATGGATGTGATCCGCAGCTTTGCCGATCCGCGGGACTTCAACATCGCAGCCCCGGTGATAGAGAGCCACCAAAAGAACGCCGGTGGCAATGCTCGGATCGCCGAAACCATGGTCCGGTATTTTCGGTTTCCTAATGCATTCGAGGACTTTGTGTATCTCAGCCAGGTTCAGCAGGCGCTGGCCATTAAGACTGCGGTCACCGCGTGGCGCGCCGACAAACCGCGTTGCATGGGCATGCTGATCTGGCAGTTGAACGACACGTGGCCGGTCTGCAGCTGGTCGTCGCTGGACTATGGCGGTGGATGGAAGATCCTGCACCACGCGGCCCGCCGGTTCTATGCGCCGGTTACGGTTGTTGCTCGTCCGGATGACGAATGTTTTGCATTCCTTGGGGTGAATGACACGGCCGAGCCGGTGGATCTAACGGTCTCGGTACAAGCGATGGCCATGGACGGAACCTGCCGGGACCTTGCACATTCAACACGCGCTGTAGGGCCGGACCGCGCCGAGAGTCTGCTGAGTATCCCGTCGGAAGACCTTCGGACGGGCGAAGTTCTGATCTTCGACTGGTCCGCGCCGGGCGAGCATGCGGGGTCGGATCATTTTGCACCGGTGCCTTACAAGGCCCTTGACCTGCCCGAGCCGGGACTTCGCATTGAAATCGGCGAAAACGCCCTCACGCTGTCTGCACGGCGACCGGCTTTTTTCGTGTCTGTCGAACCTTCCGTGCCCGGCCGGTTGTCGGACAACGGCGTCCTCGTGCGCCCGGGCTGCCCCGCGACCCTGACTTTTGCGCCGGACAACCCGGCGGCTCGGGCGCAATTCTCCCTCCGTGATCTTCACTCCGCAACCTATGAAGCGGACCCAGGAAAAGGTGCGCGCTATGCGTGAATTCTCGTATCAACTCTACAGCTCCCGCAACTTTCCGCCTTTGGAAGAGACGCTGCGCATGGTGGCCGAGGTCGGTTATAAGCAGGTCGAAGGCTATGGTGCGCTCTACAATGATGCTGATTTGGTGAAATCGCTCGAAGCATCGCTCGACACCGTTGGTCTGACTATGCCGACCGCGCATTTCAGCCTGGAATTGGTGTCGCAGCAGCCGGACGAGGCCATCCGGATTGCCCGGTCGCTGAACATGAAGGCGGTCTTCGTGCCTTTCCTAGCGCCCGATGATCGTCCAACCGACGCGGCAGGCTGGGCCGCGTTCGGCGAGACTCTGGCCGAGGCGGGCAAACCGCTGCTGGATGCCGGGCTTGGCTACGGGTGGCACAATCATGACTTCGAATTCGTGGATCTAGGTGGCGAGGACCGGCCTCTGGACCTGATCATGCAGGCAAGTGATGATCTGATGCTTGAGCTTGATGTCGCCTGGGTTCAGGTCTCAGCACAGGATCCTGCGGCGTGGATTGCCAAATACTCGGATCGCATTCTTTCTTGTCATATCAAGGACATTGCGCCCGAGGGTGAGAAAAAAGATGAAGATGGCTGGGCGGATGTCGGGCAGGGAGTGATGGATTGGCCGGTTCTGATGCGCGCGCTCAAGGACACTCCGGTCCAGTACCTTGTGATGGAACATGACAACCCCTCCGATGATCGCCGGTTTGCGACCGCATCCCTTGCCGCCGCGCGAACGTTTTGATGGAGGCCGGGTAATGCTGGGACTTGGGCTGATCGGCTGCGGCAATATCTCGACCACCTATCTGGAGCTTACACCGCTCTTCAAGGGCATGGAGATACGCGCGGTCGCGGATCTCCAAATCGATCTGGCCGAGAAGCGGGCTGAGGCTTACGGCGTGCGTGCCGACACGGTCGAGGGACTTTTGGCTGCCGACGACATCGACATCATCGTCAATCTGACAATTCCGGCTGCGCATTTTGATGTGTCATCGGAGGCCTTGATGGCCGGCAAGCACGTCTATTCGGAAAAACCCTTTGTGCTGACGGTCGAAGAGGGCGCTACGTTGCGCGATTTGGCCGCGCGAAAAGGTCTGCGTATCGGGTCTGCGCCGGACACTTTTTTGGGTGGTGCACATCAACAGGCGCGCGCGCTGATCGACGATGGTCGCATTGGGCGCGTCGTCTCGGGTACTGCACATGTGATGAGCCGCGGGATGGAGCACTGGCACCCCAATCCCGACTTCTTCTTTTTGCCTGGCGCCGGTCCGGTGCTCGATATCGGGCCTTACTACATAACCAACCTCATCCAGTTGATCGGCCCGATCCGCCGGGTTGGGGCGCTCACCTCATCGGCCTGGAATACACGCACGATCCGGTCCGAACC
>JBCCVT010000275.1:0-3802 GCA_039195015.1 Pseudomonadota bacterium
CGTGGCGCCAGCTGTTGCGGCAGAAATCGCGTCAGATTGGTATTCGTGACCGCCACATCAATCGACTGCCTGAGCAATGCCTGAGTGCGCCGCGCGGCCATCACCAGAACGGCGGCGGCCATTGCGATCATGCCAAGGCGGATCAGGTTCGGCGGCAGTGACAGGAACAGCCAGACACGGTGTTGATCCTGGCCGTATTTGGTTCCGGCTTCGACCGAGATCAAAAACCCAAACCCGACCAGCAGAATGACCGCAATCATGGCCATGATCCGCGGATTGACGCGGATCACACCATAGGCCAGCACGAGCGGGATCAGCCAGACCGGCGGTAGCGCAAAGGCCGTATCGCCGGTGAGCCCGGTGTTCTGCATCCCGGCCCAGACGCTGGCGACAGTGAATGCCGCATCGGCGGCAGCGGTGGGCCAGATCATCCAGCGGCGAAAGACCCCGCGACGGGTTGCGATCCACGCACCCAGGCCCAGCACGAAATAGGCCAGAATGGTGCCGAGCGCGTAGGTCATCTGCCGCTGCATGACGGCCAGATTGGTCACGTCCGATTGCGGGGCAATGACGATCACGAAGATTACCAGCAACCCCGCAGCCGCGACCATACGCGTCAGCGCGACGATGCGCTCGGCATCGATCTCAGCCTGGATCAGAAGCGCCTCGACATCGTCATGGGCAGAATTCACGGACCATTGCCTCCTACGCGACCATCGACCCGCAGATTAAAGCGAGATCGACGTAGGATGAAGTGGGACCGACAAATACCACAGGGTGGCGGCTAACGCTCGGTCCCGCCCAGCGGCACCACGTTGGTTTCCGCCTCTGGCGCCAGTTCTTCGAAGTCGAAATTGTCAAGCCGCGCCGCCCGTTTGCCTGCCCGGGCAGACGCGGTCAGGATGCCGCTTACATCCTCGCCTGCCTGACGAATATGGGTTTCAAGCTTGCCCGCACGAGTTTCGATCAGTTCCACATCCCTGTGCAGCTGCTTGAGCGCGGTTCGGATCGCCCCTGCCTGTTCCCGCATCCGCGCGTCCTTGAGGATCGCGCGCATCGTGTTCAGCGTTGCCATGCAGGTGGTCGGTGACACGATCCAGACGCGCTCGGCAAAGCCTTCGCGCACCAATTCGGGAAAGTTCGCGTGCAGTTCCGCATAAACCGCCTCGGACGGCAGGAACAGGATCGCACCATCTGCGGTTTCACCGTCAACAATGTATTTCTCGGCTATCGCTTTGATATGCGTCCGCACCGCCACACGCATCGCTTTGCTGGCCTCGTTCAGTTCGGCCTGCGAGGTCGCATTGCGCAGGGCCTCATACGCCTCGAGCGGGAACTTACTGTCGATCACGATCGCGCCGGGCGGATTTGGCAGATGGATCAGGCAATCGGCGCGTTTCCCATTCGAGAGCGTCACCTGCAATGCGTAGCTGTCTGACGGCAGCGCCTTTGAGACGATGTCGGTCAACTGGATCTCGCCGAAAGCACCGCGCGTCTGTTTGTTCGACAGAATGTCTTGCAGGCTGAGTACATCGCCGGAAAGTTTCGTGATGTTGTCTTGCGCCTTGTCGATCGTGGCGAGCCGCTCCTGCAATGCACCAAGCGACGTGGCGGTCCGCTTGGCGTTTCCCTGCAGGCTGTCATTCATCCGCTGCTGCATGTCCGTCAGCGCGCGGTTGGTTTTAAGCTGCAGGTCCGAGATGTTCTCCTGCATGCGTATCTGGGTCTGTCCAAGGCTCTCGGTCAGCTTGATCTGCACGTCCCCGAGGCGCTGCTCCATCAGATTGGTCATCTGGGCTTGCCCGTTGGTCTGTGCTTCGGAAACCGAATAGAGGCTGCCGCGCAACTGTTCCTGCCCCAGGCCCAGTTGCTGTACCGATTGACCCATCGTGCCCAATTGACGTGCGAGCGGTTCAATCATCCGCGCCGATCGGGACGAGGCACGCAAGGCAAGGATAAGGACGAGGAAGAACACCAGCACAACGACCACGCCCGCTCCGGCAGCGACAACCGACGGGTCGTTCAAATCGATGGTTTGTCCGGCGACTTCGATCATGCGCGCCCGAAGAGCCGTTCGATATCCGACAGCTTCAGCTCGACATAGGTTGGTCGGCCATGGTTGCACTGGCCGGAAAGTGGCGTTGCCTCCATCTCGCGTAGAAGAGCGTTCATCTCTTCGGCGCGCATTCGCCGTCCTGACCGGATCGAACCATGGCAGGCAACGCGTGACAGGATGGTATCGATCCGGCTTTCGACGAGTTGGCTGCTGCCTTGATCGGAAAGCTCGTCCAGAACATCGCGGAGCAACCCGGCGGCATCAACCTCGCCCAGAATGGCCGGGGTTTCGCGCACGGCGATTGCCGTTCCCCCGAAGGGTTCCAAGACCAGCCCGGCACGGGCGAGTGTATCACCGTGGTCCAGAAGCCGCGCACAATCATCCGCCGACAGCTCAACAATTTCGGGGATCAGCAGGGCTTGCGACGCCACTCCATGTTCGGTCATCTGGCGTTTGAGTCTTTCATAGACCAGCCTTTCATGGGCGGCGTGCTGATCGACAATAACGATGCCTGACTCGGTCTGGGCAATGATGTAGTTCTCGTGAACCTGCGCCCGCGCGGCCCCCAAGGGATGCGCCTCGGCCTTGGGTTCTGCCGGTGCCGCCTCTTCGATCTCCATGTCGATCCGCGCCGAGATCGGAGAGAAGGTGACCGCGCTTTCCTGAAAAGACGGCTGCGCGGGCGTTGGGAAGGATGGCGTGGTCCGCTCCATCTGATAGATCCGGGCGGTGGGCTCGGCTGGGTGCATCGCGCCGAGCGTGGCCTGAGACACGGTGGTCGATGCCCGGTGCCCCGCCTCGGCCAAAGCATGCCGCAGTGCCGACACCAAGAGACCGCGCGTCAAGCCAGGGTCGCGGAACCGAACCTCGGACTTTGCGGGGTGTACGTTTACGTCCACCAGCGTCGGATCACAATCGATAAAAAGCGCCGCCGCCGGATGCCGGTCGCGTCCGAGCACGTCCGAATAGGCCGCGCGCAACGCACCGAGCAACAGCTTGTCCCGCACCGGTCTGCCGTTCACAAAAAGATATTGCGCAACGGCAGAACCGCGCGAATAGGTGGGCAGTGCCGCAAATCCGGTCAGGTGCAGCCCCTCGCGCATCGCATCAATGGGCAGCGCATTTTCCGCGAATTCGCGGCCCAAAACCCGCGCCAGCCGCCCATGCAAAGCGTCAAATAGGTCACCCTGTTCCGCATCGGCGCGGAACACATCGCGCCCGCCGCCCTCGCCAGAAACATCGCGCAGGGTGAATCGGACAAAAGGTTCCGCCATTGCCAGTCGCTTGACCACATCGGTGATGGCCTGTGCCTCGGCCCGATCGGTGCGCAGGAACTTGAGCCGCGCGGGCGTGGCAAAAAACAAGTCGCGCAGGGTGACGACCGTGCCTACATTCAGCGCAGCTGGCCGCACGGCCCCCATAGTGCCCCCATTTACCGAGATGCTTGCACCATCCTGACCCGCGACCCGGCTGGTGATCTCCAACCGGCCAACGGCGCCAAGTGACGGCAACGCCTCGCCCCGAAAACCAAAGGTATGGATGTTTAGAAGGTCTTTGCCATCAATCTTTGAGGTCGCATGCCGCGACAAGGCCAGAGGAAGATCAGCCGCGGAAATCCCGCACCCATTGTCCGTGACCTTGATCAGGGTTTTACCCCCATCGGCATATTCAACCGTGATCCGATCCGCGCCTGCGTCGATGGCGTTCTCGACCAACTCCTTGACCGCAGCGGCAGGCCGTTCGACA
>JBCCVT010000276.1:0-3780 GCA_039195015.1 Pseudomonadota bacterium
CTCTGATTGCGAGTGATTTCTCCGGACCCTCCGGATTTGAGCAAGCGAGAATTTAATAGAAGGACCCCGCATGCCGCCGCTGTTGCTGGACGATGCGATCCAGGAAGTCTTGAACGTGCATTTGAGCCCGTTTCTGCCCGTTTCGGTGGGTGGCCTGCCAGATAATTCGGTGCAGATCGTTTCGGCCCGGGCGCGGCGCCTGGGTCTTGGGGACCGGCGCGGTTCGGACACCCGGTTGGGCCTTGCGGTTGCGGCGCTGCGTGGCGTTCATCTCGACGGGGTGGTCCGGTTTGAACTCTGGGACGCCAGCCCCAATGCGGTCGACACCTCGATGGATGCAGTGCAGTCTAACGTGATGGGCGCGCTGGCAAGCCTGCGCAGCCTTGGCTTTGTGCGCCTTGCGCTGGGTGACAGCGCCCCGGCCGAGCATGTCCCGTCGCTCAATGCCTGGCGGCGCACAGCGGAACTGCCGTTTCTCTATGAATACCGCGATCGCGACACCGATGATGCCGAGAGCTTTATCGTGCGTATCCCCGCCCGCTCCGATCTGGAGGAGCGTGACGGGCCAAACGGCAGCCTCGAGACTATCACCGGCCTGATGCAACGCTGGGATGACGAGGCCGCACCGTCCCTGATCGCGCGTCCGCAAGGGGGCGCGCGCGCTTTGCGGGTCAGGGGGATCGATGCGATGGCTTTCCTGAACGGTATCCCCGGCGCGGCCGTCACGATCGAGCGCGGCGTTGCTGGAGCGCCCGGCGCACCGGTTGTCCACGCGACGCTCGACGACTTCCTTGACGCGATTGCCGATGGAGAGAGCCCGCAGTTGCAGGCGCGCGTCGATTTTCCAACCGCCGACGATTTTCTGACCGCGCTTGGACCACCCGGTGCTCCGTTTGAGCTGGGCGATTGGGACGCCGATCTGGTGGCCGACCTCTACCTGCCGCACGCGCGCGTGCTCAACAAACCCGTCACCCTTCGCTCCAGCCGCGATTTTCTTGCCATTCGTTTGAATTCCCCGGCCTTTGCCGCGCCGGCGATTCTCTATCTCCGCCTCTTGGCGGATCACCTCAGGGCCGGTCGTTAGGGACCGGACAGATCAGGAGTAAGCCATGGAACAGATCCTACCCGGCGTGTCGATAGCCGTTCGCCCCGAAGGACTGATCATCCCCGGCGTTGTGTCGATCAGCGCCATTGGGATGGTCGGAACCGCAAACAAGGGGCCGGTAAACACGCCTGTGCTCATCGGATCTCCTGCCGCTGCGCGCGAGGCTTTCGGCGACGCTGATGCCGTTGTCACGCCCGGCCAGGAGCTGACGCTGATCCGCGCGATCGACCTGGCCTACGACCATGGCGCGCGGGATGTCTGGGCGGTCCGCATCGCGGGCACCACCAACGCCGCCGACTTCCTGATATCCTCCGCATCGGGCGAGTGTTGCCGGTTGACGGCGGCGAGCCCGGGTTCCTGGGCCAATACGATGGAAATCAACATCACCGCGGCGGACGAAAGCGCTGTCGTGACCGGCGAAGAGATTGCCGGCACCGGGGCCGTGGGATTGCAACTGGCGCACACAACGGTGGCCGAAAGCGTACGCAACACCGTGTCGGTCCTTGCGGCAGGGGCCTCAACCCCAACGACACCAACCGTAACGCACGGAGCCACGGGCGCTCCGGCCACCGGACAGGTCGAGATCGACCCCGCCACCGGCGCGCTTGTCTTCGCGGCGGGCGAGGCCCCGGCCGTGGGCGATACGGTTACGGTCACCTATGTCGTCCCCGCGACCAACAGCACCAAGGTCACGCTGCGCACCGATGCGGTCGAAGAGGTGTTCACCGCCGCGAGTGGCGCGCATCTGGTGGATCTGGTGACGGATGGTTCGGACCTTGTCGCCGGCGCCGAACTGGCAAATGCCGCCGAGGTGCCAACGAGTTTTCCGGACGCGTTCACCTTCGAAGCCTTTGGGTCAGGAACCAACGCCACGGGAACCGACGGCGCAACCGGAGGCAACTACAATGACGGTTTCGCTGCGCTCGAGACGGAGCCGGCCTTCATCATCGTTGCCGCCGGGCAGGACAATTCCGGAACCATTGGAGCGGACCTGACCGCACATGTAACCTCGGCCAGTTCCGATGCCAATAAGCGGGAACGCATCGGCGTCATTGGTTCGGCTCCGGGGGCAAGCCTCAACGATATCGTGGATCACACGCTCAATTCGGACCGCATTATCTTTGTGGCACCAGGGGTCACCGTGTCGGACGTCGTGACCGGCCAACCGGTCACGCTCTCGGGCGGTTATGCGGCGGCATGTGTCGCGGGCATGATCTCGGGTGCTCCGGTCAATCGAAGCCTGACCAACAAGGTGCTGAGTGTCGCGGGCCTTGAAGAGGAATTCTCGCAAGCTGAACTGCGTCAACTGGTGCAAAACCGGGTGCTGGCGCTGGAAAGCCGGCTGGGTTTTCGCACTGTCAAGGGCATCACGACTTCGACCAATACAGCCTGGCACCAGATCACGACGCGCCGCATCGTCGACAAGGCCAAGATCGGTGTCCGTTCGGCGGCGAACCCGTATATCGGCCTTCTGAACAATGAACGCGTGCGCGAGGCGATGCGCTCGACCATCAATTCCTTCCTGGCCGAGATGGTGCTGGACGAGGAATTGGTGAGCTACGAGCTCGAGGTCTCCGCCACACGGGACGATGAAATCCGCGGCATCGCCCGGGTGACGATCGTCCTGCGCCCAACGTTCAGCATCGACTTCATCAAAGTCACGATGTTCCTCGAATAGGAGACCTGATCAATGGCAAACACCAATGTTTTCACGGGCGCCGACGCGACTCTGACGCTGGCCCCGCTCGACACACCGCCGGGGTCGGACGCGGAATCGATCATCGCACGCTACGAGATCGCCACTGCTGTCGGACGGGTGACAGGCGTCCGGTTCACCGTGGACACCGACCTCCGGTCGTTCCACGAGATCGGCTTTCGCCACGTGACATCTCTTCACGAGGGAAACATCAACATCTGCGGCGAATGCGACCGGGCTTATATCAACGGCGCCCTGCTGGGTCTGCTGATGGGGCGGAAATCCTTTCTCGACAACAACCAGCGCACGTTCCAGCCGGAATTCAACATGACGCTCCAGCTCAACGACCCGGCGGTCGAAGGGCAGGCGCGGCTGACGCTGAACGGGGTGAAGTTCCAGACCTGGTCTTTTGCGCTGCCCGAGGATGACATCGTGATGGAAAAGGCAACCTTCCGCGCCAAGAGCATCGACATCGCTGACTTTGATGATGACAGCGGTGTTTCGGCCGGACCTGCCTTTGTCGATCAGGAGTAGGGCGCGATGACGCTGACAAGCGAAGCGCTCCTGGCGGGGGCATCGGCCACTCATCTGCACGACTTGCCGGCTGATCTTTTCGGTGCCGGTGATGATGTGCGGCAGGTGGAATTGCGGCCCCTTTCGGTGAAGGATCTGCAGCTTATCGCACGTGCGGCCAAGGAGGATGACAGCCTGTCGGCCGCGCTGATGATCCAGCAGGCGCTGGTTGCGCCGGCCTTGTCGCTTGAAGAGGTGCAGCGCCTGCCAGCCGGTCTGGCGCGCCATCTGGTCGAGGAGATCAACCGCCTGAGCGGCATCGATCTGCCACGCAACGCGCTGGAGGAAATGGTCCAGGCGCCGTTGGCCAAGGCATGTTTTGTTCTGGCCCGCGAATTTGGCTGGACCCCGGAAGAGGTGAGCGGCCTGACAATCGGTCAGATTCTGCTCTACCTGGAAATGGGGC
>JBCCVT010000277.1:0-3770 GCA_039195015.1 Pseudomonadota bacterium
GATCACAACGGCTCCACCTTCTACCAGCACCAGCAGCTCGCGCGCGCCCTGCGCAACGGCGGCACCCCCCAGGTCACCCTCTCAGACGGCGCGGCCGCGGTCCAAATCGGCCTTGCCGCGCAAGTCTCGGCCACCGAAGGACGTGTGGTCGACATGCGGTGACATGCGATGTTCCCGCTCGACGGCGCGTGATTTTCCGTCCGTGAAGAGGGTCGCCCTATCCCAGCTCCAGCGTCCCTACGGCAAACAGCTCGGATCGGGGCAGCGCATATGGGCCGCGATACATGCGCGCGGTGTCAAAGCTGGGTGTCAGTTCCAGGGACCGCACCAATGCGTCAAGCCGGGCTGAGGTCGACGGCACATCGATCACAAGATCCGCTCCCGCCCATGCGGCGGCATGCGACAAAAGCCTGCGCGCGCTGTCCTCGTCCGATGCGACCAGCGGCCCGATCTTCGCGCCTTTCCGACACCGGCGCACCGTGGCCAGACCGTCGATCACCCCGCCCCGTTCGGTGACAAATGTCGCCCGGCCTTCGGTCGAACGAAACCAGGCGGTCAGGTAGTCGGGCTTGTTCCAGCCCGACGCCTCCGCCTCAAGCGCGACCAGCGCCGGCCCGTCCGCTTCGGTCGCGGGGCGAACACCGGCATCCGTCACCGGCGCGACAGCGCCCGAATAGCGGCTGGTATTGCCCGCGCGCAAAAAGCCCGACAGCGCATAGTTCGCCTGCTGGTCTGGCACGCCGTCCAGACCAATCGTGCGCTCGCCGGCATGGGCAATCGCATGCTGCCAGAGCGCATAGCTGATACCGCGCCCGCGATGCGACGGACGGCACAGGTAAAGCCCGAGGAATGCAAAGCTTTGACTGTGATTGACCACCGAAATCGCCGCCACCGGGTCGCCATCCTCGACCGCGAGAAAGAACCCGTCCGGATCTGCTGCCAGAAACGCCTCGGCATCGTCTGCGCCCGGGTTCCAGCCTTCCTCGGTCGCCCAGCCCAGAACCATCCGCAGATCCTCAATCGTCATGGTGCGATGCTCGACCGTCATGCCCGTGCTGTCCCGAAACCGCGCTGTGTCCGGCCCAGTAACCCCCGCGCGCCGAGTCCGCGCAAGGGGTTTGTCGCGCCATCCCGTCGCAGGCCAGCGCCACGGGTCAGATCCGGCGCAACACGTCCTTCAACCGGTCGCGATCCTCCGGGGACAGCGGCGACAGGATCTCTCCCAAAACCTCGGCAAGCGCGGCTTCCAATGCATCAACCGTGGCGCGCCCTTCGGGCGTGAGCGTCAGCAGCGATGCGCGCGCATCCCCCGCGCAGGCCTGCCGCCCGATCAGCCCCTTGCGCTCGAGCGCCTGAACACCCCGGGTCATCTGCGATTTGTCCCGCGCCATCAGGCGCACAAGATCCTGCATCCGCGCCGGTTCATGATCGGCCAGTGTCAGCAACAGGATCCCCCCGGCCGGCCCGACGCGATGCCGGTCGAACTCGCTCGCCTTCCCGTTCAGCGCCGCATGGATGCGCCGCGTCATGCGGTCGACAAGGCGCGCGATCTCGATATCTGCCATGGCCAGCTAATGGTTGACTTTGTCAACAACTCCGTCACACTGAGACGGCCAACCTAGTCAAGCCACTCACATGGGGCAACCCGGGCCAGCCCACCCAGACACAGGAGAACACCCATGACACCGAGCGAACAGACCGCGCTCAAAGTGGCCTCGGGGCTTTGGGTCATCTGGGGCCTCGTGCATGCGCTGGCCGGCGTCATAGTGCTCTCGGGCAGCGCGGCCGAGGGGTTCCAGGCGATTGCAGATGCGGTCGACCCCGCGCAACTGCCAGGCCCCTATCCGGACCCGGTCGGAGCGGTTCTGAACCAGCATGCCTGGAACCTGCTCTGGTTCGGCGTCGTCACCTGTATCGGAGGCGTCCTGATCTGGCGCGGCAACATGACCGCGATCTGGGTCAGCGCGCTGGTGGGCGGCCTCGCCGATCTCGGGTACTTCATGTTCCTCGACCTTGGCGGTTTCGTGAACTTCCTCCCCGGCACACTGATGACCCTGATCTCCAGCTCGGCCATTCTGATCAGCGGTTACGTCTGGTTGCGCCACCGCAAGTCTCCTTTGGCCGCTTAGGCGGCCTGCCCGGGATCCGGCGAGGCCCGCTGAAGGGGGGTACAAAACGGACAATGCCCGCGTCCAGGCATGTACAAAACGGTCAATTTGCTGCCTTTGCAGGGGGTTGCGTCACGTGGCAAAGGCCCGCGCGAGCGACAGCGTGCGCTCGGCCTGGCGCAGATGCGGGATGTCGTACATCTTGCCATCGATCCCGACCGTCCCCGCGCCAGGCGACGCCGCAAAGGCTGCCACCACCCATTTTGCCTGCGCGATCTCTTCGGTGGAAGGCATGAAACTCTCATTGATTCCAGCGACTTGCGCGGGATGTATGGCAAGACGCCCGGAAAACCCCTCCGCCCGCGCAGCCCGGGATGTTGCTTTGAGCCCCTCGGTGTCCCGGAAATCGACATAAAGCGTCTCGACCGGTTCGACGCCTGCCGCCCGCGCCGCCATAAGTGTCAGAGATCGTACCATTTTATAAGTGAATGCCCAGTCTCCATCCGCGCTTCGGTTGGTCGAGGCCCCCAAAGCGGTCGACAGATCCTCGGCTCCCCAGGTCAACCCGTAAAGCCTTGGAATATCGTGGTTTTTATAATCGCCCAAGTGAAACGGAGCCGCCGCCGTCTCGGTCGCAACCGGCAGGATTTTGATCCGTCGGTCAGGGTCGGAAGGGTCAAGGCGCGCAGAGAGCGCCGCCACGTCCTGCGGGCCCTCCGCCTTTGGCAACATGATCCCGTCCGGTCGCCCCGGCAGAACCGCGGCCAGGTCCTGATCGGCCAATCCGCTCTCCAAAGGATTGATGCGCACCCAAAGTTGACAGCGCCGCTCCGCGCCACCCAGGAGCTCCGCAACCTTTTGACGCGCAATGGTTTTCTCGGATGGCGCAACCGAATCCTCAAGATCCAGGATCACCGCATCCGCGCCAGAGTCGCCGGCCTTTTCCATCTTTCTGTCGCTGTCACCAGGCGCGAAGAGAAACGATCTCAGCGGGGTCATGCGGGTTTTTTCCGCTGCAACCCGCTCCTCTTGCAGATCGCCACCAGCTCGTCCCGCTGGTTGTAAGCCCGGTGTTCGAAGGTCACGATCCCCTGATCAGGTCGCGACTTGCTGTTGCGCAACGCCAGAACCGTCGTCTCGATCCGGATCGTATCGCCGTGAAACAGCGGTTTGGGGAACCGCACCTCGTCCCAACCCAAATTCGCAACCGCCGTCCCAAGCGTCGTGTCGCCGACCGAGATCCCGACCATAAGCGCTAGAGTAAATGTCGAATTTACAAGGCGTTGGCCGTATTCGGTTTGCGTGCGGCAATATTCTTCATCCAGATGCAGCTGGGCCGGATTATGTGTCATCGTGGTGAAAAGCACGTTATCCGTCTCGGTGATCGTGCGGCGGATCGGGTGCCGGAATTCCATCCCGACCTCAAGCTCATCAAACCATTTCCCCGCCATGCGACCCTCCTTTGTGCTCAAGCCGCAAGATTTCAGAGCCGCCCGACAGGCGCAAGACCGGGCCGCGGCCTCGCAATCAGAGGTTGGCGGTTTTCGCCCTTAGTCTGATGAGAGCGAGGATTGTGTTGATTGTGGGGGTCTGGATCTGTGTGATCTGGCCGAGCTCCTGGACCGATCCGAGCAGGGCGTCGATCTCCATCGGCCGTCCGGC
>JBCCVT010000278.1:0-3735 GCA_039195015.1 Pseudomonadota bacterium
ACGCCGTGCGCGGCCTCCGGCACCTTGCGGCGCAACAGCAACGACAAGGGGATCAGCACCGCCAGTTCCACCACTCCAAGGGTGAGATAGACCTGCCGCCAACCCGCCTCGGCCAGGATGCCCGACAGAACCATCGGCCAGATCGCGCCAGACAAATAGTTGCCGCTGGCCACCAACGCCACGGCAATGCCCCGGCGTTTCAGGAACCAATGCGAGATATCGGCGATCAATGGCCCGAACCCGACGGCCGTACCGAGCCCCAACAGCAGATGCGCCGCCGTCAGCGCCCAAATGCCGGTCGCCAGGGTGGCCAGGGCGTAAGCCGCCGCCGTCGTCACCGCAGCAACCATCAACGCAAGGGTCACGCCGGCCCGATCCACCAGCCGCCCGATCACAAGGTTGCCGACGGCAAACCCGACCATCGTCAGCGTATACGGCATCGAGGCATCCGCGCGGCTCACGCCCATTTCGGCCTCGACGGCAGGCATGATCACGATCACCGCCCACATTCCGGCATTCGCGACCGTCGCGATGGCAAGCGTGACCGCCAGCCGCAGCCAGGAATAGCCGCTGTCATGGATATGTCCGGATGTCATAGGCGCACGCTAGGCGCGACGCGGGGCAGAGTACAGATCCAGTTCAGCGACGCGCGTACGGAGACTGGTCAGGCTTCAGAAACGTTCGACCCACGGACGCAACTCAATCTCCCAAGCCCAGGCCGACGGGTGCTGGTCGAGAAAATGCACATAGCTTTCGGCGATCGCATCCGGATCCAGTTGAGCATTCTCATCATTGGCGGAAGAAGACTTGGAGATCGCCCCATCAATCACGAAATGACCAACATGGATGCCCTTGGGGTGCAGCTCACGCGCCAGGGACTGGCAGAGACCGCGCAAAGCGAATTTGCCCATCGCGAAGGTCGACGAATTAGGAAACCCTTTGACCCCCGCGGAGGCACCCGTGAAAAGCATCGCGCCTGACCCTTCGGCAAGCATCCTCTTCGCCGCGTGATGGGCCATCAGAAACGCCCCATAGGCGGACACGAGGATCGCGTTTTCGACAGCGTCGGGGTCAAGCTCGGTCACCGGTCCACGCACACGTGCGCTCGGGTTGTAAACCGCAGCGTCAAGCGGACCTTCGATCGCGTCGACCTTTGCAAAGAGAGCGGCCATGTCCCCGCGGTCACGGGCATTACAGGCGACAACGGTTGCATCCAATTCGCTCGCGAGACCGTCAAGATCGGTGGTGTTTCGTGCGGCGAGAACGATGTTGTGACCGCGCTTGGCCAGTTTGCGCGCCACGGATGCCGACAAACCAGCCCCCGCCCCGATGATCAGTGCCGTTCCCATGATGCCCTCCATCTTTGTGCTAAGCCTAGCCGAGGTTCCCGGATTCACCAATTCTCGCCACGCGGACGGGTTCAGCCGGACGTGACGGGCTGCCCGTGCACGACAGAATGATCAGGCGCGTGGCGCGTGGCGCGGCTACGGTCTTTCAAAGTCAGATAACGGCACAGTCCGACGGCCAGCCCCGCCATCGCAAAAAATGGTGTCTCAAGGTTCGGGTAAGGCTTGGTGATCAGGGATTGGATCAAGATCGCCGCACAGCCTGATTGCAAGGCCGCCACGATATGGGCCGCGTCCGAGCGACGCAGCGCGACAGGTGGGCGCTGCAACAGGGTTGCCGCCACAAACCACACGTAGACCGCTGCGCCAATCAGCCCCAGACTGCCAAGCGTCGACGACATCCACGACGACGCACGTACGCTACCAATACCGGCGCCAAGCCCGTATGTCTCGGCAAAGTTGACCAGGGCCTGCAAGTTCCAGTTCATCCGCTCGACCCCGGAGTCGCTTTGCAATTTCGAAAGCAGGATTTGGTCAATCAGGTTCGGGATCGCAGGAACAAAGTTGTAAAGCACTACAAAGATCCCGGCCAGCGCAGGCAAGGCGGTCGTCAGCACGACATAGAGCGTTGTCGCCCGCTGTGCGCGCGCGATCTCGGCAAATTGCCAGGACAGGAACAGCAGCGTGAAGATCAGCAAACAAATATAGGCCGAGGTCGAGGTGGATCTCACCAGCAGCGCAAGGACCGCCAGAAGCATCAGCCCGCTCAGGCGCGAGTTACGCGCACCGAACCAGTATCGCAACCAGAACCCGTATAGGCCGATCGTGTAATAGCTAAACGACGACGGCTCAGGGAACCCGGCGGTCAGGCGTTTGATGCCCAGCACGATCTGGTTGTCGAGCATCGCGACACTCGCGGTCCGCAGAACATCCAAAAGATCGGGCAGGCCCAAGGCGTAAGATCCAATGTCGATCACAGAGAGCACAATGTGCAGCAACGTGGCGGCCACCATCGCACGATAGACCTGCACGTGATCGCCGGTGATCCGGAACATCGTCGCCAAAAGAAAAAACACCGAGCCAGCCATGACAAGACGCACAAGCTGGCTGATGTTGCCTCCTGTCGGTGACAAGGGTGACAGAAGGATGCTCCCTGTCTCTAACGTGCGGATCAGGACGAAGACCTCGGTCTGTCCGGCGAACAGGCGTGGCAGAAAAATGGCACCGATCGTGGCGAATACCAGCAGCAGGAGCAACGGAAAGCCCGGCTGTGACGGGATCGCGGTTCCAAAAAGGCGCGCGGCCCCGACGCCCCGACCAAGGATCGAAAGCCATAACGCCATGATGCAGGCATCCGTGAGCGTCAGCGATCCAAGCCCGGGCAAGTTGACCGCCGATGCACTGAGCATCGGCATAGAGAGAAACAAGATCCATAGCCCACGCACCGGGCCTAGCCAGAGGAGCCCGGCGAACATCAATACCGCCAGAGGTGTGGTCGACACGAACTGCATGGGTCGGGTCTTTGCCTGTTTGTTGCGAACGACCCTAGTACAGCCGGGTGCAACAGGACAAGAAAAGCAAGGACCCCAAGGCCGAGCGGAACATCAAGTCATGGCGTTTGAAGCGTTTCTTGCCGCGACAAACATCCTCGACCTCTGACATTTCTTCAGAATCAGCCCAAAAAGGAAATGTCATCAGCTGTCAGATGCGCGTGAAACAGACGGATTTCTGTGTCGAAATATGTAATTAGAGTGTTCTTCGCGAAATACGAAATCGAAAAGTTCTCGTCCGTCCCATCAAGCGCAACCACCGGGCCTGTCAACGCGATCTGGTCATGGTCCGTGTCAAAGTCCCAGACCTTGTCACGCCCGTCATCGGCATCGAACACGAAGACATCGTTTCCAACCGCGCCGTCTCGGCGACCAAAGGCGTTGTCGCCGTAAAGAACATCATTGCCGTCGCCGCCGATGATCGTGTCGTCCCCGTCGCCACCAAAGAGCCGGTCATGGCCGATCGCTCCGTCCAACACATCATCACCCGCGCGGCCCTGGAGAACATCGCGCCCGCCTTGGCCCAGAACGACGTCGTCGCCAGCGCCCGCGATCACACTGTCATTGCCTGCATTGGCGGCGATGAAATCATTTCCGCCCCGCGCGTTGATCCAGTCTCCGGTCCCGGCTGACTGAATCTTTTGCGCGCGTTCGCCACCGATCAGCAAATGTCGCGCACTGTGGTCACCAACAACGTACATGTCGATGGACCTGCTGGTAAGTCTAAACATCGGCGCCCCCGCAACCGTGGTTGGTGTTTGGTGGGCGAGAGCACTAAGGCCCAGCGGTGAAGAACCGTTTAAGCACCCGTTTTTGTAGAAAATCCCACATACTTTTGA
>JBCCVT010000279.1:0-3709 GCA_039195015.1 Pseudomonadota bacterium
CTACCCGTTGGGCCTGGATTTCATCTTTGCCTGTGGCGACACGCTTGCGGCCCTGCCGCGCAGCACACGCATCACCAAATTGGAGGGCTGAGCGATGTATGTGGCGGTCAAGGGCGGCGAGGCAGCGATTGACAACGCGCACGCGTGGCTGTCGGAAGAGCGGCGCGGCGACGTATCGGTTGCCGATCTCGGAATCGACCAGATCCGCGAACAGCTCAGCCTGGCAGTGAACCGGGTCATGGCCGAAGGATCGCTTTTTGACCCGGACCTCGCCGCGCTCGCGATCAAACAGGCACGCGGTGATCTGATCGAGGCTGTTTTCCTGATCCGCGCTTACCGCACCACTCTGCCGCGACTGGGGCACTCCAACCCGATCGAGACGGTGCAGATGACCTGCATCCGTCGAATTTCAGCCACGTTCAAGGATGCGCCAGGCGGGCAGGTGCTGGGACCGACCTTCGACTACACGCACCGTCTTTTGGATTTCAAGCTGCTCGCCGATGGAGAGGTTCCCGACGCGGCCACCGCCCCCGCGCGTGAAGAATCCACACCGCATATCGCATCGTTCCTGCAGGGCGAAGGCCTCTTGCAGCCCGAACCACCGGGGCAGGACGAACCTGCCGACATCACCCGGACGCCGATGTCCTATCCAGCCGATCGTGCCGTGCGGTTGCAATCGCTGACGCGCGGCGACGAAGGGTTCATCCTTGGGCTCGCTTATTCGACGCAGCGGGGATATGCGCGCAACCATGCCTTTGTCGGAGAGTTGCGGATCGGGACCGTGGCAGTCGAGATGGACGTGCCCGAGCTTGGTTTTGCCATCGAGATCGGCGAGATCGAGCTGACCGAATGCGAGACGGTCAACCAGTTCAAGGGCTCCAAGACGCAACCTCCGCAATTCACGCGCGGCTATGGACTGGTCTTTGGCCAATCCGAGCGCAAGTCGATTGCAATGGCGCTCGTCGATCGCGCGTTGCGGTGGGCAGAGCTGGGTGAAGACAACCTGGGCGTGGCAGCGCAGGACGAGGAATTCGTGCTGAGCCATTGCGACAACATCCAGGCCACCGGATTCCTCGAACATATCAAACTGCCCCATTACGTGGACTTTCAGTCCGAATTGGAGCTGGTGCGCGAGCTGCGTGCCAAAGCGATGGTCGCCAACAGGCAGGAGGCCGCGGAATGAGCGAATACAACTTCGCCTATCTGGACGAGCAAACGAAACGGATGATCCGCCGCGCAATTCTGAAAGGGCTCGCCGTGCCCGGCTATCAAGTGCCCTTTGCCAGTCGCGAGATGCCGATGCCCTACGGATGGGGAACGGGTGGGGTGCAGGTCTCGGCGGCGACACTGACCCCGGACGACACGCTGAAGGTGATCGACCAGGGCGCGGATGACACCACCAACGCGGTGTCGATCCGGAAATTCTTTGAACGCACGGCCGGCGTGGACACGACTGAAGAAACCGCGAAGGCCAGTGTCATCCAGACTCGGCACCGCATTCCCGAAATGCCTCTGCGCGATGACCAGATCCTAGTTTATCAGGTGCCGATCCCCGAGCCACTGAGGTATCTGGAGCCTCGCGAGACCGAGACTCGCAAGATGCACAGTCTCGAGGAATACGGGTTGATGCATGTGAAGCTTTATGAAGACATCAGCCGGCACGGTGCCATCGCGACCTCGTATGCCTATCCGGTAACGGTGTCTGACCGCTACGTGATGGATCCTTCGCCGATCCCGAAATTCGACAACCCAAAGCTCGAGATGGCCGCGATCCAACTTTTTGGCGCGGGTCGGGAGCAACGGATCTACGCGGTGCCACCGCACACCAAGGTAGTCTCGCTTGATTTCGACGACCACCCATTCGACGCCAGCAAGGCGAACCATCAATGCCATCTCTGCGGGGCCGAAGACAGCTATCTGGACGAGGTGATCATGGATGATCGAGGCAACCGGATGTTTGTGTGCTCGGACACCGACTATTGCCGCAGCCGGCGCGAGACCGGGCATGTGGGGGCTGCAGATGCCGCCTGAGGAGATCCGGGCGACGGACTCGCGGTTGGCACGCGACGGCCAAACAGAGGCGATGAGTATGGCGACTGCGAACCCCTTGCTGCGCGTCAAAGCCATTTCAAAACACTATGGCGCGCGCATTGGCTGTCGCGATGTCAGCTTTGATCTTTACCCCGGCGAGGTGATGGGGATCGTCGGCGAAAGCGGTTCGGGCAAGTCCACGCTTTTGAACTGTCTGGCGGGCCACATGCCACCAGATGCGGGCCAGGTGATCTTTGACACGCGGACGGATGGACCGGTGGATACGGTGACGATGTCCGAACCCGCCCGCCGAATGCTCGGCCGGACCGACTGGGCCTTTGTTCATCAGCATGCGCGCGAAGGGCTGCGCATGTCGGTCAGCGCTGGCGGCAATATCGGCGAGCGCCTAATGGCGGTCGGCGCGCGCCACTACGGTCAGATCCGGTCGCAGGCGGCCGAATGGCTCGGCCGCGTCGAAATTGATGACGACCGGATCGACGATCGCCCAACCGCGTTTTCGGGTGGCATGCAGCAGCGGCTGCAGATCGCGCGGAATCTTGTGACGGGCCCGCGCCTCGTGTTCATGGACGAACCGACCGGCGGTCTGGACGTATCGGTTCAAGCACGCCTCTTGGACCTGCTGCGCGGTCTGGTGCGTGAAATGGGCCTGAGCGCACTGATCGTCACTCATGACCTGGCGGTTGTGCGTCTGCTTGCCGACCGGTTGATGGTGATGAAAGACGGGCATGTGGTCGAGGCCGGCTTGACCGATCAGGTGCTGGATGACCCGCAACATGGGTACACCCAGCTCCTCGTTTCTTCGGTCTTGCAGGTTTGACGGGATGGGCATGATGGACCAGCAAACGGCGATGATTGATGTCTCGGGCGTCGCCAAGAGCTTTACGCTGCACAATCAGGGTGGTGCTGTCATTCCGGTGATGCAGGGTGCTGAACTGGCAGTCCGGCCCGGTGAGTGCGTTGCATTGACCGGCGCGTCCGGGACCGGGAAGTCAACGTTGATGCGACTGATCTATGGAAACTATCTTGCGGCCGCAGGTCAGATCCGTGTCGGCGGTCTGGACGTCGCGCTGGCAGAGCCGCGCGAGATCCTCAACCTCCGTCGGACGACATTGGGTTATGTCAGCCAGTTTTTGCGCGTTGTTCCTCGGGTGCCAACGGTCGAGGTGGTCGCGGAACCCTTGCTCGCGCAAGGAAGTGACCGGGCCAAGGCGACCAAGACCGCCGGGCAGCTATTGGAGCGGCTGAACATTCCGCAGCGTCTGTGGCCGCTCAGCCCGACCACTTTTTCGGGCGGGGAACAGCAGCGCGTCAACATTGCGCGCGGATTTGTACATCCCTATCCGGCCTTGCTCTTGGACGAACCGACGGCAAGCCTCGATACGGTTAACCGCGAAACGGTGTTGCGGTTGATCCTGGATGCCAAGGCGCGCGGGGCGGCAATCCTGGGCATCTTTCACGATGCTGGAGCGCGCGCGTGTGTGTGCGACCGCGAGGTCGATGTCACGGCTTTCACGCCGCAAAGGGTGGCGGATTGATGCCCGACAAACGCGCACCCGTAATTGCCGTTGTGGGCCCGTCCGGGGTTGGCAAGGACAGTGTGTTGCAGGCGATGTGCGCCACTGATCCACGCTTGCGGCTTGTCCGTCGCACAATCACC
>JBCCVT010000280.1:0-3702 GCA_039195015.1 Pseudomonadota bacterium
GGCGCGATCTCGGGGTTGGGGTTCGCCAGCGCAAAGATGATCGGTCTGGTCGCCATGCGCTTGACCATCTCGGGGCTGAGCACGTTCGGACCGCTGAGCCCCAAGAACAGATCCGCCCCGTCGATAACATCGTCGAGCGTCCGCAGATCACTGGCCTGCGCGAAACCCGCCTTTTGCGGGTTCATATCCTCGGTGCGGCCTTCATAGACAAGGCCATGCAGATCGCAGAGCCACACGTTTTCGCGTTTGACGCCCAGTTTCAGCAGCATGTTGAGGCAAGCAATCCCCGCGGCACCGCCACCCGTTGAGACGATCTTGATATCCTCAAACCGTTTGCCTGCGACATGCAGCGCGTTCTTGGCCGCCGCCCCCACCACAATGGCCGTGCCATGCTGGTCGTCGTGAAAGACCGGGATTTTCATGCGTTCACGGCAGATCTTTTCAACGATGAAACAGTCAGGTGCTTTGATATCTTCAAGGTTCACGGCGCCGAAGGTTGGCCCGAGGGCGCAGACGATCTCGGCCAGCTTTTCGGGGTCGGCCTCGTCCACTTCGATGTCGAAACAGTCGATGTTTGCGAACTTCTTGAAGAGCACCGCCTTACCCTCCATCACCGGCTTTGACGCCAGCGCGCCGATATTGCCAAGCCCCAACACCGCCGTCCCGTTCGAGACAACCGCCACCAGGTTGCCGCGCGCGGTGTAGCGGGCTGCATTGGCCTGATCATCCTTGATCTCAAGGCACGCCTCGGCCACGCCGGGTGAATAGGCGCGGGCCAGATCGCGGCCGTTCGCCATCGGTTTGGTTGCTCGGATTTCAAGTTTTCCGGGCTTTGGATGCTCGTGATAGAAAAGTGCCGCCTGGCGAAGCGTTTGATTGTCGGACATGGAGGTGTTCCGTGTGACCAAAATTGGTTTAACGCTAAACTAGGTGGAATGCGCTTTGAAGAAGAGTTTTGGTCGGTTGCGAAAATCGCCCGGGTTGCAAATCGGCGCAGGCCCCGCCAATCTTTGCCCATTGCGGGAGACGACATGCCTGACACCATCGCCGAAATGCGGTTGCCGACCGATGAGTTGCGCGACGACATTCCGTTTTTTACCAATACGCTGGGGATGCGTCTGGATATGATATATCCGGCCGATGACCCCAGGGTCGGCGTGTTTTCCGGGCATGGTTTGCGGGTCCGCATCGAAAAGGGGGCCGATGAAGCGCCTGGCACGATCCGCATCCTCAGCGATGATCCCGATGGTTTTGCGGATGGCGCGCGGGTGCTGACCGCGCCGAACGGCACTCGGGTCGAAATCGAGGATCGCGACCCGCCCATGGTGATGCCAACGACCGAGCATGCCTTTGTCGTGCGGCGGCTGGCGGATCAGGCGCCTTGGATCATCGGCAGAGCCGGCATGCATTACCGTGATTTGGTGCCGACGCGGCTGGGCGGGTCGATCATTGCAAGCCATATCCGGATCCCCGATGGGGGGCCGGTGCCTGACATGGTGCATTTCCACAAGGTTGGATTTCAGCTGATCTTTTGCATCAAAGGCTGGGTGGATGTGGTCTATGAGGATCAGGGTCCGCCGATGCGCCTGACCGCGGGTGACTGTTTCATCCAGCCGCCCGAGATCCGCCACAGGGTGCTCGAGGCGAGCGACGGGATCGAGGTGATCGAGATCGGCGTTCCGGCCGAACATGTCACCGAAATCGATCATGTGATGAAGTTGCCCACGCCACATCTGCGGCCGGAGCGCAAATGGCAAGGACAGAAATTTGTGTACAACACGGCCCAGGGCGCGAAGTGGGAGCCGTTTCGCCTGCCGGGATACGTCTGTCGCGACACGACGATCAACGACAACACCAAAGGTGTCGCGAGCGTCCAGATTGTCCGCAGGGGCGTGGGTCAGCCGGTCTGGTCGCGTCACCACACCGACATCCTCTTTGGGTTTGTCATGAGTGGCGCGGTGACGCTTGAAGGCGAAGAGACCGCGCCGCACCGGCTCGCTCCCGGTGATGCATTCGTAATCCCGCCGGCGATGCGTACGCGGTGGGCCGATCCGACCGATGACATCGAAATCCTCGAGGTGACCTTGCCCGGAATGTTCAACACGGAGTTCGAACAGTGACCACGCTGAGGGAGGCCGCAACGGAAATCCGTCTCAAGGCCTATGTGCCTTATTCCAATTTTCAGGTCGGTGCAGCGATCCGCGGAGCATCCGGTGCCATCTACGTCGGGTGCAACGTTGAAAATGTGGCCTATCCGCAAGGCACCTGCGCCGAGGCGGGCGCCATTGCGGCCATGGTCGCGGCGGGTGAGACTGAACTGATCGAGGTCTATGTGATCGCGGGCAGTCCGATGCCGGTGCCGCCCTGCGGCGGGTGCCGCCAGAAACTGGCCGAGTTCGGCAAGGGCTCGGTACCGGTCACGATGGCCACAACTGGCGGCGCCGAGAATGTCATGACGCTGGACGAGTTGCTGCCCGGCGCGTTCACGCCGGACCACATGGAAGGCAGCTGAGTTGGACGCGCGCAGTATCCTCGCCAAGCTCCGCCGGGGTCAGACGCCCGATGCCGGCGAATTGACGTGGTTCGCGCGCGGCCTCGCGGATCAGTCGGTCAGCGATGCGCAGGCCGGTGCGTTTGCCATGGCCCTGTGCATGGGTGGGCTGACCGAGCAGGGGCGCGCGGCCTTGACGCTGGCGATGCGGGACAGCGGACAGGTAATGTCGTGGAACTTGGATGGACCGGTGGTCGACAAGCACTCCACCGGTGGTGTCGGGGATTGTGTGTCGCTGCTGCTGGCGCCGGCGCTGGCAGAGTGCGGGGCCTTTGTCCCGATGATTTCCGGTCGCGGGCTGGGGCACACGGGCGGCACACTCGACAAGCTCGAGTCGATCCCCGGTGTCGGCACCGACCTGCCCGAAGATCGCCTGCATGCAATGCTCGCAGACACGGGCTGCGCGATTGTCGGGGCAACCTCTGCGATCGCGCCCGCCGATAAACGCCTTTACGCCGTGCGTGACGTCACGGCGACAGTGGAGAGCCTTGATCTGATCACCGCATCCATTCTGTCGAAGAAGCTGGCTGCCGCGCCGGACGCGCTCGTGCTCGACGTCAAGGTTGGCAGCGGCGCTTTCATGAAGTCGATAGATGACGCCCGCGCGCTGGCCCGCGCGCTGACCGATACGGCCAATGCCGCCGGGTGCCGGACCCGCGCGGTGATCAGCGATATGGATCAACCTTTGGCACCCGCGCTTGGCAACGCGCTGGAGGTGACCGAGGTCATGCGCGCGCTGACTGGCCAGACAAAAGGTTCTCTTGTCGAACTGACCTGTGTGCTTGGCGGCGCGGTCCTCGCCGATGCTGGGCTGGCCAAGTCGGACAAGGCCGGAGCCGAGACCATCGCCGGTGTGATCGCCGATGGGCGCGCGGCGGACCGCTTTGGCAGAATGATCGCCGCGATGGGTGGTCCCATCGCCTTTGCGGACAACTGGGTGCGTTTCCTGCCTGAGGCCAATGTCATTCAGGAAATCGAAGCCGGACGGGATGGCTACGTCACGGCAATTGATGGCGAGGCCTTGGGGCTCGCCGTTGTTGCCCTTGGCGGCGGGCGCCAGGTGGAAAGCGACAGGATCGATCCGTCGGTGGGGGTCTCGGAGCTGGTACATCTGGGCGCGCGGGTCGACGCCAAGAGCCCGCTTGCCGTCA
>JBCCVT010000281.1:0-3663 GCA_039195015.1 Pseudomonadota bacterium
CCGACCATAGTCACTGTCACAGCCCACGACTTTGACGCCGATCAAATGGCGCAACGGTTTCCTGGCCGGTCGCGGCGGGACGGGGGTTGGAGGGCGGGGCGGCCAGCCACGATCGGACGTGCTAGCGTTGGCTCGCCTCCCAGGCCGGATTGATCCAAGGGCGCAGGTTTGACCGCGGCAATGGATCGCGCCCCAGTACATGGTCGCTGATCTTCTCGCCTACCATGATCGAAGGCCCGTTAAGATTTCCGTTCGTAATCCTCGGAAACACCGAACTATCCGCGACCCGCAACCCATCAACCCCGATGACGCGCCCCTCCGGATCAACCACGGCGCCCGGGTCTTCACGCGACCCCATCCGACAGGTTCCGCAGGGGTGATAAGCGCTCTCGGCATGCTCCGCGATGAACGCATCGAGTTCCGCATCGCTTTCAACACCCGGCCCCGGCTGAATCTCATGTTTCACAAAAGGCGCAAAAGCCGCCTGTTGGAAGATCTCACGCGTCAGCCGGATGCAGGTCCGGAACTCCTGCCAGTCCTCGTCATGCGACATGTAATTGAACCGGATGACCGGAGCCTCCTTGGCGTCCGCAGACCGCAACGACACTGCACCCTTGCTCTGCGACCGCATAGGGCCGACATGGGCCTGGAACCCGTGCCCGTCGGCAGCCACCGTGCCGTCATAGCGCACCGCGATGGGCAGGAAGTGGAACTGGATATCCGGATAGGGCACACCTGGTCGCGACCGGATGAACCCTGCGCTTTCGAACTGGTTCGATGCCCCATGGCCTGTCTTGGTAAAGAGCCACTGCGCCCCGATCATCGCCTTGCCGAACAGGTTCCAATACTTATAGAGCGTGACCGGAACTTTTGCCGCCATCTGTATGTAAAGCTCCAGATGGTCCTGCAGGTTCTGCCCCACCCCCGGCCGGTCGGCGACCACCTCGATCCCGTGCTCGGCCAGATGCGTCGCAGGCCCAATCCCCGACAGCAGCAAGAGCTTCGGAGAGTTGATGGAAGATGCCGCAAGAATGACCTCCCGCCGCGCGCGGATCACGGTTTCCTGACCCCGACGCCGCAAGGCCACACCAATCGCGCGTCCCTCTTCGATCACCACCCGGGTCGCCAGCCCGCGCACCAGATCACAATGGCTGCGCTTCAGCGCAGGACGCAGGTAGGCATTGGCAGCCGACCATCGGCGCCCCTTCCACACGGTCTGCTCCATCGGGCCAAAGCCTTCCTGCTGCTCCCCATTATAGTCGCCCGTCACCTGATAGCCGGCCTGCCGCCCCGCTTCGACAAACGCATGATAGAGGGGGTTTTCCCGCCGCCCGCGCGAGATGTGCAGCGGCCCGTTCGACCCACGCCAGACCGGATCACCCCCATGACCACAATCATGCCATGTCTCCATGCGCTGGAAATAGGGTTGCACATCGGCAAAGGACCATCCATCTGCACCCATCTCGGCCCAATGATCGAAATCCATCGCATGTCCGCGCACATAGACCATGCCATTGATCGATGATGACCCGCCGATCACCTTGCCGCGCGGACAGGCCAGCCGCCGGTTGTTCAACTGCGGCTCGGGCTCAGAGCGGTACCCCCAATCATACCGTGACATATTCATTGGATAGCTCAGTGCCGCAGGCATCTGGATGAACGGTCCGACATCTGTTCCGCCATGTTCGATCACCAGAACCGACGCTCCGGCTTCGCTCAGCCGATAAGCCATCGCACATCCGGCGCTGCCCGCGCCGATAATCACGAAATCCGCTTCCATCATTTTCTCCGCAGCCACCGGCGCAGCGATCGGTTCAAAGCGTCGCGTCGCATCTGGTGGAATTTGGCATGCGCGGTAGCGCACAATCTGGGTTCGGCCACCCGACGGGTGGATGGGTTAGAACGGCGCTTCAAGCGGGCTCATCCGCACATAGACCGATTTCAACTGGGAATAATGCTCGATCGCCGCGCGCGCGTTTTCGCGCCCGACCCCGGACAGTTTCGAGCCTCCAAACGGCATTTCAACCGGCGCATCATTGTAGGTGTTGATGTAACACGTTCCGGCCTCAAACCGCCCAGCGACCCGATGCGCGCGTTGCAGATCACGGGTGAAAACACCGGCCGCCAGACCGAATTCGGTCCCGTTGGCACGGGTCAGAACCTCATCTTCTTCCTCGAAGTCGAGCACCGCCATGACCGGGCCAAAGATCTCCTCGCGCGCGATTGTCATGTCATCCGTTACATCGGCAAAAACCGTCGGCTCCAAATAGAACCCGTTGCGCGGCAGGCGCTTACCCCCAGTGACCAGCCGAGCGCCTTCGTCGATCCCCTTGGCAATGTAGCCTTCTACGATCTCCATCTGCCGCGCGCTGACTAAAGGTCCAAAATTGATCGTTTCGTCCATCGGATCGCCAATCACGGCGCCCTCAAGCCGTTCCGCCAGCCGATCAAGAAACGCGGCCTTGACACCATGCTGAACAAATACCCGCGTGCCATTCGAACAGACCTGCCCCGACGAGTAAAAGTTTCCGAGGATTGCGCCGGACACCGCATCGTCGACATCGGCATCGTCAAAAACCAGAAGCGGTGATTTCCCGCCCAATTCCATCGTCACATGCTTGATCCCCGCCGCCGCTGCGGCATAGACCTTGCGGCCCGTCGGCACCGAGCCGGTGAGTGAGACCTTATCGACCCGCCGGTCCCCAACCAGCGACGCGCCGACCTCGCCCATCCCCTGCACCACATTGTAAAGACCCGCAGGCAGGCCCGCCTCATGCAGGATCTCGGCCACTTTCAAAGCACAAAGCGGTGTTGTCTCGGAGGGCTTGAAAATCATGGCGTTACCGCAAGCCAGCGCTGGTGCGCCTTTCCAGCAAGCAATCTGTGTGGGGTAATTCCAAGCGCCAATCCCGACGCAAAGACCCAAAGCCTCGCGCCGCGTATAGGCCCAGTCACCACCGGCCAGCGGGATATGCTCCCCGGTCAGAGTCGCAGCCATGCCGCCGAAAAACTCCAGCGCATCAGCTCCGCTGGTGGCGTCGACCACGCTGGTTTCCTGATAGGGTTTGCCGGTGTCCCTGGTCTCCAAAACACTCAGATCGTGATTGCGATCGCGCATGATTTCGGACGCGCGGCGCAGGATCCGGCCACGTTCCGTGCCTGACAGCGCAGCCCAGTCGCGCTGCGCCGCAAGGGCCGAGGTGATCGACCGCTCGACAATTTCGGGCGTCGCGGCATGGACCCGCGCGATCACTTCGCCGGTGGCAGGATAGACCACGTCGATCGGCGCACCATCGGTGTCTTCGACGTATTGACCATCTATGAAATGGCTGGCCGTGGGTTGGGTTGGGTAAGGCATTGTGGTTTCAGTCCAAAACGGCGGGGCTATTCGCCCCGGGGGAAGCGTTTGCTCTCTTCGAGCACGTTGAGATCCATGTGATTGCGCATGTAACGTTCAGATGCTTTCTGCAGGGGCTGGTAATCCCAGGGGTAATACCCGCCTTTTCGCAGCGCATCGTAGACCACCCATCTGCGGGCCTGGCTCTCGCGCACTTCCGCGTCATAGGTATCAAGATCCCATCGTGCCCCTGATTTTGCGCGTAAGGATGTCAGGGTTCCCTGGTGATCCGGATGATCGGCCAGATTGGTCAATTCGTGCGGATC
>JBCCVT010000282.1:0-3655 GCA_039195015.1 Pseudomonadota bacterium
GGGTCCACATTGCCGCCATCGGGTTCAAACATGATACAGCGTATGCCGTCGAAATTGACCAGCGGGTGCAACGCCTCGGCCTCAACGCGCGATACCTCGTAAAATGCCATCCCGTAGAGACGCGCCTTAGCGGCCTGCAGCCGCAGCTGATGTTCCCGCTGTTCGGTCTGCGCCAGATAAAGCGAGCCTGACTGGAACACACCGCACCCCTGCCCGGTCTCCGCTTCGAGCTCCTTGTAGAGGTTCATCGTGTAAAACTGGATCCGGCTTATGTTGGTGCTGTCATGCAGCCCATGAATATTGGCCGCCGCATGCCAGGTCGAGCCGCTGGTCAACTCGTCCCGCTCGAGCAGCATCACATCCGTCCAGCCTAGCTTGGTCAGATGGTAGAGGATCGAGCATCCGATGACGCCGCCACCAATGACGACTGCCTGGGCATGAGTGCGCATGAAACGGGTCCGCCTTGATTGGGTCGACCCTCAGACTGACGGCGCGCAAAGGGACCCGATTGCCGGGAACCGACATATCCGGTCGCCCCTGAACCAGCTTGCTTCTTTCTGGTACCCAATACGCGCGTGCCCCGCGCAGACAGCGGGCCGCGACATGTGCCGTCGTTTTCGGACTTGCGGTGCGCCCCGCTCCGCCCCACCCTCACCCCGACCAACGCAAGATCCCGGAGGCCCGCGCATGAAATCCACCACCCGTGTCGCCGTGATCGGGGGCGGCGTTGTCGGCTGTTCGGTGCTCTACCATCTGACCAAGCTTGGCTGGACGGATGTGGTGCTGCTGGAACGCAGCGAGCTGACCAGCGGCTCGACCTGGCATGCGGCAGGCGGGTTTCACACCCTGAACGGCGACACCAACATGGCGGCACTGCAGGGCTACACGATCCGTCTCTACCGCGAGCTTGAAGAGCTGACCGGTCTCTCTTGCGGCCTGCACCATGTGGGCGGCGTGACATTGGCTGACAACAGGGACCGGTTCGACATGTTGCTGGCCGAGCGCGCCAAACATCGGTTCATGGGGCTCGAAACCGAAATTGTCGGGCCGGAAGAGATCGCGAAGATTGCACCGATCACCAAAACGGACGGCATCATCGGCGCATTGTACGATCCGCTGGACGGACATCTGGATCCCTCGGGCACCACGCACGCCTATGCCAGGGCGGCCCGGATGGGCGGCGCGACGATCGAAACACATTGCATGGTACGCGAGACCAACCAACGCGCTGACGGCACATGGGATGTGGTGACTGACAACGGCACGATCCATGCTGAACACTTGGTTAATGCGGGAGGGCTCTGGGCGCGGGAAGTCGGAGCGATGGCGGGTATTTACCTGCCGCTACACCCGATGGAACATCAATACATCGTCACCGACGACATCCCCGAAATCTACGAGCGTGGTGAAGAACATCCACATGTGATGGATCCCGCGGGCGAAAGCTACCTTCGGCAGGAGGGACGTGGGCTTTGCATCGGATTTTACGAGCAGCCGTGCAAACCCTGGGCCGTCGACGGCACACCATGGGCCTTTGGTCATGAATTGCTGCCTGACGATTATGACAAGATCGCCGACAGCATCGAATTTGCGTACAAGCGCTTTCCTGTCCTCGCCAAAGCTGGCGTCAAATCGGTGATTCATGGGCCGTTCACCTTTGCGCCCGACGGAAACCCTCTGGTTGGTCCAGTCCCGTGTTTGCGCAACTATTGGTCGGCTTGCGGCGTCATGGCCGGATTCAGCCAGGGTGGAGGCGTCGGCCTGACCCTCGCCCAGTGGATGATCGAGGGCGAACCGGAGCGGGATGTCATGGCAATGGATATTGCGCGGTTCGGGTCTTGGATTACCGCCGATTACACGCGCCCCAAGGTCATCGAAAACTATCAAAAACGGTTTTCGGTCGCTTACCCAAATGAAGAATTGCCCGCCGCACGCGGGTTCCGCCGCACGCCGATGTATGACGTCTTTGATCAGATGGGGGCCGTTTGGGGTGCGCAATACGGGTTGGAAGTGCCCAACTATTTCGCCGACGAAGGCGAGCCGCGCTTTGAAACCCCGAGTTTTCGGCGTTCAAACGCGTGGGAGGCTACGCGTCGCGAGGTTATGGCCGTACGAGCCGGCGTCGGCATCAACGAGACCCACAATTTCGGCAAGTATGCTGTTACCGGAACGGGCGCACGGGCCTGGCTCGATCGGGTCATGGCAGGGCGTGTTCCAACGGCTGGTCGGGTCTCGCTGACCCCGATGCTATCGCCCAAGGGCAAGCTGATCGGCGACTTCACGATCTCATGCCTCGCTGAGGACGCATTCCAGCTCACCGCGTCCTACGGATCGCAAGCTTATCACATGCGCTGGTTCGACGCGCAGCGATCCGCGGACGTTCATGTCGAGAACATCAGCGACAGCCGCACCGGGTTCCAGATTGCCGGTCCCAAGGCACGTGCAGTGCTGCAGGCCTGCACCTGCCACCCTGTGGAAGACCTAAAGTTTCTGGACGTCGCCCACATGGATGTCGGCATGACGCCCTGCATTGTCCAGCGCGTCAGCTACACAGGTGACCTTGGCTACGAGATCTACTGCGCACCCATGGCGCAACGGCATTTGTGGGACGTCTTGTGGGCGGCAGGCCAGCCGCATGACATGCGTCCCTTTGGAATGCGCGCCATGATGTCGCTGCGGCTCGATCGCTTTTTCGGGTCTTGGATGCGGGAGTTTTCGCCCGACTACACCGCCGCCGAAACCGGGTTAGATCGCTTTATCTCGTTCAAGAAGAATGTCGATTTCATTGGCCGGACGGCCGCTGAGGCCGAACGTACGAACGGGCCGTCCCGGCGCCTTGTGGCTTTTGCCGTGGATGCCAAAGACGCCGATGTGAACGCCTATGAACCGATCTGGCTCGATGGGTCAGTGGTGGGATTTTGCACCTCGGGCGGCTATTCGCACTATGCAAAGACGTCCGTGGCGCAAGGGTTTCTGCCGACAGACCGGATTGCCGACGGCCTAGAGGTTGAGATCGAGATCCTCGGATCCATGCGCCCCGCACGCGTGATATCGACACCGCTCTTTGATCCGGACGGTGCCCGGATGCGGGGCTAAACCGTGTCGGACTTCCCGATCATCGTTCTTGCGGCCGGTTCGTCCAAACGCATGGGCGGGGTCGATAAGCTGATGCAACAAGTAGATGGGGTGCGACTGGTCCGGCGACAAGCAATGATCGCGCGCGCGTCGACCACTGGCCCGGTGATCGTGACGCTGCCATCCGCGGCCCATGCGCGTTGGCGGGCACTTGATGGGCTCGACGTTACCCGGATTGAGGTGGCGGACGCGGCAGAAGGCATGAACGCGTCAATTCGTGCTGCGGTGTCCGCTCTCCCGGACGGCTGCGCGGCAGCGATGATTTTGCTTGGAGACTTGCCGGACCTGTTCGAAAACGACTTGAACGCAACCCTGCAAGGCGTTGATCTGAATTCGGATACGCTTGTTTGGCGAGGTGCTACTTCCGCTGGCAAACCCGGCCACCCGGTTGTCTTCGCGCAGCCTATGTTTGCGCATCTCGCGCAACTCCACGGCGACAGCGGCGGGCGCGAAGCCATGGCGGCGGCCAAGGGTCATATCCAGCTTATTCCGCTCGAAGGAGAACGCGCCCGGTCAGACC
>JBCCVT010000283.1:0-3649 GCA_039195015.1 Pseudomonadota bacterium
ACCTGACTCGTCATTCGATGTCGAGGCACCGGACACGTGACCTTCATCCGAGGGCAGGTCGAGTTTCTCGGCCGAGGCGATCAGGTCGTAATCGCCTTCGCGGGCGCAGAGGCTTTGCCATTTATCCGTGTTGACGATGTCCGGCACGTTCATAACGTCGACGCGGTAGCCCCGCAGCACGTCTTCGGAAAAGAGCACGATGCCATCGGAATTGCCCTTTTCGATCTCGGTGTTCTTGAGATCGGCGGCGGCGGCATCCTTGGCGACCGCACCGGCGCGGCCATGCTGCGACACGCCGATGCCGGCGCTGCGCAGGGCCGCCACGCTTTGCCGCTTGCCGGTGGTATAGGTGACCTCGCCATGCGGCTGCGTGAGCGAGAGGCTTTTGGCGACAAGGTTCTGCGCGGTCAGGGTGAAATTGACCGTCTTGATCGCCGCGCCGTCGGGGTCGACCTGATAGAGATCGAAGAGGTTGTTGCGGTTGTCCGAATGCGAGGCCCAGGAATCGTCGGTGTTCTCAAGCCGCAAAAGCCCTGCGACCTGGTCATCACCACGCGGGCGCGGAACGAACCGTCCGGGACGGGCAAGCCAGGCAGTGCGCGGGCGCGCCTCGTCCCCCGGTGCGGAGCCGCTTGCCCAGGTGGTTTCGATCTGGATCTGCCCGACACCGGTGCCACCACCGGCGGCGATGCGGTTGTCGATCTGGCTGCTTTCTTCGATCGCGAAATCCAGCACCAGCCCCAGCCGCCGCAGCAGCTCGGGGTATGCCGCGTAAGAGGCGACGATGCGGTGGAAGTCGTATTCGGGGACCGGCGGAGGCGGCGGTACGTTCTGATAGTCGGGATACTTCATTGCCGCCTGCGCAGCGGTCGGCCGGGCCCGGCGATAGAACCTGTCGGCCTGGTAGAAGCTGTATTCGTCGGCGCTGTTGAATTCGTCCATCAGAACCGCGTCGAACGCGCTGGAGAGCGGCGTGCCCGGCCCACCGGGGCGCGGATTGACCCAATCGGGGCTGAGTGCGCGCCGCCGTCTGCGCGTGGCAACCGGCGGCAGATCAGCTTCCTCGGCATCCGGACCGGGGACGGGAACGCGGTAGATGCTTTGCGGGCCAAAGACCGTCTCGCGCATCTGCTCATCGGTCTTGCGGTCGTAGAACCGGGAGAATCCGGGGAGGGCGACCTCGATCTCGCGATCGCTGACAGGCATCTTTTCGGTGCGGGTTCCGATCTCGCCCAGCATGCCCTTGAGATCGGGATGCGCATCGTCCCAAGGCAAGAGCGTCGGGTGGGTCGAGGCCGACTGAACCGCAAGCTGACCATAGTTGCGTTTGGCAAAGGACAGCACGTTGCGCACCGGGAAGGAATGCAGGTTCGACTGGCTCACATCCTCGTACTGAAAGCCCGCAACCGGTGTCTCGGGCGTGAACAGCTTTTTCCAGAGCTCGCCGTCCGGTTCGGTCAGCGGCAGGAGCGGGACGGAGTCGGGCCCCATGCGCAGGGTGAATTCAATCTCGCCGAGCCGGTCGGGCCAGTTGAGCCAATCCTCAAAGGCGCCGAGCACCTGTTCGTCCGACGCCTCGGGCGTGAGCCGGGGCGAGACCACGACCGACACCCGCCAAAGCCCGCGTTCGGGCACATCATCAGTGACCTTGCCAAAGGGCAATACGGTCCAGAGGAACATCTGTTTTGCCATATCCGCCGCCTCCTTTAAGCAAACGCTTCGCAGTAATCGCGCCAGGCGTATGCGGTGGGTTCCTTGATCTCGGCCAGCTCATCCGCAATCGGCAGCGCGGGGTCATACCCCATCACCTGCCGGAAGGTCGGATCGCCATTGGCGCCGGCAAACTTGCGTTCGCACGAGATCGTTACGCTGCCCGAGAAGAAGAGGACCGAAACCTCGATCGTCAGCTGGGCCTTGCCGGTGCATTTGCCGGTCGCGCTTTCGTAGGTGAGTTCGAGATAAAGCTCGAGCGAGGCCGAAATGAGCCCCAGCACGTCCACATGACCACCCAGCCGGAAATAGCCGGTGAGTGTGGCGTCGTTCATCTCCATCCGGAAATAGATCCCGGCCATGACCTCGACCCCGCCCGATGCAACGCCGAAATCCATCGAAACCGAAGCGCCGAATTCGAACGCCGCTTCGAGGATCTGCACCCCGTTGGGATCGATGGTGACGGCAAAGAAACCGCCGCCGCCGAACATCATCACCGAGACGTTGAAGGGCTGTTCGCGGGTGCAGAAGAAGAAGCGCACGCCGAGCGGCTGACCGATGAAGGGCACGGTAAAGCCCGCGCCGAGGCTGAGGTTTGAGATGTTGAGTACGCCGACCGCGATCGACGGCAGCGCGATATCGAACCCCGCATCGACCCCTTCGGGTGTGATGTCGAGATAGGGCGGGTCGGAAAACCCGTCGAGCGGGATCAGATCGCGCAGTGTTTCGACAAAGCTGAGCGGACCCACGAATTTGATGTCCGACAGCAGCACGTCGACATCCATCTTCGCCTGGCTGTCGATCAGGAATTCGATGCGGTCGAAATTGAGCTCGAGAAAGCTTGCCGGGGCGATCAGCACGAGATCGAAACTGCGCAATGAACAGACGACCGTGATCTGTGGCGCCGAGTTGCCGTTCTTCTTGACCTTGCCTTCGACCGCGACGACGAGCCCGTTTGGATCATTGGCACGGAAGATCGGATCGGACGCAGGAAAACTGCTGATGCGCGGATTCCAGTCGAAACGGATCGTCAGTTCGTCGCCGGTGAGCTGTTCGAGCAATTCGAGCAGATCGTTGACAGTACCGAGCACGTCTTCGACATCTCCAAGCGCGCTGAGCAGCGTCTGCTTGATCGCGCCGCCCATCAGATCGAAACCGTCGAGCGCGCTGCGGAAGGGTCCGATCGCGTTCAACAGCGCCTCGAGCTTCGGTTGCAGGGCGCCGGGGTCGGAGAGCAGATCGCCGAGATCGCCGGGATTGCCCACAATCTCGTCGAGCGCCTCGAAGAGCGCCTTGCCCTGAGTGACAAGACCGGCGAGCGTTTCAAGCGCGGCGAGCGCATTGTCGAGTTGCGTGCAAAGGTTCAGGATCGCCTGCCGGAAGCCCGCAGGCAGCGATACGCCGTTGACCTCGGCATTGGCGAGCGTCTGCAAGTCGCTGATGCAGGTGCGTGCGGTGGCAATCTCACCGGCCAGCGACACAAGGTCTGGTGAATCGTCCACAGCGCAGACATCGAGCCCCTGCAGCGACTGCAGCCGCGACGCCAGATCGTCGAGCGCGGTTTCAAGTTCAGCGATCTTGGCGAGGATCGGATCCACAAGGCTCGCCGCATAGGCCTGGGCCTGCGCAATCAGGTCGTCGAGCGTTGACCGGAAGGCGACCAAAAGCCCGTCGATAACGCCGATCGGGTCGTTCGCGAGATCGTGCGCGAGATTAAAGAGACGCACCAGGACGTTGATAAAGCTTTCGATTTTCGTCCCGGCCTCGGAGACGAATTTCGGCACCTGTTCCGGAGAGCCCGTGATATCGCCGACGAGTTCGATAACATCTGAAAGCTTGATGCAGCCAAAAAGCAAAGGCAGCGGGAGTTCACCCGGGCCGGTTGGAAAACCCGCCCCCGCGGGCATCGTACCCGAGATGAAATCCTCGACATCCGACA
>JBCCVT010000284.1:0-3621 GCA_039195015.1 Pseudomonadota bacterium
CAGCTGAGCGCCGGTATCGGCGCCTTTGACGTCGGCACCGAATCTGGCGGGACCGTCGTGGGTGGCTCGGCCGGCCTGGGCGGTACGGCGCCCGGCGCGCCGTTCACCCTGTCGCTCAATAACGAAGCGCTCGGCGCTTTGAACCTGGGCTTCAATGTCAGTGGGATCGAGTTTGGCGTTCTGCTGGAAGCGCTTGAAAACAAGGGCCTTATCCGCACGCTGTCGGAACCCAACCTGACCGCGCTGTCAGGCCAGGCCGCGACGTTCCTGGCCGGTGGCGAATATCCGGTGCCGGTTTTCGACGACGACGACAACGTCACGGTCGAGTTCCGGCCCTTTGGTGTGCAGCTGTCGTTCACCCCGCGTGTGGTGGATGGCGATACCATCAACCTTCAGCTGACCACAGCCGTGTCGGGCCTTGACCCCACCGTGGTCGTGCAAAGCGCGGGCTTTTCGATCAACGGTTTCCGCCGCCGCGAAACCTCGACCGTGGTCGAGATGCGCGACGGAGAGAGCTTTGCCATCGCCGGGCTGTTGCAGGACGACTTCCGCGATCTGGTGGGTCAGGTGCCGTGGCTGGGCGACATCCCGGTTCTGGGCACGCTGTTCCGCAGCTCGGAATATGAGCGTCGGCAGTCGGAACTGGTGATCATCGTGACACCCCACCTTGTGACGCCGGTGCGTGGCGATGCGCTGTTAGTGTCGACCGACCGTGTCCGCCCGCCCACCGAGGCCGAACTGTTCCTGCGTGGCCAGACCGCCACGGCGGTGGAACAGCAAACCGGCGCCGCGGGCGAAGTTGCGAAACAGGACTTCACCGGGTCCTTCGGCTACGTGATGGAGTGAGCACGATGTCGGCAAAACTGAAAATCGTAGTAGTCACCACCACCGCCCTTGGTCTTGCGGCCTGTGCCCCCGGCACCAGCCGCGAGGCGGGCGCGATCCTGGACGAGGGCGGGTTTGGCGACCCAACGGTCACCAACCAGTTGTTGCTGACCGGACAGTTGTCGGCCGTGGTCGATCTGAACAAGCGCTTCAGCGAAGAAGTGCCCAGCATGGTGAACTTTGCCTTCGACAGTGCGGTGCTTGATGGCGCCTCGCGCGCGACGCTGCGCCGTCAGGCCGACTGGATCAAACAGTTCCCCGAGGTGCGCTTCCGCGTGTTCGGGCATACCGACCTTGTGGGATCGGATGCCTACAACCAGGCGCTTGGCCTGCGCCGCGCGCGTGCGGTCGTAGACTTCCTTGTGTCACAGGGCATCAGCCGTGGCCGGCTTGAGGCGGTTACCTCGTTCGGGGAAACGCAGCCGCTTGTCGTGACCGAAAACCGCGAGCCGCGCAACCGCCGCACGGTGACCGAAGTGTCTGGTTTCCTGAACAATTCGCCCGCAGTCCTGAACGGCAAGTATGCCCAGGTCATCTTCCGCGAATATGTCGACAGCGCGACCGAATTCCCGTCCGATGGCGGGGTCGAAGGCGGCGTTATCGAAGAGTAAACCCGACCATTCTTTCGTCGCACAAAACCGAATAATTTCGGTTTTTTAGCCTCAATGTCGCCAATATTGGTGGCCAATTTCATCCCAGGTAACGGTGTGCGCGATTCTGAGTATATCGCGTGTCTTGACGCCGGCGGGATGGACCGTCCGATGGCACTAGCCGGGGGGCACCATAAGATAAGTTCCGCTTGCGTCGCGTATTGGAAGGACGTGAGGAACTATGAGCAGCACGGCGGCATTGCAACCCGATCCCTCGCCGATCGTGGCGTGTACGGTAAGCCGGGATGTCCAGAACTTCGATCTTTTGATCGAAGACATGGAAACCGAGCTTGGCGAAAACTGGGGCGATCTGTCATTCGACGATGCGCTGCTGTTCATCGCGCAGGCTGAATCCGAGAGCCTTGAATTCATCGCCATCGCGATCGATGAGGAAGACGAGGATGACATCGGCCAGGTGGCCGAGATCCTGCGCGCGGCCAAGGACAAGGGCATCAAGACCCTGGTCATCGCCGAAGACGTCAGCCCGATCGCGCTGCACCAGCTTTTGAAACTGGGGGCCGAAGAGTTCGTCCCCTACCCCCTGCCCGACGGCGCACTGCACGACGCGATCGAGCGTTTGCGCAATCCCCCGATGTCGGACCTGCCCGCCGAGATGCGCACGACGCTCAAGGCCACGGGCGACCGGGATGGCGTTGTGCTGCCCGTCCATGGCCTGGCCGGTGGGTCTGGCTCGACCACATTCGCGGTCAATCTGGCGTGGGAACTGGCAAACATTCCCGGCGATCCGTCGCCGCGGGTCTGCCTGATCGATTTCGATCTTCAGTTCGGCAGTGTCGCAACCTATCTGGACCTGCCGCGCCGCGAAGCGGTGTTCGAGATGCTGCAAGACACGTCGGTCATGGACAACGACGTGTTCATGCAGGCGCTTCTGACCTTCAACGACAAGCTGCACGTGCTGACCGCACCGGCGGATATGCTGCCGCTGGACCTGATCGGTCAGGAGGATGTGCAGAAGATCCTCGAAGCCGCGCGCACCAACTTTGACTATGTCGTCATCGACATGCCGTCGAGCGTGGTGCAGTGGACCGAAACGGTGCTGCACGCCGCGCATGTCTATTTCGGGATGATCGAGCTTGATATGCGCTCGGCCCAGAACACTCTGCGCCTTCTGCGCGCGCTCAAGGGTGAGGAACTGCCGTTCGAGAAGCTGCGTTATGCGCTGAACCGGGCGCCGAAGTTCACCGATCTGACGGCCAAGAGCCGGGTCAAGCGGATGGCCGACAGCCTGGACATCAAGATCGAGTTGCAGATCCCCGATGGCGGCAAACCGGTCGTGCAAGCAGGCGACCATGGTCTGCCCTTGTCCGAGGTGGCTGCGAAGAACCCGGTGCGCAAAGAGATCCAGAAACTTGCGCAGTCTGTCCACGAACTAAACGAAGCCGAGGCCGCAGGCGGCTGATCCTTTGAAGGGGTAGTGACGTGTTTTCAAAGTACAAAAAATCAGGTGACGGCGGAGCCCAGGGCACGACCGAGCTAAAGGCGGTTGAGACGACCGCACCGGTTCAAGAGAACAAGGCATCGGCGAGCATGCGCAAGCCGACGCAACAGCCAAAGACGCCGGCGCAAGCCACGCCGATGGGCAAGGACAAAAAGCGCAAAGAGCGGCTGGGCGAGATCAAGCTTGAGCTGCACAAAGCGCTTTTGGACAACCTCAACCTGGCAGCGCTTGAAAAAGCGTCGGAAGCGGATCTGCGGGCCGAGATCACGGCAATCGCCGGTGAGGCGCTCGAAGATATGGGCGTCGTGCTCAACCGTGAAGAGCGCGGCACGCTGAACCAGGATCTGTTTGACGAAGTGACGGGGCTTGGGCCCCTTGAACCGCTTCTGAAAGACGACTCGGTCAACGATATTCTGGTGAACGGTCCCCAGCAGGTGTTCGTGGAACGTGCCGGACGGCTTGAGCTGACCGACACCACGTTCAAGGACGAAAAGCACCTTCTGCGGATCATCGACAAGATCGTGTCGGCGGTGGGCCGGCGCGTCGATGAATCGAACCCCTACGTTGACGCCCGTCTTGGCGACGGCTCGCGTTTCAACGCGATGGTGCCGCCGATCGCGGTGGACG
>JBCCVT010000285.1:0-3601 GCA_039195015.1 Pseudomonadota bacterium
CGTCCAGCAGTTGCGGGATCCGGGTTTCCGCCAGTGTCCGGGCCGCTTCGATCGTTGCGACCGCCGAGGGTTCGAGCGCTTCGACCGTGGATTGCAGTGTACCGGCAGCCGCGGTGCCCTGCTGGATGAACGCGGTCAGGTCCCCCTGCATCAGTCCGTCGGCGGTTTCGAACGCGGTCTCGGCGCTGTTCAAGGCGGTGACCGCCGCATCAATCGCGCCTTCGGCTTGCTGGATCGCGCTGTTTGCGGTGGTGAGGGTCTCGGTGGCGGCCGTCAGCGTGGTTTCCGCGGTGCTCGACAAGGTTTCGAGACGCCCGGTGAAGCCCGCAACCTCGCGCGCGGCGAGACCAAGATCGTCAGACAGACCCTCAAAATCAGTGAGCACCTGATCGAGCCGACCTGAGGCCGACGCAAGATTGCCGAGTACATCCGTGATCGCGGCGCGGTTTTCTTCGTCGAAGACGGCGTTCACATCCTCGATGAGACCAATCGCGGTTTCGAGAAGCTCTGGCGCGCCTTCGAAAAGCGACTGCAAGGCGCTGCGTTCGGCCTGGATCACGCCGTCTTCGGGCAGCGGAGGTGCCGTGGCCGTTCCGCCCGTCAGGGCGACATAACTGACACCTGTCACGCCGAGCGCTTCGAGTGTCGCAACCGTATCCTCGCGCACCGGTGTGTCGGCCGCGACCTCAAGCCGGACGCGGACCTTGGTCGCGTCGTCATCGTCCAGTTCCAGCCCGACCACCTGACCGACCGCCAATCCGTTATAACGGACGTCCCCGGCGGCGCTGAGGCCCGAAACATCATCGAATAGCACGTTGTAATAGGCGTATTGCCGATCCACATCGAGCTTGGCCAGCCAGAGAACAAACGCAAATGCGCCAAAGATCCCAAGCAGCGTGAAAGCGCCAATCAGGACATAGTTTGCACGGGTTTCCATGGCCGCTCCTTTTTGTCAGCGCTTGTCCTGCGCGGCACGGGCGCGCGGTCCGGTGAAGTATTCCTGCACCCAAGGGTGATCGACCGACGTCATCTCATCGATCGGGCCGGTCACAAGCACCCGCTTCTCGGCCAGCACGGCGATGCGGTCACAGATCGCATAGAGGCTGTCGAGGTCATGTGTCACCATGAAAACGGTGATGCCAAGCGCCTGCTGCAGTTCGCCGATCAGATCGTCATAAGCGGCCGCGCCAATGGGGTCGAGACCAGCGGTAGGCTCGTCAAGGAATACGATGTCCGGGTCGAGCGCGAGCGCGCGAGCCAGGGCCGCACGTTTGCGCATGCCACCTGAGAGTTCCGACGGAAACTTGCCGCAGGAAAGCGCTGGCAGGCCCACGAGACTGATTTTGAGCTGGCCCAAGGCGGACATCAGCGCCGGGCTCAGTTTGAGATGTTCGCGCATCGGCGCCACAACATTCTGCAGCACGGTCAGAGACGAAAAGAGCGCGCCATCCTGGAATGCAACGCCCCAGCGTTTTTCCACGGCGCGACGGTCGGACTCGGCCCCGCGCAGGACGTCGGTGCCGAGTACCTTGATCTCGCCTTCAGCGGGGCGGTTGAGGCCGACGATGGTTCGGAGCAGCACCGATTTACCGGTGCCTGAGCCGCCAACAACGCCCAGAACCTCGCCCTTCCAGACATCCAGATCCAAATTGTCATGCACCACTTGCGGGCCGAACCGGTTCACCAACCCGCGCACCTGGATGATCGCGTCGCCCTGGATCTGCGACTGGATGGTTTCGTGTTTCATACGCCCAGTTCCTGGAAGAAGACCGAAAACAGCGCGTCGGCGGCGATTACCAGAAAGATCGACTGCACGACCGATGACGTGGTGCGGCGCCCAACGCTTTCCGCCGAGCCGCGCACCTGCATGGCCTGCCAGCACGACACGGTGCCGATAATGATGGCAAAAAAGGGTGCCTTGATCATGCCGACAATCAGGTGCCAGACATCCGTCGTCTCATGTAGTCGCGTGACGAACATGCCAGGGCTTACGCCGAGTTCGATCCAGCTCATCAATCCGCCCCCAATCATGCCGGAGATGTTGGCCACAAAGCCCAGCACGGGCAGCATGATCATGAGGGCTATAACCCGGGGCAGCACCAGAACCTCGATCGGATCGAGACCGAGTGTGCGCATGGCGTCGATCTCTTCCTGCACCTTCATCGAGCCGATGGATGCGGTGAAGGCCGATCCAGAGCGGCCAGAGACGATAATCGCGGTCAACAGGATGCCCAGTTCGCGCAGGATCGAGATGGAGATCAGGTCGACCACAAACACCTCGGCGCCGAATTGCCGCAGTTGCGCCGCGCCCTGAAAGGCGAGCACGACGCCAATGAGAAACCCCATGAGCGACACAATCGGAACGGCGTTCAGCCCCGCGTCCTGCATCTGGCTGAACAGCGAAGCCGTGCGCAACCGCCAGGGACGGACCAGCGTCCCGCCGAGCCTGTGCAGGGTCAGGCCCAGAAAGGACAGAAACGACGCGCAATCGCGCCCGGCCTGGACGACCCCGGCACCGATGCGGGCGAGCCAGGCTTGAAAGCCGCGCGGCGATTCATCGAACGCACCGGTGTCGGCCCGGGCGCGGCGAACGGTGTTCAGGAGCGTGGCATGGGCATCCTGAGCGCCCGCGATCTCGACCTGCGAACCGGCCTTTTCGAGACGGGCCTGCAGGTCCGAGACCATCCAGGCGCCTCCGGTATCAATGGCCTCGAGCGCCGACATATCGATGCGGACCGTCGGCGTGGTGGGCAAAACGCTTGCAAAAGCAGTTTCCAGCGCGGCCAGCGATTCCGTCACCAACGCGCCGGACACGCGGACGACCAAATGGTCGGAAGTCTGGTCCTGGGTGAGCGTCGGTGCGGTCATTTACCTGATCAGAAACGGGGACGTTCGGGTCTCGCAACGATTAGTGCCCGAACTGGCGCGAATTCGCAAAAGACTTTGGCGGGACACATGAAATTCGCAACGATACGCGTAACATTTGCATTTGCCGAGACCGGTTGCCCGGGCTTAAGCCACTCAACCCTTAACAGAACCTTTCGCGCGAGATCGCCTGGTTATCCGCCTTTTCAGCCGCAATTTCTACGGTGCGGCGAAAGAGATATAGCCCAGGGGATCCCTCATGTCGCAATCCTCGCCGAACCTCGGCCTTCCGTTTCTGCAGCCGTCGCAGGCCCAGAAACACGTGACCCACAACGAAGCGTTGGCAGCGCTGGACACGGTTGTTCAGCTGACGCTTGAGGAGGTTGCGGCCAAGATCCCGCCGGCGGTGCCGGTCGAAGGCGCGGTCTATGGCGTGGGGTTTGGTGGCACGGGCGCCTGGGCCGGAGCGGATGGTACGCTGGCGGTGTGGTCAGGCAACGCCTGGGTGTTCATCGTCCCGCAAGTTGGCTGGCTCGGCTGGGACAGGTCCTCGGGGGATCTACGGGTCTGGGACGGCACGTCGTGGAACCCGCCGTCCCTGAGCCAGGACGGTCTGTCGAGCCTTGGCATCGGCACAACCACGGATGCGACGAACCGGTTGGCGGTGCGCAGCCCGGCCACGCTGCTGAGCCATGACGGCGCCGATCACCAGTTGAAGATCAACAAGGCCAACGAA
>JBCCVT010000286.1:0-3513 GCA_039195015.1 Pseudomonadota bacterium
CGTCTGGTGTGAGACCGTTGGCCCGTTTGGCCACACCGCCAAGTGCCTTCACAGCCCGCAACTGCGCCTCCGAGGCTTCGGGTCCGGGACCGAGGCACAGGATCGGCGGGCGCGGTGTCAGTGTCAGCCGGTTCGATTCCCCTGTCGGCCCGGGCAGGCTTGTCGCCAATGCGATCTCACCGCCCGGTGCGGTCGCCGAACCGTCCCCAAGCCGATGAGGAGCGCAGAACCGGTGCAGGTAATGCGGCCCGCCCGCCTTGGGGCCGGTGCCGCTTAACCCTTCGCCTCCGAACGGTTGCGAGCCGACAATCGCACCAATCTGGTTGCGGTTCACATAGAGATTGCCCGCGTGAACGGCTTGCGTGACATGCTGCACGCGCGCATCGATCCGGGTGTGGAGGCCAAAGGTGAGACCATAGCCCGTGGCATTGATGTCGGCGATGACGCGGTCCAGATCCTCTGCCGCAAAGCGGGCGACGTGCAGGACCGGCCCGAATACCTCGCGTTTGAGCGCGCCGATCCCGGCCACCTCGATCAGGGTCGGCGCGATGAAATGGCCATCTGGCGGGACAGGGAGCTCTTTCAGAACCCGGCCTTCAGAGCGAGCCTTGGCGATATGCGACGCAATATCGGCCTGTGCCTCGGCATCGATGACTGGCCCGCAATCGGTCGCAAGGTGCCAGGGATCTCCGATCGTCAGCGCCTCCATCGCACCGGTCAGCATGGTGAGAAGATCGTCGGCGATATCCTCCTGAAGGTAGAGGCAACGCAGGGCCGAACAGCGCTGCCCGGCCGACTGAAACGCGCTTTCCATGATCGATTGCACGGCCTGTTCTGGCAAGGCGGTGCTGTCGACGATCATCGCGTTGAGCCCGCCCGTTTCGGCGATCAACGGAGCATCGGGGGCCAGATTGTCCGCCATCGCGCGGCGGATGCGCAACGCGGTTTCGGTCGACCCGGTAAAGGCGATGCCGTCAACGCGGGCGTCGGAGGTAAGCGCGGCGCCGATGCGCCCGTCGCCTGGCAGAAGTTGCAGTGACGCGGTCGGAACGCCGGCCGCATGCAAAAGCGACACGGCGCGATGGGCAATCAACGGGGTGTGCTCGGCCGGTTTTGCAATCACCCCATTGCCGGTGGCAAGTGCAGCCGCGATCTGCCCCGTGAAGATGGCGAGCGGAAAGTTCCACGGCGAGATACAGACAAAGCGACCCGCCGGTGGCGCGTCGGGGATATGCGCCGCATAGTAGCGGAGGAAATCCACAGCCTCGCGCAGCTCGGTCACCGCATCCATCAATGTCTTGCCCGCCTCGCGCGCGAGCAGGGCGAAGAGCTCGCCATGGTGTTTTTCGTAGAGATCCGCCGCCGCATTCATGATCCGCGCGCGTTCGGTCGGGTCAGTTGCCCAAGGCGCGGCATGGGCAAGCGCGGTGTCGACATCCGCCGCAGTGGCCCAGTGCACCTGGCCGGGCCTATCCTGCGGCAAGGCGGGATTCCGAAGTGCAACGGCATCGCCGCCGATTTGCTTTGCTGCAGCCAGCAGTGGTTCGGCCGTCCAGTGATGAGTTCGAAACGGCGCGCGTGTGGCATCGAGCGTTGCAAGCGTCGGCGCATGCCAGAGGTCGAACCCACGGGAGTTCGGACGCTCGGGCGTGTAGAGCGTGGCGCCGGTTGCAAGCGGATGGGCGAGTGGCGCCAGTTGGTCGAACGGGTCGGCCGCAACCGTTTCGGGCGGGACCGAGGTGTCGACGATCTGGTTTACAAAAGAACTGTTCGCGCCGTTCTCAAGCAAACGACGGACCAGATACGCGAGCAGGTCACGATGCGCGCCAACAGGGGCGTAGATCCGGCAACGGACCTTGTGCTTGTCGCGCGTGATCTCGTGCAGCGCCTCGCCCATGCCATGCAGACGCTGGAATTCAAAGGGCTGATCCTGCGCCACGTCCTGCGCCATGTGCAGAACGGCGCTGACGGTGTGCGCGTTGTGGGTCGCGAACTGCGGATAGATCCGGTCGGTCAGCCCGAGCAGCTTGCGGGCATTCGCTATGTAGCTCACATCAGTGATCGATTTTTGGGTAAAGACCGGAAAGCCGTCTGCGCCCGCGACCTGAGCGCGTTTGATCTCGGTGTCCCAATAGGCGCCCTTGACCAGACGGACCATGATCTTGCGGTCGTATTTGACGGCCATATCGTAAAGCGCATCAATCACGGCGCCGGTTCGCGGGCCATAGGCCTGCACGACCACGCCAAAACCGTCCCAACCGGCCAGGGCCGGGTCGGCCATAACGGTCTCGATCACCTGCAGGGAGAGCGACAACCGATCGGCTTCTTCCGCATCGACGTTCAGCCCCATGTTCGATGCCTTGGCCAAAAGCGCCAGCGCTGCCAGCCGGGGCGCAAGCTCGGCCATCACGCGCCGCTCCTGTGCAACTTCGTACCGCGCGTGGAGGGCGGAGAGCTTGACCGAGATGCCCGGGTTTTCGCGAATGTCGGCGCTGTGACAGGCATCGGCGATTGCGGTGATCGCCCCGGAATAGGCCAGCTGGTAGCGCGCCGCATCCGCTTCGGTCCGGGCGGCTTCGCCCAGCATGTCGTAACTGTAGTTATAGCCGCGCGCCTCCATCCCTTCAGCGCGTGCCATCGCGTCCGAAATCGTCTCGCCCAGCACAAATTGCCGACCCATTTCCTTCATCGCGCGGGCGACGGCTGCGCGGATGACCGGTTCACCCAGACGCCGGATCGCGCCGCGCAGGGTTGAAACCGGCCGCGCCCCTTCGTCGAGCACTTTGCCGGTCAACATCAGCGCCCAGGTTGACGCATTCACAAGGGACGAGGCGGAGTGCCCCAGATGCCGGCCCCAGTCGGACGGCGCGATCTTGTCCTCGATCAGGGCATCGATTGTCGTGTTGTCGGGCACCCGCAAAAGCGCCTCGGCCAGACACATCAGGGCCACGCCTTCGTCCGTCGAGAGCCCGTATTCCGCCAGAAAAACCTCCATCAGCCCCGGCGAGGCCTGCCCGCGAATGGCACGCACCAGATCGGCCGCCGCATCGCAGATTGCCGCCCGGTCCGCGGGCGTCAGATCTGCTTGACCGACGAGTTCAGCAACCACCTGCGTTTCGTCGACATATGCGCCGGCATCAATGCGGGCGCGCAGCGTGTCACCAGTGTCTCGGGCCATGCTTGTCCTCCGTCTATATGGGCAGTATAGCGGGTCTACTGAGGGCGAAGGTCCCGTTTCGCGGGCAACAGTAGGCGAAATGCCCGAATTTGAAGGTGGAGATGGATCAAATGGACGGCCTCTCATTGGATCGGTTCGACCGCGCCATCCTGGACGAGCTGGCCCGCGACGGGCGCATGAGCATCGCGGATCTAGCGCGGGCCATCGGATTGTCGAAATCTCCGACGCAGGCGCGGCTCAGACGGCTTGAGGCGCAGGGGTTTATTCGCGGCTATCGCGCGCTTGTTGACCCGATCCGGCTGGGTCTGGACCATGTCGCCTTTGTCGAGGTCCGC
>JBCCVT010000287.1:0-3505 GCA_039195015.1 Pseudomonadota bacterium
AACCAGCCCGCGAGCTTTGGATTTTCTTTTGCTTTCTCGACCTGAGCCGGGTTTGCGGCGATGATCTCATCAACCGCTGCTTCGATCGCGCCCGTGTCAGTCACCTGTTTCAGGCCGTCAGTTTCCACGATCTCGTCCGGGTCGCGCGCTGTGGTGTAGCAAGTCTCAAACACATCCTTGGCAATCTTTCCTGAAATCGCGTCAGACGCGATCAGGTCAATGATCTGGCCCAACTGCGCAGGGGTTACAGGGCTTTCGGTAATGTCCTTGTCGTCTTTCTTCAGCCGGCCAAACAACTCATTGATCACCCAGTTGGCCGAGGATTTGCCATCCCGTCCGTTAGCGACCGCTTCGAAATAGGCCGCTGAATCAAGATCCGCAGTCAGCACGGATGCGTCATAGTCGGTTAGACCAAAGTCTTTCATAAACCGCGCTTTTTTGGCGTCAGGCAATTCGGGAAGGTTGGCCGCGATGTCATCCACCCAAGCTTGTTCAATTTCAAGCGGCAGCAGGTCAGGATCGGGGAAATAGCGATAGTCATGCGCTTCTTCCTTGGACCGCATGCTGCGCGTCTCCTGCTTGTCTGGGTCAAACAGGCGTGTTTCCTGATCCACTGTGCCGCCCGCTTCGACAATCGCGATCTGGCGCCGGGCCTCGACCTCGATGGCTTGCTGGATGAACCGCATGGAGTTCATGTTCTTGATCTCGCACCGCGTGCCCAGATGGGAAAAGTCCTGCGTTTCCTGATACTTCTCATACGTACCTGGCGTACAGATCGACACGTTCACATCCGCCCGCAGGTTGCCGTTTTGCATGTTGCCGTCGCAGGTGCCGAGATAGCGCATGATCTGGCGCAGCTTGGCGATATAGGCGGCGGCCTCTTCCGGCCCGCGGATATCGGGGCGACTGACGATCTCCATCAGGCAGACACCGGTTCGGTTCAGGTCGACAAAGGACATATGCGGATCCATGTCATGGATCGATTTGCCGGCATCCTGTTCCATGTGGATGCGTTCGATCCGCACCCGGCGCGCGGTGCCGTCACCAAGTTCGACCAGCACTTCGCCTTCGCCCACAATCGGATGATAAAGCTGGGAAATCTGGTAGCCCTGGGGCAGGTCGGGATAGAAATAGTTCTTGCGGTCAAAGGCCGATTTCAGGTTGATATCGGCCTTCAGACCGAGCCCCGTACGCACGGTCTGTTCGACGCAGTATTCGTTGATCACCGGCAGCATGCCCGGCATTGCGGCATCAACGAACGAGACGTTGGAGTTGGGTTCCGCCCCAAAAGCGGTGGACGCGCCCGAGAACAGTTTCGCGTTCGAGCTGACCTGTGCATGCACCTCCATCCCGATCACCAGCTCCCAATCCTGCTTGGCGCCGGCGATCACTTTGGGTTTCGGGGTCTCATAGGTCAGGTCCAGCATGGCACACCTCATCCGCGCGGTTCAGCCCGCCTTCTAGGCCAGCGCCTCTGGCGGCACAAGAGGTCAGAGCGCGCGCAGTTTCGGCCCGTCCGCTGTAAAGGTCACGCGGTTGCCATTGGCGATGTCGTCGCCAAACTGCTCGGCGATCGCGCGCAAGGCATCCGCCTTGCCGCGTTGTGCGAAACGCGACAGCGATGTGACGCGTGCCGAGGTGTCGAAGCCCTCGGCCGCATGCGCCCAGAGCAGCGGATGCACTTCGGTCAAGTGGTCTCGGATCAGCCATTTGGCACAGCCGATGATCTGTGCACGGGCCAGATCCGCCTTTTCGTTGAGCCCCAGACCCTGCGGCAGAGCCACGCTGCAATAGGCAGCGAGCATGTTGATCATCGCCTGATCGGGCCGGTGAGCGACGATGTCGCGCAGGCCATCAATGAAAAAGGGCACGTCGACCCGTTCGCAGGCCACATCATCGAGCGCAATCGCATCGAACTGAACCCAGGTGTATCCGCCATGACCCAGCCAGGATTTCGTGCGCGCAGCCGCGCGGCGGGCTTCCAGTTCAAGCAGGTCGTAATTGCCAAACCATCGCGGCAGCAGATGCGTGCCCATCACGCGCATGTGGCGGTGATTGGCGGGATCGAGATCGATCAACCGGTGATAAGTGTCCGCGATCTTGAACTGCGGCATCGCTTGCCCCGGCAAGAGCGCGCACTGCGCTGCAGCCAAGACGGGGCTGCGCTGCGCGGCGGCATTGTAGGGGGCTAGGATCTCGCCCGCGCGTTCGAAATGCATCGCGGCGGCATCACGGTGGCGCTGCGGCAGCGTCGCCTCCCACCCGGCACCTCGCCAGGCCCAGGCAAGGTCAATGTGGGCCAGCGCGACAACCATCGCGATCATGGGGTCCTGCGCGTGATCGGCATAGACATATTCGAGCTCGGCGATGCCCGCGGTGATCGGTGCGTCATCGGGCGGCGCCCCATACATCAGCGCGTGTTCGACCGCATGCACCACATCGCTGCGCGCGCCAAATGCCATCAGGTCGGCAAGCGGGATACCGGCCGGTGTGACCTCACGGCCAGCATCTGCGGCACGCAGAGCGTCCGCCAGCTCGTCCCAGCGGTCCTGCCGGGCCAGGAACTGACCATGCTCCTGAGCCATGCGGCGCGCGATTTCCTCGGCATCGGCGTCGCAAATCGGGATTTCAAGGTGTGCTTCCAGGGACCGGGCCTTGGCATCCACATGCGTCGCCTTTTCAAGCGGACGTTTCGAAGCGCGGCGCAAGAGGCACGCGCCAAAGGCCCGTCGCGTGGATCGGCTTGCGGGTGTCAGCCCGGACATCATCCGCGATACAAGCGATTTGGCGGGTCTGGACATATGGGCGCTCACCTCGGTTTCGTTGTCGTCGGGCGAGGCTGAAACTGATGCTCTTTTCGGGCTGAATAAAGGCGCGCGTGGGATCATTCGCAGGTCATCGCGCAGCAAAGCCGTGACTGTCTCCGGTTGCGAAACAGAGGCTTAGCGTAACGAGAAATGGTGTCGCTCGAACCGGATGCCCTGTGCGTCGAGGACCGAGGCGATCTGTTCGTGCGGCGGTGTGCATTCGTAGGGCAGGCGGATGCGGCGCCCGTTGGTCAGCACGGCGCTGAGGCGGACGGAAAAGTCCCAGCTGGTGTCAAGACGGATGAAATCGATCTCCTCACGGCCGACCCGACCGTTGGCCCTGCCAGTCCACCAGGTCAGCGCGTCCTCATCCAGCTGCAGGCCGGAACGCGGATCTGCCCAGAAGTCCCACAAGGCAGGAAGCGTGCCGAGGGCGAAAATGGCTAAGACCCATATCGCGGCATCAAACACCAGATAGAGGCCGAGCAGCACGGTGAAAGCGATCGCGATGCCAATCAAGGTTGACCAGCGCCGGCCCCGTGTTTCGAAGATGTAAGGCGTCATGTGGCGACTTTACCGAACCATCGTGCCCGACGCGACGCGTTGTGGTCCAAGCGATGCCATCAGGTCACCGCGGCGCGGCGTTTGTATTCGGGGCGATCCCAAAGCCTGCCCTCCATGATCTCGGCCAGTGTCGC
>JBCCVT010000288.1:0-3488 GCA_039195015.1 Pseudomonadota bacterium
GAGGCCAAGGCTGCCCCCGATGCCCGCCGCTTGCGCCGCGTCGGACACAAAGGTCACGGTCGACTGTTCCAACGACCGGCCAAATGCCGCGAACATCGGGCGGGTGTAGACCGGCTGCGGTGTTGGGATGGATGCGTTGGGATCGCCCATCTGCGCGCAGGCGATGGAGCCGCCAAGCAACACCATCTCGGGCTTCACCCCAAAAAATGCCGGGCTCCACAAGCAAAGGTCCGCACGTTTGCCCGGCTCGATCGACCCGATCTCGTGACTGATCCCATGCGCGATGGCCGGGTTGATCGTGTATTTCGCGATGTATCGACGCACGCGCATGTTGTCGTTGTTGCCGGTTTCGGCATCCAGAGGGCCGCGCTGCTTGCGCATTTTGTCCGCGGTCTGCCAGGTGCGGATGATGATCTCGCCCACGCGTCCCATGGCCTGGCTGTCCGAGGCAATGATCGAAAACGCGCCCATGTCATGCAGGATATCTTCGGCCGCGATGGTTTCGCGGCGGATGCGGCTTTCGGCAAAGGCCACGTCTTCGGGTATCGACTTGTCGAGGTGGTGACAGACCATCAACATGTCGAGATGTTCCTCGATGGTGTTGACCGTGAACGGGCGGGTCGGGTTCGTCGACGAAGGCAGAACGTGTTCCTCACCACAAATCTTGATGATGTCCGGCGCATGGCCACCGCCGGCACCCTCGGTGTGAAAGGCGTGGATCGTACGCCCCTTCATCGCGGCGACGGTGTTTTCGACGAAACCACTTTCGTTCAGCGTATCGGTGTGGATCATCACTTGCACGTCCATGTCATCGGCCACGCTGAGGCAGCAATCGATGGCGCCGGGGGTTGTGCCCCAATCCTCGTGCAGTTTCATCGCGCAGGCCCCGGCCTCGACCATCTCGACCAGTGCGGCGGGTTGTGAGGCATTGCCCTTGCAGGACAGGCCAAAGTTCATCGGAAAGGCGTCGAGGCTCTGGAGCATGCGCCCAATGTGCCAGCTGCCCGGCGTGCAGGTCGTAGCAAGCGTGCCGTGTGCAGGCCCGGTGCCGCCGCCCAGCATGGTGGTTACGCCTGAATGCAGCGCGTCCTCGATCTGTTGCGGGCAGATGAAATGAATGTGGCTGTCAAACCCGCCTGCCGTGAGGATCCGGCCTTCACCCGCGATTGCTTCGGTGCCCGGCCCGATTATGATGTCGACTCCCGGTTGCGTATCGGGGTTACCGGCCTTGCCGATTGCCGCGATTCGCCCGTCCCGCAGTCCGACGTCAGCCTTGTAGATGCCCGAGTGATCAACGATCAGCGCGTTGGTGATCACGGTGTCCACCGCGCCATCGGCGCGTGTCACCTGTGACTGCCCCATCCCGTCACGAATTACCTTGCCGCCGCCGAATTTGACCTCCTCCCCGTAAGTGGTCAGGTCGCGTTCGACCTCAATGATCAGGTCAGTGTCGGCCAGACGGACCTTGTCACCGGTCGTGGGGCCGAACATCGCGGCATAATCCGAACGGGCAATTGTGACGGGCATGGCGTGAAGTCCTTGGTCAGTATCGGGTGAATTCGGCGAGGTCCTGCGTCCGGCGCTGGGTTAACCGGGTCAGGCAAGTGGCATGGACAAGAGGTCTGATCGAGCCGCCCTGAAACGGCGCGACCTCGCTTGCACAGGCGGCATCGCGAAAGGCGAGCCATTTCCGTTGCGCGTCAAGCAGAATGTCGCCCGCGCCAAGCCCGTCCATATAAGCCTTGGCGTTTGTCCAAGTGGCGTTCAGTTGAGCGTCGGCGCGCTGGTATTCCTCGAATGCACACTGGTTCATCTCCAGTTGCGTCGTGCCGGGACAGGCCGCATATGCTGAAGCCGGACAGGCAAGGGCAAGGAACATACTAAGCCTGAAATGCATCGTCGACCTCCACCTGTAGCGCGGTTGCAAGCGCATTCGTCTGGTTGGCCATGGCGATCACCGCCAGAAGCTCTGCGTGCATTTCGGGGGTCATCCCCTTAGCGCGCGCCGCTGCCGTGTGCGAATGGACGCAATAGCTGCATCCGTTCGCGGTCGAGACAGCGACATAGAGCAACTCCTTGACAAGCGGGTCGAGCGCGCCGGGTAACATGACCTTGTTCAGGCGATCCCATGTGGCGCGCAGCAGCGCGGGATCATGCGCCAGGGCGCGCCAGAAATTGTTCACGTAATCCGTACCACGGGCGGTGCGGATATCATCGAAAACAGCCAGTGCCTGGGCGCCGGCTTCTTCGTCCGATATCATCGGAACCGTCGCCATCAGACCAAAGCCTCTGTGTGCACGCGTCCGCCGTCACAAGCCGAAACCAATGCGATCGGCAACTGGGCGGCATCGTTAAGCAAGACTGTGACACAGAGATGGTTGCTGCGATGCCCGGCCGACACGGCAACCCGTCCTGCACCGGTTGTCATGTGCAAACTTTGCATTTGCCCGTGTCTCCTTCTGTCCGGCGCTGCTGTGTTGACAGACTGGTTTTGCCTGGCGGTCATCAGTCCAGCGGTCCCATGACCTTCTGGTTGAACCCCCAGACCCGGCGCGCGCCGGACAAGGGGATCAACTGAACCTCACGTCTTTGCCCCGGTTCGAACCGCACCGCTGTGCCCGAGGCAATATCAAGCCGCATGCCGCGCGCCGCATCGCGATCGAAATCGAGCGCCGAATTGGCCTCGGCAAAGTGGTAGTGGCTGCCAATCTGCACGGGGCGATCCCCGGTGTTGGCCACCATCACGGTCACTGCCTCGGCACCCGCGTTCAGGGTCAACATACCGTCGGCGGCGAAGAGTTCTCCTGGGATCATGGTTTGGTCTCCGGTGTGGGGCGTTTTGGCATCAGCGGATAGGGTTGTGGACGGTCACCAGCTTGGTGCCATCGGGAAAGGTCGCTTCGACCTGAACTTCGTGGATCATCTCAGGCACGCCCTCCATGCATTGGTCCCGCGTGATGACCTGCGCGCCCGCCTGCATCATCTCGGCCACCGACCGGCCATCGCGCGCGCCCTCTACAACTGCATCTGTGATGATCGCGATCGCTTCGGGGTGATTGAGCTTCACGCCCCTGTCGAGGCGACGGCGGGCCACCTCGGCCGCCATGGCCACCAGCAGTTTGTCTTTTTCGCGTGGGGTCAGTTGCATGGGTCAAATCATCCAGGTTCGGGGGAGTGGTGCATCGCGGAAAACATGCAAAAGCGGAAAGAGCATGCGCCGCAGGTCAAATCCGTCCGGGGCCAGCAGGCGCGCATGGACCAGATCCCGGCAGGGAATGGTCACACCGCCTGTTTCGGGCAAAAGGCGGCGCGCGGCGTCAAGATACTGCTCTGCACCTGGGGCGGCGCAAATCAGGCTGACCATGGCAGTCGCACCATTGCCCGTGGCCATTTTGCCAAGGATCTCTGTTGCGTTGCCGGTGATCCGAGTGCGGTCGGAAAAGACCAGTTCACCGTCGCGGTAGAGGTCGATGTGATCCCGAAACCGC
>JBCCVT010000289.1:0-3486 GCA_039195015.1 Pseudomonadota bacterium
ACAATCGCGACGATTCCGTCCCGGAAGTCCTGCGACCAGTCGGCAAGCGCGTCTTCGATTGGCGCCTCGATAACGCTGAGTACCAGCGCGGCCGCGAACATCCCTATTGTGATGAACGCAAAAAATCGAAACGCGAAGGCGATGCCTCGAAAGCGGGCCCAGGGTATGATCTTGTCTATGTCGATCACGGTGAGCCTTGTGTGATCAGGTGTTTCACCCATGTTTCGGCCGCGTTTTGAGGGTTTCTTCGGATGCGCCCAACTATCATAACCCGCAATCCGGTTTTGTAAGTGGTTGAAACCGCGGGATTATGGACCAAATTGCGCAAAATGGATGAAAACGGGCCAGACGATGCACCATTTTTGGCTTGCGAGCCTGCTCGGGCGCGCAGCAAGGCGTATGTTGGTTGCGTCGTCACACTGTCGGGCAGTTGCCTTCTGGCCCAATTCCTGGGCGCACCTGTCGCTGGGCTTTGGTGAAAGTGGCCCCTAGAGTTGCAATCATCGGCGCGGGTTTGGCAGGACTGACTTGTGCACGGGAATTGGCCCGGGTCGGCGTTGTTCCCGAGATTTTCGACAAAGGGCGCGGGTTGGGGGGACGGTTGTCGACACGCCGCGCCGAGGGCCGCTTTCAATTTGACCATGGGGCCAAGTATCTCACTGCCCGGAGCGACGGCTTCGCATCTTTGCTGCACGCTGCGGAACGGGCGGGTTCGGTCGCGCAATGGACTTTGGACAGGTCAGAGCCGGCCTTTGTCGGTGTTCCTGGAATGACCGGCATCGCCAAGTATCTGGCCCATGGTTTGAACATTCGCAAAGGCGTGCGGATCACGCGGATCCTCCGCACGGATGGCGCCTGGCAGCTTGAATGGGATGGGGGCGCAGAGGTGTTTGATCGGGTGGTCCTCACGGCACCCGCGCCCCAAACCTTTGCCCTCCTGCCCGAGGACCACCCGTTTCGGGACCCTGTCGATGCCGTCGACATGGACCCGTGCCTCGCACTCATGATCGGTCTGCCACCGGAAACAGACGTGCCCTTCACAACTCAAATGAACCCGACGGATGAACTGTCGTGGGTCGCACTCGATAGCTCCAAACCGGAACGGCCGGAGGCACCTTGCCTTGTGGCGCACGCGAGCCTCGATTGGAGCCGGCAGTATCTTGAATTGGACATGCACGAGATCGCGGAAAACATGTTGCCGCTTGCGTCAGAGGTTCTGGGTACGCATTTGACTGGAAACCTTCCTTACGTTTCGGCCCATCGGTGGCGGTATGCCCTTGTCTCAACGCCGCTCGGGCGCCCCTGTCTTGCCGATCAGGCGCAAGGCATCTTTGCGGGTGGTGATTGGTGTCTGGGTACACGTGCGGAAGACGCCTGGAGAAGCGGGATTGCGATCGCGAGCGCGCTGATCGAGACGCTCTAAACCTGCAGGGCCAGCGAGGTCAGGGCATCCGGCGTGATTGGCAACCGGCGGGCACGCAATCCTGTCAGGTCATACACTGCGTTGGCGATGGCCGCCAGCACTGGGCCGGGAGAGGCCTCACCGGCTCCGAGCGATTTACAGTCTGGTTGGTTCAATAAAGTCACGTCGATCCGTGGGACGTTCGAGAACCGAAGCACCGGATAGGTGTCCCAATCCCGAGAGGTTACGCCGTCGCGGTCCCATGTGACGGCCTCGAAAAGAGCCCAGCTGGCGGCCTGCAAGGCTCCACCTTCCAACTGCGCGGTCAGACCGTCGCGATCGACAATGCGACCGGCATCGGCGATCAGGACGATCCGCTTGAGCGCGATCTCGGCGGTATCGGAAACGGTCAGATCAACGGATGCGCCGACGCGGGTCATGGCGTTTTTGTACTGAGCGAACGCGATACCACGACCCGCCCCAGCCCCGAGCGGGATGCGGCGGAGTTCCGTCTCCAACCGGTCGAGAACCTCGATTGCCCGCACGTCGGTCAAATGCGCTCGGCGGACAGCAAAGGGGTCCTTGCCCATTTCACGGGCGATTTCGTCAAGGAAGCTTTCGAGCGCAAAAACGTTCAACGCGGCACCAAGACACCGAAGCGCCGAGGTTCTGAGAGGCATCCTGGGCACGAGGTTCTTGACGAGACGCGTGTCGGGGATGTCGTAGATCGAAGCGAGGTTGCGATGCAGTCCCCCGTGCCGGTTCATGTTTGGCAGGCTGGGATGTGGGCCGATTGGATCCTCGCGAAAGTGGTTGGCCAGAAGTCTCGCGGGACCAGCTTGGTTCGACCCTGTTCGGGGACGCCCGCGAAATGTGCCTCCGATCGCTTCCGCCGAGAGCGCGTTCAGCTGTCCATCCGGTTCGACGACAGCGGCAAGCTCGGTCGCGCTGGCCGGGCCGTATGGTTCCCATGCGTGCTCATCCTCGCGGGTCCATTTGAGCAGGACAGGTGTGTCCGGAAGCGCCATGGCGACCAGCGATGCCTCAAACGCAGCATCGTCCGCACCATTGTGCCCGTAGCATCCCGAGCCGGGCGCGAAGGTCAGGATGATGTTGTCTGGGTCCAGGTTCAGACTTTCGGCGATGCTGTCGCGAAGAACATATACCCCCTGGCTTTGGGTGGTCACGTGCAGTGTCTTGCCGTCCCATGTTGCACAGGCCGCTGAGGGCGCGAGCGCGCCGTGCATGGTGAAAGGCCGTTCGTAACGAGCGGCATGCGTCTGACGGCTTAGAGCGGGTGGAATGGGGGCGTCGCTGGTAGGAGTTGCGTCCTTGACGACAAGGCGTATCGCGTTCGCTTGCGTGAGGTTCGAAAAGACGTCCGTTTCGTCCAGCCCGCCGCCCAAGTCCCATTCGCATGCACGGTGTAATCGTTGGGCAGCCTGGACAAGAGGCCATTCGATGGATCCTGCGACCGCGAGGAAGCTGCCATCGCGGATGATTCGGATACCCTCGGTTTCTAGCGTGGACAGAACCCCACCGCAGATCGCGCGCAAACGCGCGTTGGCATGCGGCGGGCGAACGACACGTGCATGCACCATGCCCGGCAGTTCGAGATCGTGGAGGAAGCGATAACTCCCCCGCACCAGTTCAGGCAACCCGCGCATAGGTATGTCGCGGGCCGCCATAGCGACCGCAGGGGTCACGTTCGGGTCGATCGGCATGTCGAGGTCAATTTCCGCGACGATGTCGAGCAAGGGGAGAGGCCGGTTCGTTCCCGGACCGGTGAGTTCGCCGTTTTTAAGCGCCCAATCCTGAGAATCGCCGCCCAGACGGTCCGCGATATGCGTCAAGGCGCGCGCGCGCAACGTGGCAGCAGACAGTCGGATCGCGTGCCCAGACTGCTCGACAGAGTTGCTGCCCGATGTCATGCCTTCGTCCGGGCTGACACCCGTGCGCACCGGTTGCATGTCGATAAGAGCGGCAGGCAGGGTCAATTCATGCTGGACGATGCCTAAAAGGGCGGTCGAAATGCGCTGGCCGATATCCACCTTTCCGGTCCGTACCAACAGCTTGCCATCCGC
>JBCCVT010000290.1:0-3466 GCA_039195015.1 Pseudomonadota bacterium
CGGATCAGGTCTTGCGAAATTCGATCAGGTCCCAGCGGTTGCCAAAGGGATCCTGCCAGACCGCGACGATGCCATAGGATTCATGGCGCGGATCTTCTTCGAATTGGACGCCGCGATCCAGCATCCTTGCGTGGTCGCGGGCGAAATCATCCGTGCTCAGGAAAAAGCCAACGCGCCCACCGGTCTGGTTGCCGATGGCGTTGGCCTGGGTCGCGCCGTCGGCTTTTGCCAGAAGCAGCGAGCCGGTGGTGGCGCCTGGTGGCGCGACGCGCACCCAGCGTTTGCTTTCGCCGAGCGGGATGTCCTCTTGCAGGTCAAACCCGAGCCTGTCCACGTAGAAGGCAAGTGCGGCATCATAGTCGGGCACCACTAGGGTCACCGCGTGCAGCTGCTGTGGCATCGGTCAGGGTTTGGTCGGGCGGCGGTCGGGCAGGTGGATATTGGCCACCTGCTCGGCGATCGGGTCCGTGTTCAACGGGTGCATGTCGGCTTCGTATTCCTCGGGGTTGGCCATGGGTTGCCACTCCCCGCCGAGATACACTTCGAGCCCTGAAAACCGCGCCTTGTAGCCCATTTTCTGGCTGCCGGGCACCCAATACCCGAGGTAAACGTAAGGCAGCCCGGCCTCGCGCGCGATCTCGATATGATCGAGGATCATGAACGTGCCGAGCGATGCCTTGGGTCGGTTCGGGGTGTAGAATGAGTAGACCATGCTAAGCCCGTCATCGAGCACATCCGTCAGGCTCACGCCGATCAGCTCATTGCTCTTGCGGTCACTGTATTCGATGACGCGGCTGCGGATCGGGGTCTCTTCGATCATCGCGGCGAATTCAAAGACGTCCATGTCCGCCATGCCGCCATCGGCGTGCCGCGCGTCGAGATATTTGCGAAAGAGGTCAAACTGGGATTCGGTCGCCCAGGGCGAGCTTGCCTTGCGACGGAGCCCTTCGTTGCGCTTCAGCGTGCGTTTCTGACCCTTGTTCGGCTGGAACCGGTCCACCGCAATCCGGGCCGAAAGACAGGCCGAGCATTCCGCGCAGGACGGCCGGTAGAGCACGTTCTGCGAGCGCCGGAAACCCTGTTGAGACAGGCTGTTATTGAGCCGTTCGGCATTTTCACCCTGCAAGGCCGTGAACAGCTTCCGCTCCATCCGGCCCTCGAGATAAGGGCAGGGCTGGGGGGCCGTCACATAAAACTGCGGCGCTATGGGAAGGGTGTGGCGCATGTGGGATCCGGGTTTCGTCTTGCGGAGGATAACAACCCGACCGGACCCCGCCAAGGCAAGAATTTGCCCAAGGTTACAATCAGATGGCCGCCTTGCGCCCAAGCGCCACGGTACCCAGCAGATTGTCGGTCAGCCCCTGACCGCGATCGCCGGTCAGCATCAGCACGATGGAGATCACCTGAAGGATCGGGATCGACACCGAAACGGTGTAGCCAAGCGTATGCCAGAAGGCCAGTGCTAGGTCGAAGCGGCTGCCATCGGCGGCCCGCAGTTCGATCGCCGCAAAGCGCATGCCCCAGGTGGCCGAGCCATTTGCCAGGGTCACCACGCGATAGGCAAAGCCGACCACAAGAACCAGAAACGGAAAGAAAAAGATGCCTGTGAAGGCGGTGAAAGGCAGGATCACCAGACACAGCACCACGATCAGGACCGTATCGACCAGCCAGGCCACCAGTCGCTTGGTGGGCACGCCGGCATAGAATTGCGGCTGGGTTTCGGGATCAGGCAGGTGAGGCATCGAAAAACAGGCTCCTTGACGTAAACCCCCGCGCCTTTGGGGGGTAAGGCGCGGGGGCGAATGCACGGGATCGGATCTGGGCGATCAGGCGTCCTGGGGTTTGCCCTCGCCGTTGTCCGATTTGTCTTCTTCCCGTGCGGCACGGGCGCGTTCATCCATGAACTGGTCGAATTCGGCCTTGTCCTTGGCTTCACGCAGCCGTTCCAGAAAGGCTTCGAATTCGTGCTGTTCCTGCTCGAGGCGGCGCAGCGTATCTGCCTTGTAGGAATCGAAGGCGCTGTTGCCCGTCGTGGACATGCTGTTCATCGCGTGGCGCGACCAGTTGGCACGGCGCTTGCCGCAGGATCCATTGAACATGCGTTTGCTCCAGATCATGTAGAACAAAAGAGCGAGCCCGATCGGCCAGAAGAACACAAAGCCCAGGACCATCACGGCGATCCATGCGCCTTTGCCCTTGCTGTCCAGCCAAGCTTCGGACTTGGACAGCCAGCCGGCCTGGCTCGGGTAGGGGGTCGATTGGGTGGCGGTTGTCATCATTGGTCTCTCTCGTTGCGGGGTCGCTTCCAAATGTGAAGCCTTTTCACATACCATTAGATGAGCGTGCCGATGCCGCAGTTCAAGGATCCATGTGAAGGTTTTTTACATTTTGAGATTTACGACGTGAAATCAGAGGCTTGCGCGTGAGAAATCTGCATCAGGTGATGCGGATTGATAGAAAAAACATGGGTCGGCGTGCCCGCAGCGGCCCAGACAATGTCGAATTCCAGCAGTTTCCGATCCAGAAAGGCCTGAATTGGCGACAGGTGTCCGATCGGGGCAACGCCGCCGATCGCAAAGCCCGTCTGCGCGCGCACCAGCGCGGCGTCGGCCTTGCCCAGAGGTTCACCGGCCAGTGCCGCGGCTTTGTCCGGATCGACCCGGTTGCCGCCGGCTGTCAGGAAAAGAAGCGCATCCCCGCTGGTGTCGCCACGAAAAATGATCGACTTGGCGATTTGATCCACATGGCAATTGAACGCCAGTGCCGCATCCGCGGCGGTGCGAGCCAGGTTGGTTTCGCGGATCTCGGCCGGGACCCCCGCAGCGTCGAGCGCGGCGCGGACGCGTTTCATACTCTTGCTCATGGCCGCGACTTAAGCCTCTGTCCCGTGCGGGTGCAAGGTGGCAATCGCCATTGACGGCGTCGGGCCGGGGTCGCAGGGTCGGCCCATGTCGTTTGACAGCCAGATGACCCGATGCCCGCGCCCGTTTGACGGCGACCTCGGCACCGAAGCCGTCGCGCGGATGCCCGACCTTACAGCGCCCGTGGCCGAGTTGATCCGGGGCGCGGCTGGCAGCAGTCCTTATCTGAACGGCCTGATCGCGCGCGAGACCACTTGGCTGTCGCAGGCGCTGGACGATCCCGATGCGGCCGTTACAGCCGAGTTTGCCCGGATCGAAGCCCTGCCGCTGGATGAGGTGCGGGACGGGTTGCGGATCACCAAACGGCGTCTTGCACTGTTGACGGCGCTCGCAGACCTCGCGGGCGTTTGGTCGCTCGAGCAGGTGACGGGGCATCTCACCCAGCTCGCGGATCGGTCGGTGGATGTGGTGGTCAAGACCGAAATCGCGACGCTGATACAGCGCGGCAAACTGCCGGGCCAGTCGCCCGAGGATGTGGCATCGGCCGGTGGGCTTGTCGTTTTGGCCATGGGCAAGATGGGAGCGGGCGAGCTGAACTATTCCTC
>JBCCVT010000291.1:0-3461 GCA_039195015.1 Pseudomonadota bacterium
AGGCGACCTCGGGGCAATTCGCCAACGCGCCGGTCGATGTGATCGTCGCCGCCTGCACCGGTGCGTCCTACCTGATTGGCGCAGAACGCGAACGCGCCATCGTCGACCTTGTACAGGCGGCTCGTGGCGTGCCGTTCCTCACTGCAGCGCTCGCTGCTGTTGCCGCATTGCGCGCGCGGGATGCCAAGCGCATAGCTCTGCTGTCACCCTACCCCGAAACGCTGAATGCCGCATCCGCCCCTTATTGGAGGTCCCACGGGTTCGACATCGTGGCCGTCGCCGGCCCACAACCGCGCACCGACCGGTTTCACCCGATCTACGCCGTGCAATCGGACATGGTTCTGCAAACCTACAGGGAGCTGTCGGACGCGGGTGCTGACGCGGTTTTGATGCTCGGGACGGGCATGCCAACGCTGCGCCCGATCCTTCAGGGCGCCGACGAAGGGCTCACGCCCGCGGTGTCCTGCAACCTCGCCCTGGTCTGGGCGGCGGTTCAGAAGAAGCCCTGGACCGATCTTGCGGAGGGAAGTATTGCCGATTGGTGCCGGGGCGTCCATTGGCGGGAACGGCTCGATACACTCTTTCCCTTGCCCGCAGGCGCGTGAGGCAAAGGCGCCTGAGCGCCCTTGCATTTGCTACATCAGATCAGGCCAGCCCGTGGCGCGAGAACGGCAGGTCCCGTATCCGCTGACCGGTCGCGCGATAAACCGCGTTCGCCACCGCTGGCCCGATGGGAGGCGTACCGGGCTCACCAATCCCTGTGGGCGCTTCGGTCGATGCGGTGATGTGCACGTCTACCGTGGGCATGTCCGTGATCCGGAGAGGCGGATAATCCGGATAGTTCAGCTGATCGACCTCACCTTCGGTCAGTGTGATCTCTTCCCTCAGGATTGCCGACAGCCCGTACCCAAGCCCGCCTTCGACCTGTGCCCGAATGTTGTCAGGGTTGATCGGCACGCCGCAATCCACCGCACACGTCACATGTTCGACCTTGATCGTTCCATCATCCCGCAGACGCACATCCGCGATCTCGGCCGCGTAGCTGTTGAAGCTCTTGTGTACCGCGATGCCGCGATGCCTGCCGTCGGGCGCCGGACCGGCCTTTTCGGCCGCCAGCTTCAGCACACCGGCCAACCGCACGTCGTTCTTGAGATGCGCGAGGCGGAACTCCACGGGGTCCTGACCGGCCGCCTCGGCCAGTTCATCCATCATGGTTTCCATCACGTAGGCGGTATGGGTGTGCCCCACTGACCGCCACCAGAGCACCGGCACGCCCACATGCGGGTGGTGCACATCCAGCGCGAAATCGGGCAGGTCATAAGTGGTGTCGTGCACCCCTTCGACCGAGGAATGATCGACGCCGTCGTGCACGCCGAAGCTTTCGAACGGGGTGCCCATCAGGATGCCCTGACCGACAACACGATGCTCCCAGCCCGAAATCATACCGTTTTCGTCGAGCCCGGCACGCACGCGGTGCATATGCATCGGTCGGAAATAGCCCGAGGCCATGTCATCCTCGCGCGTGAAGACCAGCTTGATCGGTTGCGCGGTGCCGGTCTTTTCAAGCCACGCCTTGGCCGTCATCGCCGCTTCTGCCACGAGATGCGCGTCCGCCGTGGCACGGCGGCCAAAGGATCCGCCCGCCCAAGTGGTGTTGATCCGAACCTGCGGGAACTCAAGGCCCAGCACGGCCGCCGCAACGCCATGATCGATAGTTTGGATCTGCGAACCGAACCAGAACTCGGCCGTCTCCCCGTCAAAAAGCGCAGTGATGTTCAGTGGCTCCATTTGCGCGTGGTTGAGAAAGGGAAAGCTGTAATCCGCTTCGACGATCTTCGTTGCTGCGCCAAGCTTGCCCGCCGCATCGCCACGACCGGGTGCAGCGGTACCGGGCTGGTTCAGAAGCGCCGCATATTCAGCGGCCAGCTCCTCGGTCCCCCGGGTTTCAGCGTTGCTGTCATCCCAGGTCACATCCAACACGTCGCGACCCTGCATCGCCGACCAGGTATCCGAGGCGACAACGGCGACACCAGCGGGCAAGGCCAATACTTCGACCACACCATCAACCGCGCGGGCGGCGCTGTCATCGACAGACGCAACCGTTGCGCCAAACCGGGGCGCGCGCAGCATAACCGCAACAAGCCCGCCTTCGGGCTGGTGATCGATCCCGAAAAGGCCCACCGATCCTTCGGTTTTGGCAGGCAGTTCGACGCGAGGCATCTCTTTGCCCACATAAACCCACTGGTCCGGAGTCTTGAGCGTGACGGTCTCGGGCACTGGCTGTGCGGCGGCGGCTTCGGCAAGCTCTCCCAATGTCGCTTTTTTGTCGCCCGCTTTCACGACGCCTTTGGCAACGCTCACGGTCTCGGGCGCGACGCCCCAGCTCTCGGCCGCGGCGTTCACCACCATCGCGCGAGCCGTCGCACCCGCCTGACGGTACTGATCGAATGAATTCGCAATCGCGGTCGAACCGCCCGTGCCCTGCACACCAAAGAGCAGGTTTTTGTACACATCCGGGTTCGATGGCGCGTATTCCACCGCTAGCTGGCCAAGATCCGCATCGAGTTCATCGGCCACCAGCGTGGCCAGCCCCGTCGCCGCCCCCTGCCCTTTGTCCAGATGTTTGACGATTATGGTGACGGTATTGTCCGGCGCGATATGCAGGAAAGGTTGCGCCAGAGCATCGGCCGAGACACTGGCCTGCGCCACATTTCGCATCGGCAGCACTGAACCGATGACGATGCCGCCAGCCGCGCCTGCGGCCAGTTTCAGAAAGCTGCGACGGGTGGGCGCGACCGGAGTCGGCGCTTGAGGATTAAGATAATGCAACATGGATCTCAGGCCTCCATGATGTCAGACGCACGGTGGATGGCCTTGCGGATCCGCGCGTAGGTAGCACATCGGCAAACGTTGCCTGCCATCGCGGCATCGATGTCGTCATCGGTCGGCTGCGGCACGTCGGTCAGGAGGGCCGAAGCCGACATGATCTGACCCGATTGACAATAGCCGCATTGCGGCACCTGAAGTTCGACCCACGCCTGACGCACAGCCTCGGCCTGCGGCGTGGCGTTGCCTTCGATTGTGGTGATCTCGGCGCCTTCGATATCGCCGACATAGGTCTGGCAGGCGCGGCTTGCCACGCCGTCGACATGCACTGTGCAGGCCCCGCAAGAGGCGACACCGCATCCAAATTTCGTGCCCGTCATTTTCAGATGATCGCGCAGCGCCCACAGCAGAGGCATATCCGGGGAAACGTCCAGATCCGTAGGGGTTCCGTTGAGTACTATTCGCGCCATTGCAAACCTCCCTGGCTAACGGATGATTTGCAAAATCTAGTCCCTTACCGTCATAGCTCAATACGTTGACAGCAAACGAATCGAGCCGCCCCCGGCTCTGCGTTACTCTGCGGGGGCGGTGCTAGCGGACCGGATGCCAAGCAGTTCGCTTTCGATCCACCGGAA
>JBCCVT010000292.1:0-3454 GCA_039195015.1 Pseudomonadota bacterium
CGTCCGCGAAACCCAAGGCTCAAACAGTAAAACGCCAGTTCCAGCATGTCGCGATCCCGGTCTGGAAAGCGCATGAGTTCATCGAGGTTCGTGAAGAACCGCTCGCCCGCATCCACGTCGCCACTCAACTGCGTTACAAGCGGCTGGTTCGGCCAGCTGCTCGACCCGCCCCAGGGCGTATTCATGACGATGTCGTCAAGCAGCGCGGCTACGAACCAGGCCGCCTGATCCGCGCGTGGGAGGGCCAACCCCTTTGAGACGGCCAAGTCGCGGGAAAAGACGAGGTTTTCGTGCAGTCTTGCGCGCAGAACCTCGGGGTTTTCGGGCGGATGGGCACGCTCAAGCTCGGGGGCGAGACCGATCGGAACCGAGAAGGCCGAAACAAGTTCATTGTCACCGGCGCGCGATTGCTGGATGCGGGCCGGAGCAGCATCTGCACGCGCGGCCTGATCGGTTCCCGCGCGCCCGGTCATCACAGGGCGCGGACGATTTACCGGACGGATGCGGGTGCGCCCCGCATCGTTTTCAAGGCCGAATGGGTCATCGTCGTTCATGGCCTACCTGTTGATTGCGTAACAATCGATTTCCGGTTCGCGTTCCAGTTTGCCCGAGACACCGATGACAAACCCAGGCGCATCGGACAGTTCAGACCAGTGGTCCGATTGCCGATCGAGCTCAAGGCACAGCCGGTCCCCATCATACGGGATCTCGCGCGGTTGCGAATGAAGCGGTTTCAGCGGGATGCCCGTCAGGCGTGACTTCCAGAGCGTGTCAAACTCATCGGCGGCCCCGACCGTTGCCTGATCGACAAAAAGAGTGCGCATCATCTTTTCCGACATTTGACCACCAATCCGCAAGACAATCCGGCTGGACCGAATGATATCGGGATTGTCGATCTGCACTGTCCAGATATTTTCACTGTGTCGCGCGACCCTCAACGCGCGGGCTTTTTCCTCGACGTGGCGGAGCGACAGGATCAGCGATCGCACCGTGTCTGCAAGCCCGGAAAACGCGGGTTGCGGGTTGGTGTGGTGATAGGCTTCAAGCTCACCCATACGCCGGGAGGAGGAACCGAAAGTGGCCATCTGCCCGGCCAAGGCGCTGATCTCCATGTACAAATCGCTCGGGTGCATCTGGTTTTGCGACAACAGATGCTTCATCTTCGGCAGTGCCGCGTTGGCAAGCTCAAGAACGATCAGATCTTCGACTGACGCACCGGTGCCGCCGATGACGACGCCCGCGCGGGTGTCCGCGATCCGTTCGAGGCCGTTGATGATCTCTTGCACAAATCGGGCATAAAAAGGGATTGCAGACATTGTCAGAGCGGGTGGCAAGAACCCGTTATCGAGCTGGACACCGCCCGACGCGTCGAGCCCGTTCAAACGGGCGACGGGCAGCGTGACATATCCCGTCGTGTCCTGCCCGGGGAGCAGGAGCTTGGGGGCGGGCTGCGCGATCTCGATCTCTTCGGGGTCAGCGCCGCCCTGAACCTCATCGCGAACGGACATCATCTGTCCACGGAGCCGTGCGCCAGAGGGTTGCGCGTGGGCAGGATCGATGGCGGCGGCCCCTTCCTGTTCCGCGGTCAGGGCAAGGTGCACCAGCCCGGTCGCATAGGCATTGGCAACCTTGACCGGCTCCAACGTGCTTGCGCCACCTGAAACCAAAAAGGACGTGCCGTCCGGAAAAAGCCCCTTCGCACCTTCAATCCCGAAAAGACCCGCCTCGAGCGAGGATTCGTCGATCGACAGCTCTTCGAACCCAAAGGCAGTATGCGGCAGGCTTTGAATGACACGCCGCACAAGCGCTTCGGTGTGCCTGTCTTGTTGCTGGAAATGCTGGGTTCGAAGGAACATTCCCTCCGACCAAACAACTTTGCCGCCCTTCGTCATGTTCCGTCCTTACGCCGCGCGCATCTGAATCCCGCTCGGGCCAACCGAGACGATCATCCCAGCCTGGCCTGCAGGTGCGGCGGTTTTCAAGCGAAAGACCTTGCCCGCCGGCTCACGAAAGCCCGCAACGACACCTACGGCCGTTGCACCTGCCGCAATCGGAACGGTGGTCGAGGCGTTGCTGCCCGGCGTAAGCACAATCTGCTGCGCGCTGATGAAATCTCCGCCGAGCGCCGCTTGTGGGTTCTGCAATGCAAAGAAATCCGCGCCGTCAAATGCGCTGGTGCCGCTCATCTGAACAACAGACAGTGTGAGCGGGCGATCCTGTCCGTCCGGGCCCGGGTTCATGCCCGCCGCGCCTTGCGCGCTGATGGTAAGAGAGGCGGGGTCTTCCGGTCTGCACGCAGCCACCGCCAGCATGCTCACACCGGTCAGGATGGCCGTGCGACGTGTAACAGTCATGATCCTTCTCTCCCTTTCGTTTCATAGGCATCGCGAAATTCGCTGCCGATCTCGCCGAGAAATCGTTCTTCCGCGGCGCGCGCGATCTCCTGGTAGCGATCCTCGTAAAGCTGCCAGAGTTTGGCGCTTTTCCCGCCAGCGATCAGTGCCTCCAGCAGGCCCGTATCCGCCATTTCCTTTTCGATCTCCGCTGGGTTGAACTTTTCGATCATTTGCCGAAGCGCAGCTTGGAGCGCGGTCCATGTCCGCATCTGATGATCAATCAGGTCGCGGTAGCCGTCGGAAATCGAAGTGTCGGGGTCCAGGTAGCCAGATCCGCGTTCGGCGATCAGGCTCGACACGGCATCATCGGTGCTCACTGCGAATTTGAGTGCGTTCACATTGGCAGATCCAATAATCGTCTGGGCGACGCGGACCTTCTGCTTTTCTTCCGCACGGTTTCGCAACAGGTGCACAAGACCGTCCGTCAAGGCGCGGAACCGCCGGCCAAGAGCCTCCATTTCGGCCATCTGATCAGTGGTATCGAACCTGTCTGGGTCAAGCCCGAGGCCCTTGAAGAAAGCGGCGCGCAATGCGCTGTCATCGAATGAAGGTTGCGCTGCTTCGGCAGGAACGGACTGTTTGGGCGGTTCTGGTTCCGTGGCTCTTTGCGTTGATTTGGCGGGCTCGGGTTTTGCGTCGAAATAGCCCCCGCCGCGCTCGGGCCGTTCCCGTCTGCGTTCCTGCGATGCAGTCTGACTCGGCGGCGGCGAGGAAAAGAAGCCACCCGGGCTTTCGGGCGCCGTGTCCGGTTTCGGTGTGCTCGGTTTGAGGTTTAGGGCAAACGGATCGTCCCGATCGAGGGGTTCCAACGGCTTTTCCTGGTCGTCGGCATCGAAGAAACCGGATTTCTTGACGCCAAAGGGTTCCGGCAGATCTTCGGGCCGCTTGGGTTTTTTGATAGGCTCCGCAACGGGATCGAAAGAGAATTCGAAGGCAGACTTGGACTTGGCAGGTCCCGGACCAGCGCCCTTATCGGCGTCAGAACCAAGTTCCACTCGCAACACGAAGTCGCCGAATCGAAGCCGCATGCCGTCTTCGAGGCGTGTCGAGTTTCCAAC
>JBCCVT010000293.1:0-3426 GCA_039195015.1 Pseudomonadota bacterium
CATCAGCCAACCGTCGGGACAGCGTGCGTTCGCTCATCGCCAGTTCGGAGGCCACTTCGGACAGGCGTGGTACACCGCCGGTCAACCGGCAGACAATCGCGCGAAAGACCTGCTCCTGCAGGGACATTGTCTGAGGGCGGCGCTGCTCCAGCAAAAGGCGCCCGTAATCGGTGAGATGGGCAAGCAACGATACGTCGCAGGATTTGATCTGCAGATCGAGTGTCGCGGCATTGAAGACCAGCGCCGTGCGCCCCACGCCGGACGTGACCGCGCAGCCGAGGAGCCGTTCGATCTGGACGTCACGGTGGCCGAGCGGCGTGGAGAAATAGACCTGTTCGGGCACGATCTGTCGATCGGTCGCATCGCTGAGAGTGTGCATCACCGCCGCGACCCAATATTCTTTATGTGCGACGGCGGTCTGCACATAAATGTCGGGATGTTCCATCCGGAATTCGACGCCTTCGGAAGTTTCGACCAGACTGACCCGACTGCGTGGGCGGGTGAGGCTGCTGAACTCACTGAGGTTCTCCAGCGCCTGCAGGACGGTGGCCGAGCTGTACGCGATATAGGCCAGGATCGAGCCCGTGCGCGACTCGTGCGTCTGTCCGAGGCGGACCGCAAGAAGCGGGTCATCATTGTGGCGCACGAGCGCGTCGAGCACACGTACCTCGGCGCGAAGCGGGATCAGCGCGCCCGGTTCGGTGAGGATACTGGCATCGACGCCGGCATCCGACAGGGCTCGGTCGAGCTGGCCGTCGATCAGTTTGGGAGAGGTGCGCAGGCCGCGCAACATATGGTTGGACACCATTTCCTGCGCGGCCTTGCCTTGTCCGAATTCGGTGCCTTGCATCCGTGTCCAACCGTTCCAATCGTAACAACGCGAGTGAGATCTTCGCGCCGCAAGGCGCTCACCGCGCCTCGCGAAGATAGCCCGACCTGCCCCGCGGGACAAACCTTTCAAAGCGCGCCCGTCAAAGGACCGCATGCGCGTCGGAACGTGCTCTACCGATCATGGCGAATTTTGGTTGTATCGAGCCCGGCCAATACGACCGATGGCGCGGCCTTTAACGGGCAGCAGGTTTTGCGACGCGCTTGAACGGGTTCTCTTCGGGTACTTCGTAATCCAGCACCATCTCGCCCTTTTCGCGCGCATCGGCCATATAGCGAAAGGCGTTTACCGACATTCGCATCAGATGCTCGCCCGCCTTGATCGGCGGATATTTGGCAATGGTTTCGGGCGTGCGGAATTTCTCAAGCGGCTCGACGACCGCATGGTAATCCAGCCCAAAGAAGAGCGGCATCGAATAGCGCTCGCGCCCAATATTGTTGACCCGGTGCTGTGTGGATTTGAATTGTCCACCGGACCAGGTCTCGAAAATGTCGCCGATGTTCACAATGAAACAGCCCGGGATCGGTGGCGCTTCGATCCAGATGTCCTCGGCATTCATGACCTGCAAGCCCGGGCCGCCCTGCAGCAGGATCGTGAAGCATTCGAAATCCGAATGCGCCGCGATGCCAACAACGTCCTTTGTGGCATCCATGTCGTTTTCGATGTAGCGCAGCAGCCGCAACTGCGACGTGGGGCAGGTGATGTGGCGGGTCAACTCCTCGGGGTCGACGCCAAGCTCAAGCGCCAGCGCGTCGAGCAATCGCAGCCCGAGCGCAAAGATCGTGTCGTAATAGGTCGACACAGTGTCTTTCCAGCCGGGGATATCGGGCCAGACATTGGGCCCGGTCATCCGCCACCCCGCAAGGAAGTCCGGGTGATCCGCAGGCGCCTCGTACGACATGTCCCAGGCTTCGTTGAAATTGATCTGCTTGGGAAATGAGGATCCGTTTTCTTCAAGCGGCACATATCCGCGGTGGTGCGTCGTGAAGCCGGACCAGTACTTCATTTTGTAGCTGCGCGTTTGTTCGTGAAATGCCTTCGACGCGGCAAAGACCTCGTCCATCAACGTCTGGGGAACGCCGTGGCCGGTAATGTAGAAAAAGCCTGACGTGCGCGCCGCATCGCCGAGAGCTTTTGCAACCACTGCCTTGTCCTTGGGGTCACCGGTCATCAATCCCGACAGATCGATCACCGGAAGGCTGGCCTCTTCGATTGCGATGGCGGTGAGTTCGGGGTCGATGATGTCGGACATAAGAAGCCTCCAGTGCCTGGTGCTCCAACCGTCAGCGACGCGCGGTCCGGGCGACAAGTGGCGAGCGAAAACATGACTGCTGCTTGCCTCTTTCGCCCAAAAAACCCCCGGCCTCAAGGAAACGCTGCCGCATTGTTAACCATTCGCCGAATGCCCGGCGGCGCGGGTCGGGATTGTTTGACTCGCTTTGCGCACGCTTTGTCCAATTGCCTTCGGAGTGTGCGGGTGCCCCGCTCGGCGCCTGCATAAGGATATTGAAAGACACGTATGTGCAGGGGGATCCAACATGACCAGACTAAGCCGCCGTTCGATGCTGAAAACCACAGCCGGAGCCGCCGTCGCCGCCAGCGCGCTGGGCGCGCCGCTGATCGCGCAGACGCGCAGCCTCAAGATCGGATCCTATGGCGGGTATTTTGAAAACAGCTTCAAAGAGTTCGTGTTCCCGGCCTTCACCGAGGCCACCGGGATCACGGTGGAAAGCGTCACGCAACCAAATTCCTCTGACTGGCTGGTCACCATGCAGCAGGCCACGGCGGCCGGCACCGTGCCCGCGGATCTGTCTCTCTATGCGCGCGACGCGCTAATCAAGTCATCGCGCATCGGCGGGCTTCTGGCGCCACTGGACGCCACGAAGATGCCGGCGATCAGCAATATGGACGACTATTTCGTTTACGAGGACACGACCGGGATCATCGGCGTCGGCGCGATGTCCTGGTTCAGCTCGATGGTGCTGAACCCCGAACAGATCACCACGCCGCCGGCCAGTTGGGCGGAGTTCTGGGACACCGATCTCTACGAGGCCAGTCTTGGGCTGTCGAAGCTGCATAACTCCAACCTTCTCGACATCGTCGCGGCCACGTTCTTTGAGGGCGAGGCTACCTTTGCCACCAATGACGGCATTGTCGCGCTTGTCGAAAAGGCCCGCGAGCTGAAACCGAACACCGCGCTTTGGTGGTCGGCGGAAAGCCAGATGGAGCAGGCCATGAAAAATGGCGATGTGATCGGCGGTATGTATTACCATGACGTCGCCCAGCTGATGGCGGCGGACGGCTTCGCGATCCAGTCGGTTTTTCCCAAGGAAGGCAACCCGCAAGGTTATGGGTCGTGGTGTCTGTCGACGCTGTCGGACAAAGCAGACGAGGCTTCCGAATTCATCGACTTCTCGTCTGATCCGGCGACCCAGGCGCTCATGTCGCGCATGATCGGGACGGCACCTCTGGTCGACAAATCCAAGACCGACCTGACGGATGAAGAGTTTGCCGCCGTTTCGGGCACGCCAGCGATC
>JBCCVT010000294.1:0-3417 GCA_039195015.1 Pseudomonadota bacterium
CAAACATCGTGACCCTACTGCTCTAGGAGGTTCCCATGCTGACCCATTCGCAGATCGATCAGTTCAATACCCAAGGCTACCTGGTTCTGGAAAATGTCATCGACGCCGAGACCCGGCGGGCGGTTTTGGCGGAATACAGCGATCTGATGGATCACCTCTATGACGGCTGGTATGCGCAGGATCTCGTACCAAAGCCATCACCGGACATGGGGTTCTGGGACAAGCTCGACTTGGCCTACAAGGCAGGGTTCGATTGGTATCAGCCGCTCGACATCTCGCTGCCCCATGAAGATATCGCCGCCGACACGCCTATGCATTTTGGTCCGGCGGTGTTCTCATTGGCAACCCATCCGAACATTCTGGACATTGCCGAAAGTCTGATTGGCCCCGAGCTGACATCGAACCCGATCCAGCACGTGCGGATCAAACCGCCCGAGCGGCTTGTCGATGCGTCCGAAAGCCGGGCGCATGTGGTCTCGACCGACTGGCACCAGGATCGGGGCGTCACGCTGAAAAGCGCGGACAACACGCAGATGGTCACCGTGTGGCTCGCGATCACCGATGCCACGGTTGAAAACGGCTGTCTACAGGTCAAGCCGGGGGTCGAACACGAGATGCTGCCGCATTGCCTCTCCAAGCAGGTCGCGATTTCGGACACCTTTTTGCCGAAACGCCCAGCCGTGCCCGCGCCGGTCAAGGCGGGCGGCGCCGTTGTGTTTCATCCATTGACGCCGCACGCCAGCCTGCCCAACACCTCGGATGGATACCGGTGGTCGTTTGATCTGCGGTACAACGTGACGGGCCAATCCACAGGCCGGGATCAGTTTCCGAGCTTCGTCGCGCGTTCCCGTGCCCGTCCCGAGACCGAGTTGCGCGATTGGCGGGTCTGGAAAAGGATGTGGGAGGAGACCCGCACACGGCTCGCGATAGGCGCGCATATACCGCAGCACCGCTGGCCATCGGACGGCCCCTATTGCGCCTGACCGCATGGCTCTGATCCGGTTAGATCCTGCAGACACGATCGCCATTGCACGCGAGGGGCTTGCAGCCGGTGTCATGGTCGACGGTGTCACACTAAAAAAGCCGGAGCCCCAGATCTTATGATCTTGGGTTTCGCGTCTGGCCACCCGATCAAGTCCGCGGCGCGGGGCCTGGGAGATTGTGAATTCGCGCTATCGGAGATTGGCGCCGTGATGTAGAGGAGGCACCCAATGTCACAACCAAAGATCGGCTTTATCGGACTTGGTCTCATGGGGGGCGCCATGGTGGCGCGTCTGCAGGACAAGGGATACGCAGTGACAGTCCTCGGGAACCGGGACCGGACGGAACTCGACAAGGCGATTGCCCGCGGCGCGACCGAGGCCGCGAACGCCCGCGCAGTGGCCGAGGCAAGCGATATCGTCATGCTATGCATGGGCACGTCAGATCATGTCGAGGCACGCATGCGCGGTGATGACGGAGTGATCGCCGGGCTGTCACCGGGCCAGGTTGTGATCGATTTCGGAACGTCACTCCCGGGGTCGACCCGCAGCGTCGGAGCCGAGGTTGCAGCGGTCGGCGCCACATATCTGGATGCGCCAATCGGGCGCACGCCCAGCCATGCCCGCGATGGCGCACTCAACCTCATGTGCGCCGGAAACAAAGGCACGTTCGACACCGTAAAACCAGTGCTGGAAGATCTGGGCGAAAACGTTTTTCATCTTGGGGATCTGGGGAACGGGCACACCATCAAGCTTATCAACAATTTCCTGGCGCAGAACCTGGCCAATGCGCTCGCAGAGTCATTTGCCATGGCCGATATCACCGGTATCGAACGCCGCGCGATCTACGATGTGATGTCGGCCGGTCCTCTCGGGTCAGGCTTCATGGACCTGATGGCAGCTTACGCGCTGGATGGTGACCCGAACAAACTGGCCTTTTCCATCGCCAACGCTGCCAAGGATGTCGGCTATTACGACCAGATGGCGAGTGATGCCGGAGCGCCTTCGATCATGGCAGGTGGAGCCCTTGGCGCGCTACGCGGTGCGCGCGAGGCCGGCATGGGCGACGCGATGGTGCCCGAACTCGTCGACTATTACACCAAGCGCTTGACGGGTGACTGACCACCGCGCCGATACTCTCTTGCCGGCGAACACAAGACACGCGGTCGCTTTGGTTCTTGGCGCCAATCTGCTATTCGCGCTTGTAGACACATCGACAAAATGGTTGATCGGCGCGGGCCTCACGGTGCTGCAACTCGCCTTTCTGCGCTACGCACTGCATTTTCTGGTCACGATCGCCGAAGGGACGATCCGCCGCCAGCGAATGCCGCGTCTTTCGCCACGTGTCTGGGCTCTGGTCGTGTTGCGCGCGTTCTTTCTGGTCTCGGCCACGATCGCCAATTTCGTGGCCTTGGGCCACCTGCCACTGGCCGTGACAGCGGCAATCCTGTTTCTCTATCCGGTGCTCGTATGCCTCTTTGCCCGAGCTATCCTGCGCGAGACGCTTGGTGCACGGCAGGTCATGGCGGTTTTGGTCGGGTTTTCAGGTACGGCGATTATCCTGAACCCGTTCGGGGCCGAGGTGAACTGGTATGCGATCTTGATGCTCTATCCCGCATCGGCGATGGCAATCTATATCGTGCTTACCCGACTGCTGGCGGATCAGGTTCCCGCACTGGTTTTGCAGTTCAACACCGGGCTCTTGGGAACAGTCGCGCTTGCGCCGATCGGCCTCTGGGCCTGGGCCACTCCGTCTGGACCTGCTGAGTGGAGTCTGGCGATGCTGATCGGGGTCTTTGCGTGGGCCGGTCACGAGTTGCTCACCCGCGCGCATCACTCGGCCGAGGCCAGCTTTCTCGCGCCTTACGGCTACAGTTTTGTGCTGTTTCTGATTGTCGCCGGCTGGATTGTGTTCGGCGATGTTCCGACACCGATGACCTTGCTCGGCGCAGTCTTTATTGCCGTGGCCGGTGTCCTTGTGCAGCGGCGGCGGGCAGGCTGACTAGGGTCCAAACCTCCGTTTCCAATCGCGCGCTCGATCCTCGTCCCGTGCATCGTACGCGCGCAGGGCTTCGGCAGGTGCCGTGCAAAACTTGTCTTCAGCGTCTCGTCCCAGGGCTGTGAGCCGCATTGAATACCAGGCCGTCAGGCTGCCTGGCGGCGGGGCATCAAAAACCGGAAACGCCGGGTCCTTGTCTTCGCGACCCAACCAGGCCTGCGGAAGAGACGGATCGAGCACCAGTGCACGGGCCAAACCGATCAGATCCGCGGTTCCATCCAGCAGTGCTTCGTTCGCCTGCGCCCGGGTCCGAAATCCGCCCGTCAACATGATTGGAATGGTCGTGACAGACTTTGCCTGCTTGGCGAACGCGGCGAAGTACGGCCCTTGTGCCGAGGCCTTTTCAGAAGTCGACGGCGCACCGGGAAAGTAGGTGCC
>JBCCVT010000295.1:0-3399 GCA_039195015.1 Pseudomonadota bacterium
CCAGAAGCACACCGTAGACCAGTGCGTGACTGGCCGTTTGTCGCGCAGCCTCGGCCGCTCCGGCGCCGAGAGACCGGGCAACCAGAGCGCCTGCGGCAATCGCCATGCCGATGCTGAAAGACGGGGTAAAGAAAAGGATTGCGCCGGCGTAGCCGACTGCTGCGGCCAGTTCGGCCTTGCCGAGCATCGAGATGAAGATCATGTCGATGAAATCCACAAGGAACACGGCCATGAGACCGATGCTCGCCGTCAGAGACATGACGGTCACGTGGCGAAACAGACTGCCCTCGAGGAACCGCGCCTGCTGCTCAGCCATCGCGCGGTCCCGTTTCTATCCGACCCGATTTGACCAAGACCACCCCCCAGACCTTTTCGCCGGGTCAGCGCCGTGCGCGCACCACCTGCAACAAAGGCATCAATGCTCCCATATCGGGGCCTCTTTCCTGGCCGGTCAAGGCTTTGCGAAGCGGCATGAACAATCCCTTGCCCTTGCGGCCCGTCCGCGCCTTTACCGCGGTGGTCCAGTTGGACCAGGTTTGGTCATCAAACGGCAGATCGGGCAGCAGCGCCAGGGCATCGGACACAAAGGCACGATCGTCGTCGGCGATTACCGGATCGGCCCCGTCGCGACAAAGATGCCACCAAGGGGCCAGATCGTCCAAAGTGGTGATGTTCTCGCGCGCTACGGTCCAGAACCTGTCGGCCAAACCCTCGGGCACGCCCAGCCCGGCGACATGATCTGCAACCGCATGCAGCGGCAAGGTCTGAAGGTAGCGCCCCGTGAGGGGGAAGAGGTCAGCTTCATCAAATTTCGTGGGCGCGGCACCAAAGCGATCGATGTCGAACCCCTCGACCAATGATCCCATCTCGGTCTGCAGCTCCACCGGATCAGAGGAGCCAAGCCGCGCCATCAAACTCAGCAACGCCATGGGCTGCACGCCCCGCGCCCGCAGATCCCGCAACGCCAGTGTGCCGAGCCGTTTCGACAGAGCCTCACCCTGCGGACCAGTCAGCAACGAATGGTGCGCAAAGCGCGGAACAGTTCCGCCCAGAGCCTCGATGATCTGGATCTGGGTTGCGGTGTTCGTCACGTGGTCAGACCCGCGTACGACATCCGTTACCCCCATTTCGGTATCGTCCACCACCGAGGCCAGTGTATAAAGCACCTGCCCGTCCTGGCGGATCAGAACCGGATCACTCACGCTCGCGGCGTCGATGGAGGTCTCGCCAAGGATGCCATCCACCCACTCGATCCGTTCGTGGTTCAGCTTGAACCGCCAAACCCCCTGCCCGCGTTCGGCGCGCAAGGCGTTGACCTCGTCAGCCGACAGGCTCAGCGCAGCGCGATCATAGACCGGCGGTTTGCCCATGTTCAGCTGCTTCTTGCGCTTGAGATCGAGCTCGGTCGGTGTTTCGAATGCCTCGTAGAACCGATCCATCGCGCGCAGACGATCCGCCGCGTCGGCATAGCGGTCCAGCCGCGTCGACTGCCGTTCGACCCGGTCCCAGATCAGGCCAAGCCACTCCAGATCTTCCTTGATCGCGTCAACAAATTCTTCGCGCGAGCGTTCGGGATCGGTGTCGTCAATCCGCAAAATGAACGTGCCGCCCGCCTTGCGTGCGATGAGATAGTTCATCAAGGCGGTGCGCAGATTGCCGACATGCAGGTAGCCAGTGGGCGACGGCGCGAAACGGGTGGTGATCATAGGCAACTCCTGTTGCCGGGCCATGTGTCACAGGGCCCGTGGTTTGTCCAGCAAAGGCGCTTAGGTCGGCTCCACCGGCCAGACTTTGTTGAGATCTGCAAGCCCCGCCTGGATCAGATCGGCGAGCACATCGGTGTCCACATCCGCCAGCTTGTTCACGTAAAGACAGGATCGCCCGGTTTTGTGCTTGCCAAGCCGATCGAGAATGTGACGGAAATCCGCGTAACCCGGCATGATGTAAATCGACAGCGCCGATTTTCGTGGTGAAAACCCGGTGGCGAGGAAATCCCCCGCGCGACCGGACTTGTAGACATAGTGATACTGGCCATAGCCCACAATGCTGTCACCCCACATGCGCGGCGCGTACCCGGTGACACGGCGAAAAAGCGCATCCAGGGCCTCCGCGTCCGCTGCGCGACGGGGCGGTTCGACGCCAGCCAAAAAATGCTCGACCGGCACATCCGTCATCTGCGTTTTGTTCTCTGCCATGAGCCGATGCTATCACAGCCGCGTTAGCAGTCGACTTTCAAAGCGCAACATGGTCGCCCTTTGCGCTCGGCGTGCTAGGTCACGGCTTGGAGTTATCAAGAGGAGCGACACCATGACCTTGAACCTCACCCGCCGTGCAACCCTGACCGGTGCGGCTGCTCTGCCCCTGGCGGCAACCGCAACCGGAGCCCTTGCCGGCGGACATGGCGGCAAGGCGGCCGCGCCCATCGCGCGTACGTTCACGCTGGGGTCGATGTCGGTGACGACCCTTTTGGACGGAACCGCTGCACGCGATGGCGCCAAGGAGATCTTTGGCGGCGGTGCGTCGGACGAAGACTGGGCGGCGGTTTCCGCGGACAACTTCATCCCGGCCGACAGCGCGCAATTCTTTTTCACACCCACTGTGATCGATACGGGCTCCGAAGTGGTTCTGTTCGATACGGGCCTCGGCCAGGGCGGAATTCAGAAAGCGATGGCTGATGCGGGAGTCGGACCCGATGGTGTCGACATCGTCGTTCTGACGCACATGCATCCTGACCACATAGGCGGCATGATGACCGACGGTGCGCCGACCTTTCCCAACGCGCGTTACGTGACTGCAGCGGCGGAATACGATTTCTGGTCGAAAATGGAAGCCGGCAACCGCGTCGGTGATCTGGTGGCGTCAAATGTGACCCCTATGGCCGAGAAGATGACGTTCGTGGACGATGGTGCTTCGGTCGCCTCGGGTGTTACCGCGATGGCGAGCTTTGGGCACACGCCGGGCCATATGTGCTACATGCTGGAAAGCGACGGTCAGCAACTCGTCCTGACCGCGGATCTGGCGAACCACTATGTCTGGTCCTTTGCCCACCCCGAATGGGAGGTGCGGTTTGACATGGACAAGGCCGCGGCCACGGAATCGCGCCGCGCGGTCCTGGGCATGCTTGCGGCCGACAAGGTGCCGATGATCGGGTATCACATGCCCTTCCCCGCGGCCGGATATGTCGAGACACGCGGCGATGGCTTCCGGTTCGTGCCGGTCAGCTACCAGATGAAGGGCTGATCCAGTTGGATCGCGTGCTTTCGGATCGCCTCTGGCGATCCGACGAACCGGGGGGGGGGGGCCCCCCCACACCCCAAAAAAATTTAGTTATGGGGTGGGAAAAAAAATTTTATTTTTTTTTGGACCACCGTGTGGAAACAAACCCCACAATTCGAGAAC
>JBCCVT010000296.1:0-3374 GCA_039195015.1 Pseudomonadota bacterium
CCGACATATCCGCTTCGCGCCAAAGGGCGGGTTCAACAATGAAAAGCGGCAAAACCTCCCCTGCCCGCGCAGCCTGTGACAGGGCCCGATGGTCATCCACCCTCAGGTCACGTTTGAACCAGACTATGTTCAAGGGCTCTGTCTCGCTGATTTCGTGGCTTTCGGTCGCATATAGAGCGCGCGTCGCAGTTCTCAGGGGGCAATCGCAGTGTTGAGTGGTTCCGAGGTTCTTTGGGAACGCTCATCAGCTGACGGATCAAGGGCCAGTCATCGGCGACGACACCGACCAGCCACTCGATGCAACGCGCGCGGCTTTGCGTTTGGAAATGGCACGACTCGCGCCCGGGCGAACCGCGCTTCACGGGGAGGCACCCGTTATCACGGGCTCTTGCAAGATGTCGATCGAAGGAGATTGGTGCGGGCGGAGGGACTTGAACCCCCACGCCAAAGGCACTTGAACCTAAACCAAGCGCGTCTACCAATTCCGCCACGCCCGCATCGGCGCTGTAATAGGTGCGCCGCGTCAGAGGGTCAAGCAGCAAGCCATCAAAAAACCAGTCACCACGCGAATGCCCAGACTCACGTCCCTTCTTACTCGGGCATCTCCAAAATCACCCCTTAACACATGCGCGCGAGACACCGTCTCCGCCATGGATCAAACGTCGGAAATCCAGTCAATTCTGGTCACCGCGCCTCACAGCTCTGATAGGATTTCTCTAATAATCGTGAGGATTTAGTGAGCTCTCGCCTCCGTCCCGCGGATGTGAAATGTCGTCATTCGAAAGCCCATGAGACCGCTGTTACCGCTGACCGTGCCACAGGCGATGGCAATTCCAACGGAGACAGACATGACCCAGATACGCGTTACCGTAAAAAACACTTCCGAGACCGGAGGAACATTTCTGACCCCGGTTTACGCGGGTTTCCACGACGGGAGCTTTGACCTGTTCAATGCAGGCGAAGCCGCCTCTCCGGGGCTCGAAGCCCTGGCCGAAGACGGAACCTTCGGCACGATCGCAGCGGAACGGCAAGCGCTCGACCCCGATAGCCAAGGCCTCGTCATCGCTGGCGCGGGTGGTCCAATCGCAACGCAGGAGGTCACGTCGGCTACCTTGGATGTGAACGGCAAGTCAAACGCCTATATCAGTTTTGGCGCGATGATCCTGCCATCCAATGACGCGTTTATCGGCACGGACGAAGCGATCCAGCTCTTCGACGAAAAGGGACGGTTCCTCGGGCCGCAGAAGATCGTCTTTGAAGGCAGCGATGTCTACGACGCGGGCACCGAGGTGAACACCGAGCTGGATGCAGCCTTCATCAACCAGACCGGGCCGAACACAGGCGTCGACGAGAACGGCGTCGTGACCCTGCATCCCGGTTTCAACGGGTCCGAGGGCAACCCGGTCGGCGAAGGCGACCAGATCATCCTGGGCGGCACAAACGCCTTTGGTGCCGCGATCACCGAAGAGGCGGATTTCACGCGCGAGGGAGCGCAGGTGGCAATCGTACATATTAATCGCGTGGTCGAACGAGATGGCACGGACCAGCGCGACTTCATCTTTGGCGGGAGGGCCGATGACCTGGTCGATGCGGGAGACGGCAATGATTTCATCGTCACCCGCCGGGGCTGGGACGAGATCGACGCGGGTGACGGTAACGACTTTGTCCGCGCAGGCGGTGGTCATGACGTGATCAATGGCGGCGGTGGCGATGACATTCTGTCTGGCGGTCATGGCGACGATACGTTTATATATGTGCAAGGTGACGGTGCGGATGTGATCCTGGATTTCAACCGGCGCGGCGATGACCAGTTGGCCCTGTCGGTGCACGGAGTGCACGATTTCCATGACGTGCTCGACGCAGCCCGCGAGGTTCGCGGCGGGGTCGAGTTGGACTTCGGCGAAGGCGACAGCATTTTCCTGCGCCGTCTCGATATTAGCGATCTGAGTGAGGATGACTTCATCATCACCCCCACCGATGACCTCCTCGGCTAATCGCTGATGCGGGCGGGGTCCTACACCCCGCCCGTTAACATAGATCGCAAAAAAACCGATCGCGGGACTTATCGGGTATGATCAACAATCGCCCCAGAGCCGCCGCAATTTAAACATCTTCATAAACGAGCTTAGGATCGACCAATGGGAGTGGTACGATGTTCGATCCAGCGACGCTTTGGGATGCGCATTGCGAACCTGTTCCGCAGATGATGCGGTATGACTGGTCCGACACGCGCATGTTGTTGTCGGATGTGGGTCTGTCCTCGGGCTGTCGGCCCGGGACGATGATCCTGACCAAGGACGGCGAATTGCCGGTCGAGTATCTCGTGCCCGGCGACATGGTGATCACTCGAGACCGTGGGTATGCGCCTCTTGTCCGGGTCGAACGGTTCCGCCGCATCGCCCATGCCATCCGCTTTGTCCTGCCCGCCGAACGGACCAGCGCATCGCACAGTCAGGTGGTTCTGCCCGGGTTCCAGCAGGTGTACATCCGAGATGACCGCGCCAAGGTGATGACCGGGAAAGACAGCGCGATGATCCGTGCGGATGCGCTGGTGGATGGAGAATTCATCACGGATCTGGGCATGACCAAGCTGGAACTCTATGCGCTGCGTTTCGCCTCGGAACATGTGATCTACGCAAACGGGCTCGAGATCGCGAGCGGCCCGGCCAAAGCAGCCGTCCTGCGGGGGGTCGCCTGACCTTCAGAGCCCGAGGTCGCGAAAGACCTGTGGCAAAATCTCCGGAAGATCCTCGGCAACTAGGCCCGGCCCGAAAACCCGCGCACATTCCACATGCAACCAAGCGGCGGTCTCGGCCGCAGCCAAGGGGTCGAACCCGCGCGCCAGCAAACCGGTGACAAAGCCAGCCAGCACATCGCCAGCCCCGGCCGTCGCGAGCCACGGTGCCGCGCGATCATAATATGCAGAATGCACCACACAGCGCCCGTCCGGTGCAGCGATCACCGTATCGGGTCCCTTCAATAGAATCATGCATCCGGCGGACGCAGCGGCGGCACGGGTGGCATCAACTTTGGAATAGGCTGGCCCGGAAGTGGGCGCGCGGTTCAATGTCTCGGCGATCGCAGGAAAAAGACGCGCGAATTCGCCAGAGTGGGGAGTCAGAATGCAGTCCGGATGAAGTCCCTTGATCAATGCGTCGGGGTCATCGGCATAGGCCGTCAGTGCATCCGCATCCAGAACCGTGGGGCGATGGGTGCGCAGGAACTCCGGCAGCAGATCCCTTGCCCGATCGAGCCCCAGCCCCGGTCCCGCCGCCAGCGCGTTGAACCGCGCGTCTTGCAGGACTACACGCAAGGCCGTCGCATCCTCGACCCGGCGCATCATCGTTGCAGTTATGTGAGCAGCGACCTCCAAC
>JBCCVT010000297.1:0-3370 GCA_039195015.1 Pseudomonadota bacterium
AGGGCATCGTGTTCAGACTTGCCCAGGACCTTGACAATCTCTGTCTTTCCGAGGGCTGCTTGAAGGTTCTTTGGGAGCCTGCGGCGATACTTACGGACGCCGTTCTTTTCGGTTCTTAGATGCTTGATCACGAAGGCTCTTGTCATTGGCTTTGTGGACCCGATTGTGGACCTCAGCGGGCCATCAATCTGGAAACCATTCTTTATCCGTGACTTAGGGGTGATTGACTGGTGCCGGTGATAGGACTCGAACCTACGACCCCATCATTACGAATGACGTGCTCTACCAGCTGAGCTACACCGGCCTGTCTGGGGCCTATACCTCCAGTGCCAGGGGGATTCCAAGCCCTTTCCAGCGCGGAAACCGATTTAGTTGTGCAGCCATCAGGCTTTGGCGGGTTCCGTCTCGGGCTTGGCCTCTTCTGCGGTGGCTTCAACGACGTCCGGCTCGGGCTCCGGGCGCGGTTCGGGCACCGGATCCGGCTTTTGCGAGCCGACGATCAACGGCAGCATCCCAACCGCATTCCCGGTCATCGCCTCGGATGCTGGTGCGGTTTTCCAGGTCAGCGTGTCGAAACCGCCATCGGTAATCGGCGTCCATTCCGCATAGGCCTTGCCATCCACTTCGCAGATCCATTGCGGACCGGGGGACGCGGTGACCGCCTTGGCAAGCCACGCTTTGACCACCGAGTCATCCGCGCCTTCACCACGCTCGATCGCCGCCATCAGCGTCAAGCTGCGCTTGGTCGGATCGGTTTCGGCCAGATCGCCCATGGCCCGGCGCGCCTGGGGAAAGTTCTCGGCAGCGATGTTCAGCTCTGCCAGCAGCATCTTGGTTTCCGGGTGATCCGGATGCGAGCGGGTCAGGGTCTGGAACCGCTCGAGCCGTGCGGTCGAGCTTTCGTTCGGCTCTATCTCGGCGAAAGCGGCCGCAAGATCCGGATGCGGGAGCACATCCCACGCCTTCTTGAGAATGCGCGTGGCATAGCGCGGTTTGCCCTTTTTGATATAGCTCCGCGCAGCCATCGCCGCAGCCGGGATCAGATCAGGCGACAGTCGGTTCGCCTGGATCGCCTCTTCGCGTTCCTCAATGGTCGCGTTCTCGTCCAGAATGTCCTTGGCTTCGGCCAGCGCCAGCACCGCCTCGCGTCGGGTATAGACATCGCGCGGGAGCGAACCGTGCTTGAGCTTGGCGCTCAGTGTGTTGCGCGCCCCGGCCCAATCATGCGCATCCGCCTGAAGACGCAGAAGGACGTCCTGGGTTTCCTCGTGACGCGGTTTCAGTTTGAAGGCTTGTTCGGCCAGCTTCATCGCCGTGTCAGTGTCGCCTTCAGAGAGCTTCTGTTTCATGATACCGCGCACACCGACAAACCGGGTCTTTTCGTTCGTGACAAGCTGCTTGTAGGTTTCGGCCGCTTTCTTCGTGTCACCATTCATCTCGGCCGCCTGGGCGACAAGCAGGTTGGTCAGTTCGGGTCTTTGCAGATACCGCTCGGCTTGCGCTGCCTTGGACATCGCCAGGCGCGGTTCGCCCGACGCCAGCGCAGTCATGCCTTCGGTCAATGCCTGAAAACCCCGGCGTTCGTTACGGCGCCCCCACCATCGGGAAAACGCAGTCTCGTCCCCGCTGAGAAAGCGCAGCGTCGCCACCAGAAGCGACAGCAGCTTGAGAAACACCCACACGACAACCACAAGGACACAGGCCGCTATGACGGATTCAAACGCGTCAAAGGTGTATTCCGTACCGGCTACGATGACGGTCAGGCCATCATCCCGTTCAAGAAGGTATCCCGCTGCAACCGTCAGCCCGGCGACGATCGCAACAAACAGCAAAAACTTGATAAGCGACGCTAGCATGACGGCCTCTTCAGTTTGAATTCAATTTCGCAGATAGCGCGTCGGCGGCCGAAATCGCGGCGTGACGTGTGTCGGCACCGGCGGTCCAGTCCGCCAGAGCTTGTTTTGCAGTGTCGGACAGGGCGGATATCTCGGTCAGCGCGGTGTCGAGCTGTCCTTTGGTCAACGCGGCCTCGGCGCGGGACAGAACCGCGTCAGCGTCATCGCCTTCGCGCGGCGTGACCGACCGGGCCCCAAGCTGCTGCGCAAGGAAACTGCCAAGATCGCCCGCGACGTTGCCCTCTTCGGATCGGACCGCGGCAAGCGCGGCACGGGCCGCCGGAGCGAACTCTTCGCGCAACGATGCCAAGGTGACGACGCCGGTTTCGGCAACCGAGGTCAGCGAAGGATCCGCCTCGAAACCGGCCGCCGCGATAATGCCAAGCTGCGGCGCGAAGGGTGCGCCATTGTCCAAGGCGGAGCGCAACTGCGCCAGAGCCGTATCTGCCGCCGCACGGCGGGCCGAGGCCTCGGCATCTTCCTCGCGCGTCTGCGCCTCGGACAGGATGCGATCGAATTCGGCCTGCTGGGCCGTCGCTGCGTCCTGCAAGGCTTGCTGCTGGGCAGCGACCGTTTGGCTCAGCTCTTCGCGCTGCGCGGCGAGCGTATCCTGAAGCCCTTCGAATTCCCGCTCATAGGCGGCAATGGCGTCTTCGGACAGGCCTTCGGCAATCGGACGTTTTTCGACCGTGGTCAGACGTTCCGCGAGAGCAGGCAGTTCCGCATCCAGCGCGGCGACGCGATCCGCCACCGGAGCAAGTTGACCGCCAAGCGCATCAAGCGCCGATTGCAGGTCTCCGACCGCTCCGGGCAATGGCGCGAGATTTTCTCCCAGATCCGAAATACTTGCATCTATCGCATCGACATCCACAACGGGTCGCCCGGCCAGATCCGAGGACAGGTCGGCGATCTGCGACTGCAACGCGGTGATGGCCGCCGAATTGCCAGCCGCGATCACGCTGGTCTCGGACTGCAACGCCTGCGGCAGGTATTGGTCCGCAATGTCCGACCGGCCGGCAAAAAAGCCAAAGACAGCGGCGACGAGCCCGCCGATCAGCGCGGGGAAGAACCCGCGCCGGCGCTCGATCACACGCTCGACCACCTTTTCCTGCACCACGGGTTCGGGGTCCGGAACAACGTCGGGCTCGGGCGTTTGATCCGGTTCCGTGGCCGGGTCCCCGTCATCGGGGTGCAGCGGCTTGTCTTCGAATTCGGCTTCGGCTTCGGTGACGGTTTCTTCCGTTTTGTGCGGGTCGTCACCCTCGACCGGGCTATCCGTGCTGTCCTCGGTCGCGGTCACCTCGCCTTCGACCGGGCTGTCCGCACTGTCATCGGTCGCGGTGACCTCGCCTTCGATCGTATCGTCGGCGGTCTCGACCGTCTCATCGGCCACGGTGTCCTCGGCGGGCAAGGTGTCACCGTCCACCACCTCATCGGCGATCTCTTCCGGTGTGCTTGTGTCTTCGACAGTCTCG
>JBCCVT010000298.1:0-3354 GCA_039195015.1 Pseudomonadota bacterium
CCGCGCGATGATCGCGGATGAATTGGTCAGGATCGAGCGTGAACCCGCATCCCAAAGCAGCGGCACCGTCGCGCGTCCGGTAAAGGCCGGATCGGTCGCACTGTAAAGCTGATGGACATGTCGGATGGGTTTCGGCCCGGGCTGAGGTCCCGGAAAACCGGACGCCGCGTAACCTTCCACTCTGGGGCCACCAGCCCAAACGACGGTCACATCTTCGCACCGCTTCAGCCCGCGCACCAGGGTTGTGCGATGGGACCAGGGGCAGCTCCGGGACACGACGAGAACGGTCCGGGCTTGGCCTTGCAAACGCTCCGCGACCTCCGCGACCGGCAGAATGGCAAGCTCGGACGCCTCGCGTCTAAACGCGCCATCCTGCATGAAACGATCAATGTCCCCGCACCACACTCCGTCGATCAGCATACCCATAGCCGGTCCTTTCTCAGCGTGAACCTAAACAAACCGGTCCATGCCGTCCGTTCGCAAACATAGGCGTTTTGGTCTAACACAGTCACCATGCGTGACTTGCCACTTACCCTCCTGCGCGCGCTCGCGGCGGTCTATGAAACCGGTGGGATACGTCCGGCGGGACGGCGTCTTGGCATTCAACATTCCGCCGTCAGCCGCGCGCTGCGGGATCTGGAAGCCTGGCTCGAGCTCCCCTTGTTTGAAAAGCGTCACGGTCAACGCGCGCTGGTCTTCACCGCTGAAGGCGCGGCCCTTGGCAAAGCCGCACTGGCGACGATGACGGATCTGGAAACCGCCGTTCTGAAAACGCGCGAAGGGTCTGATGCAAATTCCGTCACGATCGCGACAACACCGTCCTTCGCCATGCGCTGGCTTTTGCCGCGACTGCCGCGCTTGAGCGAAAAGCACCCGAAAATTCAAGTGTCGATCCTTGTGGATCAGGCGCGCAAGACCCCGGAAGCCACCGGGGCCGATCTGAACATCCGGATGGGTTCGCAACCTTCACCGGACCTTGATCCGGTGCCGCTCATGGATGAACGGGTCTTTCCGGTTATGGCGGCACGACTTTGGGAAACGCTCGGTCAACCGTCAGGGATCGATGCGCTGAGAAACATGCCCCTCCTGCACGATCGCGACCCGTCAGCGTCCTGGGCAACTTGGCAAAAGCGGATGGGACCAGGCCGGCTCAACGTCCGGCGCGGGCCGCGTCTGACATCCTCAGACCTGATCCTGCGTGCTGCCGAACAGGGCCAGGGTGTGGCTCTGGCGCGGGCGCGCCTGGCCGAAGACAGCCTCGCGACGGGTTCGCTTGTTCGCCCGTTTGGCGACGCTGAACTCGATCTGGGCATCAACTATTGGATCATTGCAAACCGCGAAACCGGACACAGAAGAGCGGTGAAAACCGTGGTGGACTGGTTGCTCGATCACGCACAGATGCGGCGCGGAGAAGGGGTCGACTGAGCCTCGCGCACAGATTGATCCCGATCGACCGGGTCCAAGACGGGTGTGATGATGCGCCCCTTTCCAAACTCATGGATGCGTTCGCTTGACCCTCCCGATGGGCGTCGCTCATCCCTATTCCGGCCAAATCCGCCTTGGATCAAAGGGAAGATCGGCGCGTTCGCGTTCGCTCATGGAACGGATCGCGGGATGCGCAAGCGGGTCGCGACGCCAGTGCATGTCACTGGCTTCACACCGATTTCCGGGCTTACCCAGATCCAATGGCATCATACGCGCCAACCGACAAGCAAACGTGAAGTACAGATGATTTAGCATGACTGGATAAATGGCATGCCCAGCCTCATATTTTTATCGATGTTTTCTCTAACAACATATAGTTTTGCTACATGCATGATCTGTCTCGGGTGAACCTGATGGCCCTGCGCGCCGTCGAGGCGGTCGCGCGCCTTGGTACGCTCCGCGCAGCAGCGGATGAGCTGGGCGTTACTCCGGGCGCTGTCAGCCAGCAGATCATCAAGGCCGAGGCACAACTCGACCGTCAGCTTTTCGATCGGAAGCCGAAAGGCCTTGTACCGACCAGGATCGGAGAGGATGTGGCCCGGCATTTGACAGACGGCTTCGCCGCTCTGGCCCGCGGTGTTTCGCTGACACGGCAAAGCCCGGACGACGCCATCACGGTCTCGGTTGCGCCGGTCTTTGCAGGGAAATGGCTGGTGTGGCGATTGGGCCGATTTGCCCAGGCCCGACCCGACATTCGGATCCGTATCGATGCGTCTGTTGCCATCGTTGAACCCCGGCCAGGTGAAATTGACGCCTGTATCCGTGTGGGCTGGGGCGGCTGGCGTGGCGTGCGGCAGGAAGAGCTTCTTCCGCAGCGGGTCTTCCCAGTCTGCGCGCCTGCCCTTTCGGATCGTTTGCGTGACGTGGCCGACCTTGCGCAAGTACCCATCATTCGCGAGCCGGAACCGATGTTTGGGTGGGATGTGTGGCTCTCGCCAAATGGCATGTCCGAGGACCAGTTGAGCGACGGCCCGGTTTTCTCTGACGCGTCGCTCTGCCTCGACGCGGCGGTGGCCGGGCAAGGTGTGTTTCTGGCGTGGGAGACGCTGGCTCAAGATGCCATTGCAATGGACCGGCTTGTCGCGCCGTTTCCGGGTCGTTTTCCCACCGGCATTTCCTACTGGTTCGTGGAGCCGGAGGGGCCGCGCCGTCCCCCCCATCTCGAAGCGTTCCGTGCTTGGCTTGTCAAGGAACTGTCTCAGGGCAGCGCTTTTTGATCGTGCTCGAGACCTGTGAAACGATGGACATCGGCGGCCGTTTTCACAAGGCGAATGACGCGCCGCCCCTTTTTCCTGATCCGCAGCGCAGCGGATCACATCCGACCAGACGCCGAGCGGTTCAGCGGGACCGCTGTGTTATCGGCCTCGCGTTTCAAATGCACCGATCCCCGCGTTTCGACCAAACCACCTTCCCAGAACGTCAGGCCACCATGCGGAATTCACCTGCTCAGCATGCCTGGTATTGGCGAAGATGCTCATTCCTTGTGCTCCAATTCGCCTCAATGACACGCAAGGTTCTTTGGCCGCACTTAGTGTCGCAGGAACAAGCACCAAGAACTGGGCACCTTTTCACCGTTCACCACAAGATGCAGGTCGCTCAGCCCTGCGCCCGGCAAAAACGCCACATTTTCAGGGGTCTGCCCGCGTCCGGAGGTGACCCGGGCGGGCATTCGGGGTAGTCTGTTTCGGTCGCCCCCGCCGGTGCCGGCGCGTTGGCCACGCGCGGAGGGCTTTCACCGGGCGGCGCTTTCGCAGGCATATGCAGCCCATAACCGCCCTGCCCTGTCGGTCCCCATCATGTCCAATAAGTTTGCCTTATCGGGCATAATGCGATAGGGCTCCAATCCATGGCAAACCATCCCGAAACCGG
>JBCCVT010000299.1:0-3348 GCA_039195015.1 Pseudomonadota bacterium
ATCAAACACCCCCTCAATAAAAAAACGCAATGCTTCCCGGCTATGCCGCGGGTTTACCCTGCGTCCGCGCCCAGTAAAGGCAAGTTGGCTTGATAGGTCAACGCATTAACGGCATCGGCTAACTCACAAGTTTTGTCACCGTGATCCCGCGCGCGCCGGTGACAAAACCTGTCACTTCGGCCGACCCGCGTTCACCGTTATCGAAAAGGAAACGATCTAACAGCGAGGGGTGCGACAATGACCTACATGCAATACAATCCCGCCTTTTCCGATATCATCCCGCAATCAAAACCGGGGCCAAAGCGCGTGCTGTCCGTCACGGGCGGAGGGCTTCTGGGCGTGATCCCCGCCGCGATGCTTTTGCGGTTCGAAACACTTGGACGCGCGACATATGGCGACGACTACCGTCTGTGTGACTCGTTTGACCTGGTTGGAGGCACCAGCACCGGCGCGGTGATCGCCACGGGCGTGGCGTTGGGTCTGACCGCTGACGAGATCGCAAGCTTCTATCTTGAGGAAGCGCCGCAGGGGTTCCGGCCTCGTCGCTTTTCGATCCCGATGCTGCATGACCGGCTGGACGAAACACGGTTGCGGTCTCATTTTTCGCGGCGTACGCGGGATCGTTCCTTGAACCGGAAAGATCTGCAATGCGATCTGACAATTGTGGCCAAAAACCTCTGTCGGTCGGTTCCGATGGCCCTGTCGACGCTGCTCGCGGGCCAGGATCCAAGAACATGCCTTGGTGCCGAGTTGCGCGGCGATGCCCTGCCGTTGGATCGTGTGCTGCGCGCCAGCACGGCGGCGCCGGGTCTGTTCCGTCCCGAGGTGCTGCCGCTTGGTGATGACGGGGCCGATGATGTCTTTATCGATGGTGGTCTGAGCCCTTTCAACAATCCTGCCTTGCTGCTTGCGCGCCTCGCGATGGATTGCTGGGTGGAGGAGATTGCAATCACCGGTCTGGGTACCGGCAGCTCCCGCCCGCGCCACAGCGCACCGTCGGTGCTGAACGCAACGGCGGTGAGCCGGCTGTTGCAGGGGCTCGCAGGTGCAGTGGGCGATGCCAGTCATCAGGCGGACGGCGTTCTCGCGGATTTGGCCGCGATGCCGGGCAGCCGGGTCGCTTACGAAAAATATGACCTCGACCTGACCGAGGCGGCGTTTGAGGCCGTTGGTGCCGAGGTTTCACGCAAGGAGCTGCGCCAGATGAGGGCCTTTGCCGACCTACGCGGAAAGAAGCGGCTTTTCGAGATCGCCAAAGCCTATGCGGATTGTATAGTCACCGAGGCTTTGCCTTTGACCGAGCGCGAGGCCCAACGGCGCAACAAGCAGGCGCTCCCCGGCCTGGCAGGCGGGGACAACACGACAACGGTTGGCTGCGCTTGCGTGACCGCCGGATGAAGGGAAGGACGACGGACCATGACTGTTTGCGCGTATGTCGGCGCGGCCGCGCCGGGCGCGAATGACCGGATCGAGATGTTGCGGCGCCACCAGATCGATCTGAGCGCCTTGAGCGATATCGATGCGATCCCTCAGGATGCTCCACTGGTCATTCTGGATGGGACCGGACAGGATCGGGTCACGCTCGATGCGGCGCTCGCCGCGCTCAAAGGGCGCGGGATTTTGATCCTTGTTCTGTTCCGTTTGGCGCATGGCGAAACCTTTCGCAATCGGCGCGAGGCACTGCTTGCCCAAGGCGCACATGATGTGATGGAGGCGGATGCGCCCTCTGCAGATCTGCTGGTACGGACGCGCGCGCTGATGCTTGGGGCGCGACAGCCCTTCGTTCTGGTCGTTGAGGACACCGAAAAGACGGGGTCCTGGGCCGTCGACGAGTTGAAGGCGGCCGGCATGGATGCGCTCTATGTAAAAACCCTGGCTGAGGCGCGCGCGTGTTTTGAGGCGCGCACCGTGGACGCTCTGGTGGTCGACCGCGGTTTGCCTGATGGCGATGGCTTGGAATTCGTGGCCTTCCTGCGCCGCAATGGTATTCGGACACCCGCGCTTCTCTTTACGGCCATGGACGATGTGGAGGACCGGATTATGGGACTGCGTGATGCGGGCGCGGACGATTACATCTGCAAACCGGTCCATGGCGACGAACTGGTCGCGCGGGTCCAGGTTCTCTTGCGGCCACGTGATGTCGACGAGAACCTGATCTTTGGTCCTTTGGAGCTGGCCCGGCGCGACAGAATGGCGCGCTGGCGGGGTGAGCGGATCGATCTGCGTCCCAAAGAATGCGACATGCTCATCTACCTTGCCGAACGCGAGGGGCTGCCGATCCCGAAACGGATGATCTACGCCGATGTGTGGGACAAGGTCTTTATGGATGTGGGGTCGAACCCGGTGACCGCAGCGCGCCACCGCCTTGTGCGTGACTTCAAATCATTCCTGGCGGCGCGGGGTGAGGTCTACCCTGATTTCATTGCCACCGACGAAGACGCGTATTGCTTCCGCGCCGAGCCGTTACTCCGTCTGCCCGGACCGGATCCGGACGCGTGACGGCACCACAGCCAAAAGGGTGGAAGCGCGCGTTTCATCGCCTCTCGGGTGGCGCGTTGCTCTTAGCCTTGCTGGTCATCTCCACTCTGGCGGCTGTCGGCCTGTCGGCCTCGGTTCTGGCGGGGGCGGCGCGCAGCAACCGCGATCTGGCTCAGACCATCGAAACGCGCATTCTGCTGCTGCTTGAACGCGACGGCCTGAGTGGACTTGTGGCCGAGATCAGCCGCGTCGAAGGCGCACTAGTCCCGGGAACTGGCGACGTTGAGTTTGCGGTCTGGCGTCGGGTCGGCCCGGATAACAGACTGCTCCGCGAAACCCGGCCGGGACTCGCAACGGCACTGGCTGACGCGGTTCCAGGCGCGGTGGAACGGCGCGCCATTGATGGGCGCTCCTACGATGTTTTCGCCCCTGACATTGCGGTGGAGTCACAAAGCTGGGATTTGCCGATGGCCGAAGTGTTCGTCAGCTATGCTGTCGGCGTGCCAACGTTGCAGACACGTAGCGCGAGGCGCGAGTTGCTTGCGGTCTGGGCCGGTTACGCCTTCGCGGTCGCCGTGGGTGTCGCACTGCATCTCGATCACCGACGACGCTACCGGACCGGGCTGGACCGCATCAACGCGGTGCTCGACGATTTTGCGGCCGGCAACACGTCGGCGACAGTGGCGATCGACACCGAAGCGCCCGAGCTCAGACGCCTCAGTGACCACCTGTCTGATGTTCTGCCGCGCTTCGATCAGTTGCTGAGTGATCTGCGCGCGCTAACCGCGCATCTTGCCCACGAGCTCAAGACGCCGCTGCAAACAATTCGAAGCGATGTCCGTCGGCTGTCAGTCGCAGGCGAGGTGGACG
>JBCCVT010000300.1:0-3344 GCA_039195015.1 Pseudomonadota bacterium
CCAGCCCTTGCGATAGCCTGCAAGCACACCCAGCGGTACGCCAAGCGCAACGGCGATCAGAACCGATACGACCCCGGCCAGCAGCGACGCCTGCGCCCCCCAGATCATTCGGCTGAGCACATCACGTCCGATCTCGTCCGTGCCAAAGGGATGCGCCGTCGATGGCGCCTTGCGCACGGCTGACCAATCCGTTTCCGCAGGGCCGGGCACAGGCAGCAGCGGCGCCAGAACAGCGACGATCACAAAGAAGGCCACAAGCGCACCACCAAGGAGCGCCGACGGGCTCTTGCGGAACTTTGTCCAGGCACGCCGCTGGCGTTCGGGCGTGACGGGATCCGCGCCGGAAGGATCGGCAAGCGCGGTCATGCGTCTCTCATCCTTGGATTGAGGATACGGTAGGCCGCATCGGCGAGAATGTTCATGAAAATGAAAGCGATCCCGGTGCAGAGCACGATACCCTGGACCACCGCGTAGTCGCGGTTAAAGACCGCGTCCACCACCAGCTTGCCAAAACCCGGGATCGTAAAGATCTGTTCGGTCAGAACGGCGCCGGCCAGAAGCTCTCCAAAGAGCAGGGTGGTGACGGTCACGACCGGCACCAGCGCGTTTCGCAGCGCGTGTTTCACCAGCACGGTCCGTTCGCGCAGCCCCTTGGCGCGGGCGGTGCGGACGTAATCGGATCGAAGCACGCTGAGCATTGCGGATCGGGTGTGACGCATCAGTGTCGCCGCAAGCGCGGTCCCCAGCACGAAGGCCGGCATCAGCATGGTCCGGATCGATTGCAGCGGATCTTCCAACAGTGGCTGATAGCCGGATGCCGGCAGCCAGCCAAGCCGGACCGAGACCAGCAGGATCAGCATGATCCCCAGCCAGAAATTAGGCACCGAAAGCCCCGACAGGGCAATCACATTGGCCAGCCAGTCGATCCATGTGCCTTTCTTGTAGGCCGAGATCACGCCTGCCGGGATCCCGATCAGCATCGCGATCATCAGCGCCATGACCGCCAACTGGATCGTGACGGGCAGCTTTTCTCCGATAAGCTCGAGAACCGGCTGCTGTGTGCGAAGCGAGATCCCCAGATCTCCGGTCAATGCGTTTCCGGCCCAGGCAGCGTATTGCATCGGGATCGGATCGTTCAGGCGATACTTCTCGCGCAGGGCCGCGATGACCTCGGGGTCACGCTCTTCGCCGGCCATGACAAGGATCGGATCGCCCGGCAACAGATGCTGCAGCCCGAAGACAAAGACCGAGATCAGGAAGATCGTCGGCAGGGCGATCAGGACACGGCGCGCGAGAAAGCCGAGCATGAGATGGCTCCAATCAGGGCAAAAGGCCCGCCGGTGACGCGGCGGGCCCGCGAGGGGTGGTTTACTCGGTGACGCTGACGCCTTGCAGGCGGATCATGCCGTCGGGATAGGGTGTGAAGCCCGAGACACTGTCATCCAGAGCCCAGATCCAGACCGGGTGATAGAGATAGACGACCGGCATATCCTCCTGCTGGAGCGCGATCGCTGCGCTGTAGCTGGTCTTGCGCACCTCGGGGTCTGTGGACAATCGGGCTTCGTTCAGCAGGCGATCCATCTCGGGATCGGAATACTTGGAATCGTTGATCCCGCCCTCGGTGGTCATGAACTGGTGAATGTTGCCATCGGGGTCGACACGACCCGACCAGCCGATCTGGCTGGCAGTGTAGTCTCCTGCGGACTGATCGGCCAGCAGCGTGGCAAATTCCTTGGCCGCCAGCTCTATCTTGATACCGGCCTCGGCGGCCATCGACTGGACTACCTGCATGACTTGGGTCTGCACCGGGTTGTTTGTGACCTGCACCTCGATTGTGACGCCGTCAGCGAACCCGGCTTCGGAAAGCAGTTCCTTGGCCGCGTCGATGTCACGTTCGGGCACTGGGAAGTCCGCATTATACCACGGAGAGGCAGGCGAATACGGTTGATTGCCGGGCGCAAAGGCGCCTTCGAACACCACCTGGTTCAGCGCCGACCGGTCAATCGAAAGCGACAGCGCCTTGCGCACAGCGCTGTTCTGGCCAAGCGGATTTTCTGACCGGTCGCCATTGCCGACGTTGATCGTCATGCCCTGATAGCCAAGCGATGTCGCCTGTTCGAGCGTCAGGCCTGCATCCGCCTTGACCGAGGTCACATCCGTCGCTGCAAGCCGCTCGAGCATATCCAGATCACCTGCCCGAAGGTTCGCGAGGCGCACTGTCGTGTCCGGGATCGGCAGGAAAGTGACCGTGTCGAAACTGATCTCGTCCGCGCGATAGTAGTCTGCGAATTTCTCAAGGACGATGCGGTCCTGCTGTACCCGCTCGACAAATTTGAAGGGGCCCGCACAGACCGGGTTCAGACCGAAATCCTCGCCCGCTTCAGCAAAGGCCGTCGGAGACAGCATCATCCCGGACCGGTCAGCGAACTGGGCGATAAGCGTCGCATCAGGGGCTGAAACGCCCAGTTTGATCGTGAAGTCGTCGACCACCTCCCAGCTTTCGATGGATCGGACCTCGGACTTGCGGCGCGAGGTCTCGAGGTTCTTGGACCGGTCGATGTTGGCGGCAACGGCTTCGGCATTGAACGGCGTGCCGTCGTGGAAGACCACATCGTCGCGCAGGGTCATGGTGAGTTCGGTGCCGTCCTCGTTCCATTCCCAGCCGGTGGCGAGCATCGGCACGATCTCAAGCTCGGGCGTGATGTCAACGAGCTTGTCGCACATCGAGGCATAGACGATGCGACCGACAAATGTACGCGACTGGTCGGGGTCCAGGATGTCGGGGTCTTCCTGCAGGCCGATGCGGAAATCCTGGGCCTGGGCGACGCCGGCGCCAAGCGCCAAAAGCGCTGCGGCGCCAAGTAGGTTAGCGATGCGCATGAGGTCTCTCCTTACTGTTGGGCGGATCTTTGGTGTTATTGTCATTTGCTGCAGCGCGCGCCGCAGCATAGAGGTCGAATCGGCGGCGGGCGGCATCGCTCCGGCCGGTGTCAATCGATCGAATGCCGGATAGGGCGATGTCGCCGCTGAAATGACATGCGGCCGATCGGCCGCCACCGAGATCGCGCAGCGGCGGTTCGGCGCTGCGGCAATGGTCCGTGGCGTAGGGGCAGCGTGTGTGAAACCGGCAGCCCGTCGGCAACGAGATCGGGTCGGGTGGGTCGCCTTCTACTGCGACTTTCGCCTTGCGCACACCCACCGCCGGGATCGGGATCGCGGCCAAGAGCGCCTCGGTATAGGGATGTTGTGGCCGTTCGAAGATTGCATCCGTCGGTCCGGTTTCAACGATCTTGCCCAGATACATCACAGCGACCCGATCCGACATATGCCGGATCACGGCGAGG
>JBCCVT010000301.1:0-3343 GCA_039195015.1 Pseudomonadota bacterium
ACACTCGCACCCGGGGTGGTCCTGCCGCTTGCCCGCGTGCACGAGGCCTGCGGGCCCGCGCGCCATACCTTTGCGATGTGGGTGGCGAGCCATATCGCCGGGCCGGTTCTCTGGATCGCGCCGGGATGGCAGCCGGACCAGCTCAACCCGCAAGGTATGCGCGATCTGACCGATCCCGCGCGGTTCCTGTTCGTCGCACCGCGCCGGGCCGAGGATCTGCTGTGGTGCACTGAAGAGGCATTGCGCGCGGGCGCGGTAAAGCTGGTGGTGGCCGATCTTCCCGGCGCGCCGGCGCTGACCCCGATCCGCCGCCTGCATCTGGCGGCTGAGACGGGGGCAGAGATGTCCGCAACGCCGCCTTTGGGGCTGGTCCTGACGCCCGGGGAAGGCGGCGCGCAAGGGGTCGAAAGCCGCTGGTACATGGCCGGAACGCATCGCGACCGCGCCCGCCGCTGGCAGCTTGACCGCCGCCGGGCCCGCACGCAGCCGGTGAAACGCTGGACCGTGGTCCAGGACGCGCCCCGCCGGCCGCTCTATGTCGCGGCGCCGGACGCGGAGTGACCGGGTCGGGCACCAGGCCTCAAACCCTGCGCCGCGCCGTTAAGCCCACAGAATGCTCAACTCATGGGCGAACTCCGCCACTGAGCGGGAAACAGCAAACCGGTGGGTTCACAGGATCAAACAACCGTTGCGCGCACTTACAGCGATGTTTTAAGTCGTCAGAAAAGGGAGGACTGACCCTGTCGTTCGCCGAGGCTCTGTGATCTAAGGCGCGGAGACAAGGCAAGACCGGGCACGCGCGTCATGGTGGAACAGACCGAAACCGAAAGCCGCAAACTGCTGGGGCGCTTGCGCGATGTCATGGCGCGGGACGAGGCCGGTCAGGCGCGGCTGGACCGGATCACCCGGCTGATCGCGGATTCGATGATTGCCGAGGTATGTTCGATCTACCTCTTCCGCGACGAAGACACGCTCGAGTTGTGTGCCACGCATGGCCTGAACCCCGAAGCGGTCCACCAGACACGGATGCGGCTGGGTGAAGGGCTGGTCGGCAAGGTGGCGCGTCAGGTCAAGGTTGTGCGCACACCCGACGCGCCCTCCGAGCCGGGCTTTCGCTTTATGCCCGAGACAGGTGAGGAGAGCTTCTCCTCGTTCATGGGGATCCCGATCCAGCGTCTGGGTGAGATGCTGGGCGTTCTTGTTGTTCAAACCAAAGACACGCGGGATTTCAGCGATGACGAGGTCTATGCGCTTGAGGTCGTCGCGATGGTCCTCGCCGAGATGACCGAGCTGGGTGCCTTTGTCGGCGAAGGCGCGGCGCTTAAGGCGCGACATCAGCAGGCGGTGATGTTCCGTGGCACCTCGGCGCAGGAAGGCGCCGCCGAAGGCAATGTCTGGCTGCATGAACCCCGCGTCGTCGTGTCGAACCCGATCGCCGACGATCCGCACAGCGAACGCGAGCGTCTGACAACCGCGGTCGAAGAGCTGCGTGTCGGTGTCGATAAGATGCTCAAGATGAGCCAGAACGGTGACAAGGATCAGCTCAAGGTCCTCGAGGCCTACCGGATGTTCGCCAACTCCAAGGGCTGGATGCGGCGGATGGAGGAAGACATTAGCCGAGGTCTGAGCGCCGAGGCCGCCGTGGAAAAGGAACAATCGCAGGCGCGCGCGCGGATGGGGCAGGTGACCGATCCGTACCTGCGCGAACGCCTTGCGGATCTGGATGACCTGTCAAACCGGCTTTTGCGGATTCTGACCGGGCAAGGTGCGGAAACCGGGGCCGAGATCCCGCAAGCGCCGATCCTGGTTGCCCGCAACATCGGCCCGGCCGAGCTTTTGGAATATGGCCGCGCGCTCAAGGGCATCGTGCTCGAGGAAGGCTCGGTCGGCAGTCATGCGGCCATCGTTGCCCGGGCGCTCGCCATCCCGCTGGTCGTGCATGCCGAACGGGTCACGACCGAGGCGCTGAACGGTGATCGGATCCTTGTGGATGGGGAACGCGGCGTCGTGCATCTGCGCCCGGACGATACCGTCGCGGGGTCCTTCCGTGACAAGATGGCGATGCGGGCCGAAGCGCAGCAGCGATACATCTCGATCCGGCATCAGCCGGCGGTCACGCAGGACGGCGCGCGCATCAATCTCTGCATGAATGCGGGCCTCATGGCTGATCTGCCGTCGCTTGATGGTTCGGGCGCCGAAGGCGTTGGTCTCTTTCGAACCGAGTTGCAGTTCCTGATCCGCAACCAGATGCCCAAACGCAACGAGCTGGCCGAGCTTTACTCCCGCGTCATTGACGCTGCGGGCGGCAAGCGGGTTGTGTTCCGCACGCTCGATATCGGGTCCGACAAGGTGCTGCCTTACATGAAGCCGCAGGACGAGCCGAACCCCGCCCTGGGGTGGCGCGCGATCCGGGTCGGGCTCGACAAGCCGGGCGTGCTGCGCATGCAGTTGCAGGCACTGATCCGCGCCGCCAAAGGCAGGCCGTTGACAGTGATGTTTCCCTTCATCGCCCAGCTTGATGAATACCGCGCGGCCAAGTCCGAGGTCGACAAGGCGATCGCCCGCGAGGCGCGTCTGGGTCATGTCCTGCCCGAGACGCTTGAGGTGGGCGCGATGCTGGAGACACCGAGCCTCGCCTTTGCGCCGCAGAAATTCTTTGACGATGTCGGGTTCCTGTCCATCGGCGGCAATGATTTGAAACAGTTCTTTTTCGCCGCGGATCGCGAGAACGAACGGGTGCGGCGGCGCTACGATACGCTCAATGTGAGCTTTCTGGGCGTGATCGAACGCATCGTCGAACGGTGTGCGGTGTCGGAAACTCCGCTCAGTTTCTGTGGTGAGGATGCCGGACGTCCGATTGAGGCGCTGTGCCTTGCTTCGATTGGCATCCGCACGCTGTCGATGCGCCCGGCCTCGATCGGGCCGGTCAAGAGCCTGCTTCTGAAATCGAACCTGGGCGAGGTGCGAAAGATCATTGCAGATGCGCGCCATCGGGGCGAACAGTCGGTACGGCCTGCGGTCATGGAGTATTTGCGAAAGCAGAGTTGATCGGCGCAGGCGCTCGATCGTGTCGAAACCGGTTCATTTCCGCTTCAAGCGTGTGGATTGGGGCACGAGTCACGTTGGATTTGGGCCTTCATCCGTGTGCCGAAATGCATTGAAAGAAGGGTCGCAGTTCTGCCCCGCGCTGACGGAATTTAATCCCGCGTCCCTGCAAAACGGGTCTGCCAGTCTGCACGCTGATCTTCCGTGATTTTGGCAAAAAGCACATCCGGCACCGCGAACGCATGGCCCGGGGTCAGTGCGCGCAAAGCGGCGTCGACATCATCCGGCCAGCTGTCGT
>JBCCVT010000302.1:0-3296 GCA_039195015.1 Pseudomonadota bacterium
AAGCGCGAGCGATCTCCGATGCTGTAGGCAGCGCACGGAGATGAATAGCGTTCGCTTCTTAGTCGGCGCCGGGAGCGCGCAGATAATCGGCGTCCGTGACCAGCTCGAGCCAGTTTGCTGCGCTGCCGTCCAACGCCTCTTGCATCGCAATATGGGTCATTGAATTGTCCGGTGCCGCGCCGTGCCAGTGTTCCTCGCCTGGAGGGATCCAGACCGTATCGCCCGCGCGGATGAAGCGCGGCGCGGCGTCGCGCGTGCCGACAAGGCCGGTGCCGAATTCAACAAACAGCGTTTGTCCCAGTGGATGCGTATGCCATGCGGTTCGAGCCCCTGCCGAAAAGGTCACGCGCAACGTGCGCAGTCGAGCCGGCTCGGGCGTTTCAAAAATGGGATCAAACCAAACGGTGCCGGTAAACCAGTCCGGGTTTGGGCTGAGTGACGGCCGACCACCGGCGCGTATGATGTCCATAGGATGTCTCCGTCCCTGTGCTGGCCTATTCGCGGCCTTACGATCCGGCCTGTCAAGCGTCAGAGCGCTACGAGGTGGTTGTCCCAGTCCAGTTCATGCTGGGCGATCCGTGTGATCTTTCCCTGATCCACTCCGTGAAGCCCGCCCCAGCCATCGGTCAGGATCAGTCCTTCGTCATGCGCGGCCGCGCCGCAAATCTCGGATTTCCGCAGGCGATGGCGTGTGTTGCCGCCAAGATCGGTGACAAGCGCAAGCGCCCCCCTTGGTCCGGTGACAGCGATCCGGGTCCGGGCCACTGCGACGCTGCCCGCATAGCCCTGCATGGCAACCGCGTCTGTGGGTTCGACCGGCGCAAGTATCAGCCCTCCGTCAGGGCGGTATAGGCCCAGGACGGACGGGCTGTCGGCAATGTCGCCTTGCCATTGGAACGCGCAGGCAATGAGGCCGTTTGGACCCTCGGCCAGGTGGCGCAAGGAGTGTTGCGAAAGCGAAGGTGGCAGCTGAACTTGATCACGCGGACTGAGATCGGCGTTCAAGATCGTCAGATTGGGGCGCATCGTGTCGAGGTTCAGTTTGGCGCGACCGGTGTCAGGATGCGTGCGGATACCACCATTGGCGATCGCAAAACCGCCATCCTTTAGCCGGATGACCTCGTGCGGACCGATGCCGCCGCTTTCGATGTCTCCGACCCGCATGTACCCTTTGGCGCGCGACCAGAGCCCGATCCGGCCGACGCCCGTGTCGATGTCGTTCTCGGTGGTCAGCAGCAAATCGCCCGCGCTATCAAACGCGCCATGGCCATAGAAATGCCGACCCGTCGGCGCCGCCAAACGTGCGACAACATCGCCACGCGCGCAGTCGAGGATCAGGGCGAAAGTGCCGGGCCGCCTGGCAAAGGCCACCGCCTCGGGTGCCTTGGTGTGGGCAGCAGCGGCATGGCCCCGATCCGGCAGCGGCAAACGGAACGCGATGTCGCCTGTTACGCGCAAACCGCAGAGCACATAATGCCCGTCCGTGCTGCGCCCTGCCGCGAGAAAGGCCGGCGCACCGGCATCTGCCCAGCCAAGCCGGGGAACGCTGCCCGCAGCAATAAGGCCGGTCAGAAAACTGCGGCGTGATGGCATCAGTCGCCATCCAGCGAATTGAAGCCCGCCTTGACGCCCAGACGCTCTCCGATGTCGAACGCAACGGCTTGCCGAAGGTTGGACACCGATTGCGACAACGCTTCGATCCGGATGCGGCCGCCCGGGTTGGCCACGCCCGACAGGTCAGGATCATCAATCGACGCGGCACGCTCAATTGCGGCATCAAACTGGGCGAGCGCGTCCGCTGCCTCACCGCCCGACAGCGTGTCCGCAAGATCGCGCAATGCCACAAGGCTCAGGTCGATGTTGCGCAAGCTCCGGCCAGACCGGCGTGCTTCGGCCCGCAGCGGGCGCGGACGGTCAAATGTGCCCAGCGGGCGCCCCAGCCTTTGATCTTGCAGAAAGGCAAGGCCTGTGCTGAGGCTTGTGAACAGCGCGCGTTCGACCTCCTGTTCAGACAGAAAGCGGGTGTTGCCATCGCCGGGTGCGCGCATAAGATCGGCAAACTGCACCCAGTCTTCTGTCAGAACTTGTGCGGAGGTGGCCAGATCCGCCGCGATCGTTGTGGTCAAAGCGCAGATGTAGTCGGCCTCACCCTCTGGCGGGTCGTAAAGCATCCGCTCCATTGCCATGAAACCGCGTGCGGCAACGGACATGGTTTCATAGGCATCGGCATCCTCGGCAATCGGGTCTTGATCGACAACAAGGCCCCTCAGTGTCTTTCCGGCGCGATCCTTGGGATCGGGCCAAAACGCAATCGCCAGGGTCAATCCGCGATCTTCGATTGGACCCAACTGGATGTGGCTGATCCCGAGCCAGGCATCGAACGCCTCGTTGTAGGCCGGGCGCATCACCGACACATCGCACCTGTCGGTGGCAGTTGCCAACGCCGAGGTTGCTTCGGCAAACCGCGCATATCCGGGCAGGATATGGCGATCGAGGACGTCAACCGTGCCCGCCTGAACGCCTAGCGGCAGGCAGGTGAGGATAAGTGTTTGGATCAAACGCATCAAAGGCTCTCCAGGAACAGTATGAGCGCCTCGCGGTCGGCGGTCGGCATTGAAATTACGGCGTCGCGCTGGCCTTGCGCCTCGCCTCCGTGCCAAAGCACGGCTTCCAGCAGGGATCGCGCGCGCCCGTCGTGAAGGAAATATGTGTGCCCGCTGACCACTTGGGTCAGTCCGATGCCCCAAAGCGGTGGCGTTCGCCATTCCCGGCCATTGGCACGCGCTTCAGGCCTGTTGTCCGCCAGCCCATCGCCCATGTCATGCAAAAGCATGTCCGTGTAAGGCCAGATCAGCTGAAAGCTTTGTTCGGGCTGATCGGGCAGGCGGTGTGTTACAAACTTTGGTGTATGGCAGCTGGTGCATCCGGTCTCATAGAAAACCTGCTTGCCACGAAGCACGTTCCGATCTCCGACATTTCGACGCGCGGGAACGGCGAGGTTCTGCGAATAGTATGTGACCAGATCCATCCCTTCGTCCGAGATCTCAAAATCTCCGTGGGCGGGCGTGTTCCCGTTCGGCGCGGCGCGACACGCAGTTTGGTTCTTGGTGCATTCACCCCATCCATCGGGCGCCAGTCGGCTGGATATCCCGATATCGCCGGCAAAGGCACCTGCGGATTGCGCGCGCACCGTGGGCGAGCCTGCCTTCAGGCCAAAGCGTCCCAGCATTGGCTGGTCGTACTCGGAAGACCAAACGACATTCGGCCGTCCCGAAATGCCGTCGCCGTCGCGATCC
>JBCCVT010000303.1:0-3292 GCA_039195015.1 Pseudomonadota bacterium
GCGCGGCATGGGCACGGCGTGCAATCGCGGACCGGTCAGAATGGCCGTCGCCTGCGGATGCATCAGGGAACTGAGGATTGCGTCATGGCTGCGCAGTCCTCCCGTGTAAGTGCCGTAGGCCGGTAGGATCAGCCGGTCGTTATCGAGCAAGAAGGCGCGGCGCGAGATCAGGCGGCCCCGCGTCGGAATCTCAACTTTTGGGTGGTAGTGGCCGGAAACTTCGCCCACGGAGCCGGGCTTGGCGACATGGCGAAAGGTCAACGTGTCGATTGTCAGTTCAGCCCGATGCGTACCGCCAAGATCGATGGGCCCCGGATCATGGTTGCCTTCAATCCAGATCCACTGCCGACCGGCTTGCAATCCGGTGATGTGCAGACGGTGATCTTCGGGCAAGGCCAAAGCGGCGTCGAGATCGTCAAAGCTATCGCCCAGACACACCACGGTGCGTGCCCCGGTGATGTCCAGATCGTTTTGCAAACGTTCCAACGTGTCGCGCGTTTCGTACGGGGGCAACATCGAACCATCCCTGCGCGCCATTCGTTCTGATTTTCCTAGATGCAGATCCGAGACACACAACAATGCCTCAGCCTCCCACCAGAGTGCGCCTGAGCCAAGCGCATGCAGACGATTACCGGCAAAAGAAAAAGCGTGTGCGTTCATGCTCTGTTCTTGGCACTCAGATCGTGCGAACACAAGGGGTTCGAACGACCTCGCAACGGCATCCGAGCAGACGGGGAACTGCCATGCGATGTCTCGTTTGACCATTCATGGCAGTTTAGTAGGGTACGCGCCAGACGGGCTTGCGTTCGGGCAAGTCGGTCAACCCGGCGGTGGCCATCAGACGGTCGGCCTCTTCAGCCAGCAGTTTTTCTTCTGCCAGACCTTTGACCGGAACCCGACCGGCCTCGAGGAACAGCGGCGCGGCCAACGGTGTCACGCGCTCCAACCGTCGCAGATCCACGCGACCGTCGATCCGTCGGGCCATCTCTTCAATCCGGCCAAAATCGACGAGACCGCGCAAAGCCTCCTCGCGGGTGACCTCCATCATCAGGTGATCGGGATCGTACTTCAGCAGCGTATCATAGAGGATGTCGGAGGAGAATGTCGCCTGCCGCCCGGATTTGCGTGCTGAGGGCGTGTTGCGTTCAATAAGCCCCGCGATCGTGGCCGAGGCGCGAAAGGTGCGTTTCATCACCGCATTCCCGCCTAGCCATGTGTCGAGCCCGTCACGCAGTGCCTGCATGTCGAACAAGGGTACGGGATCGGTCAACGCATCAAGCCCCCAAATCAAAGTTGCGTAATCAGTGGCGACGAAACCCAGCGGGTTCAGACCCATTTCCTCGAGCCGCTTGGTCAGCAAAAGACCCAGGGTCTGCTGCCCGTTGCGACCGGCAAAGCCATAGACGCAAGTATGTTCGCGCCCGTCATGTGGGAAGCTTTCGATCAGCAGCCGGCCTTCCTCGGGCAATTGCGAGACCTCGCGCTGAAGATGCAGCCAGTCGCGGGTGTGCTGGGGCAGAGCAGGCCAGTCGTCCTGCCGGAACATCTGCAGGATACGCGCACTCAGCTTGGTGGAGGTGGCGAATTTCGTGCCCATGAAGGTGGCGATCTTGGGTTTCTTGTCAGCCCGGCGCGACACTTCAACGGTCATTTCGCGCAGACCTTCATAGCGCACGACCTGCCCGCCGATCAGAAACGTATCACCTGGCGTTAGTGTGGCGGCAAAGCCCTCTTCGATTTCGCCGAGCGGCTTGCCGCCGCGATTTCGCCGCAACCGCACTTTGAGCGTGTCGGTGTCCTGGATCGTGCCAATGTTCATGCGGATCCGTTGCGCCGCGCGCGGGTCGCGCAGTTCCCACAATCCGTTGTCACGCTGACGCAACCGTTTCCATTGGTCATAGGCACGCAGGGCATAGCCTCCGGTTGCGCAGAATTCGAGGCAATCGTCAAATTCGGCCCGTGTGAGGGCGGCATAGGCTCCCACGCTCGTGACTTCGGCAAAGAGTGCGTCGGCAGAGAAGGGGCCGGCGCTTGCGGTGATCAGGATGTGCTGGCAGAGGACGTCGCGCGGTCCCGGGCCGCGGGCATCTCCGTCCAGTGTGCCTTCGCGCACCGCCTCAAGCGCGGCGATGCATTCGACAACTTCGAACCGGTTGGCAGGCACCAAAAGTGCCTTGGAAGGCGCGTTGTAGCGGTGGTTGGCGCGGCCGATCCTTTGTACCAGCCGTTTGACGTTCTTCGGTGCGCCGATCTGGATCACAAGATCCACATCCCCCCAGTCGATGCCGAGATCCAGGCTGCCGGTGCAGACGATCGCGCGGAGATCTCCACGCACCATCGCGGCCTCGACCCGTTCGCGTTGCTGACGGTCGAGGCTGCCATGGTGAATACCGATTGGCAGAGCGTCGTCATTGGCGAGCCAGAGGTTATGAAAGAAAATTTCGGCCTGCGCGCGGGTGTTGTGAAAGATCAGGGTCGTCTTGTGCCGGCGTACCTCGTCGAGAACGGTCGGAATGGCATAGGCCGCGCCACCACCGGCCCAGGGCGGTTTTTCGTCCGTCTCGAGCATCGAGATATCGGGGGGAGGCCCGGGATCGGCCAACAGGATGTCACAAGGGTCGGGGTGACGCGCGAGCATCCGGGCGATCGCGTTGGGGTCTTCGACGGTTGCCGACAGGCCAACGCGCCGCATCTCGGGGCAGAGTGTTTGCAGCCGTCCAAGCGCCAGCATCAACTGGTCGCCCCGCTTGCTCTCCGCCAGCGCGTGGATCTCGTCAATTACGACGCGCTGCAGACCTGCAAACATCCTCGGTGCATCCTCGTAGGATGTCAGCAGGGCAAGACTTTCGGGCGTCGTCAAAAGGATATGAGGCGGGTCAGCGCGCTGCCGTTTCTTTTGCGTGGCGGATGTGTCGCCGGTTCGGTCCTCGATCCGGATTGGCAGTCCGATCTCATCCACCGGACCGCGAAGATTGCGTTTGATATCTGAGGCCAGGGCCTTCAGCGGGGAGACGTAAAGTGTGTGCAACCCGTCGCGCGGGGTATGCGCCAGATCGGCCAGCGTCGGCAGGAACCCGGCCATGGTCTTGCCGCCACCCGTCGGGGCAATCAGCAGGGTCGCCGCTTTATCGGCACGGTCGAGCATGGCCTGCTGATGCGGGTGGACGCTCCAGCCGCGAACGGAAAACCAACGCTCTATCTCCTGCGGCAAGTCCATGCGTCAGAAATAAAGCGCGGCGAGGAGGTTGGGCAATAGGCGGCGCGCGCGGCGAGACCCGATCGCGCCGTGCCA
>JBCCVT010000304.1:0-3259 GCA_039195015.1 Pseudomonadota bacterium
AATCCCAAGACCAATTCCCGAGTTTGATCCCGTGATGACGGCGGTTTTGCCCTTCAGCGTCATGGCGCAGTCTCCTTGTCAAATCCCGGACCAACCTGCCATGCTGCACCTGCAAAGAAAATGACAAAGCGCTGGATTTCGAGCTCTAACCTCCTGCCTTGCGCCGAAATTCGCGAACCGACGGTCACAAGCGCGTTCTATGGAGAGCTGCTGCGCGCCGCAGACCCTAATGCAGGCCCTACGGACGACCCAGAAACGCGCAAGCCCGAACCGCATCGGTCACCCTCTCAAGATGGTTCCATGCGCTCCGGTTCAACAGGCGGCAGTTGAACCGCCCGATCTCGCGCACACGCCAAGCCACGAACGTCAAGTCGCGCGAGACAAGCTCTATGTGCCGCAGATTTGCATGCTGCGTTGCGCTGTCGGAACGGTCGAGGAGGCGCAACACCTGCGCGGCCCTGCGGTCCGATCCCGATTGTCAACCGCATGTGCGATGATCCGGCCGGTGACCAAACGTTAACGCCCGCCAGTCGTCGGTTCGAATTTGGTATGAAACAGAGCCGGTGAGCGGCCGGAACACGCAATATCCTACCCCAAGATCCGCGCAAAAAAAACGCCGGCGCGAGGCCGGCGTTAAGTTATTGAGGCAGGTTTCATACAGGCAAGAAACCTATCGAGCAGTGACCCCTTTATAGGCAATAACCCGACGGTATCCAAGCTAAAAGTTTGAAAAGACGACAATCCCTCTCTATCCTTTCGGCCAATAAAACAAGGGCAGTATAGGATTGTTGCCAAAATGCGATCGCATTTTTTCTCGGTTTTTCGCGCCGCTTCTACTGTTGCGGTCATGGTTTTGGGAGCAACTTTCGCGCGGGCAGAATCGCAGCATGGCATCGCTATGTATGGCGAACCAGCCCTGCCACCGGATTTTGTGTCCTTACCTTACGTGAACCCCGATGCGCCGAAGGGTGGAGAAATCCTTTTTGGCAATACCGGCGGGTTTGATTCGCTCAATCCCTTCATCCAGAAAGGCTCACCCCCTTGGCAGCTGCGCTTCTGGGCCTACGAATCCCTCATGGGCAGGTCGTGGGACGAGCCGTTCACGCTCTACGGTCTTCTGGCCGAATCGGTCGAGACCGCGCCAGACCGATCTTGGGTGGAATTCACCCTGAGGCCCGAAGCACATTTCTCCGATGGAAGCCCGGTCACGGTCGAGGACGTGATCTGGTCCTATGAAACGCTGGGAACCGAGGGCCACGGACGCTATCGCGGCTTCTGGGGCAAGATTGCCGGTATCGAGGCGACAGGCGATCGCAGTGTGCGCATCAGCTTCAATGTCGAGGATCGTGAACTGGCTCTGATCGCCGGCATGCGCCCGATCCTGAAAAAGGCACAGTGGGAGAGCGTCGACTTTGCCGGGTCTGCAAATGTTGCTCCGATCGGAACCGCAGCATATGTCGTCGAGGATTACGAGTTCGGCCGATATCTCACGCTGAGGCGAAACCCGGATTACTGGGGGGCGGATCTGCCGTTTCGACGCGGCACACAGAATGTCGACCGCTTGCGGATCGATTTCTTTGGCGACAACACGGTCAAGTTTGAAGCCTTCAAAGCCGGCGACCTGACCGCAATCTATGAATTCAACGCCGAAGCCTGGGCCACACAGTATGATTTCCCGGCCGCGGTCTCTGGTGACATCGTCAAATCGGAAATCCCGAGCGGCAAGCCCTCGGGCATCACCGGGTTTGTCATGAACACCCGCCGTGCCCCGTTTGACGACTGGCGCGTGCGCGAAGCGCTCATCCAGGCATTCAACTTTGAATACATCAACGACACGATCACCGGCGGCGCACAGCCCCGGATCACCTCGTATTTCTCGGGCTCCGAACTTGGGATGCGGCCGGGCCCGGCCGACGGCAAAGTGCGGGCGTTGCTCGAACCCTTCGCGGACCAACTGCTGCCCGGCGCCATCGAAGGTTATGAGCTGCCGGTCACCGACGGATCGGTGCGCAATCGCAGCGGCATCCGCGCGGCGCGCGGCCTTTTGGAAGAAGCCGGCTTTACCGTGCAGGAAGGTGTGTTGCGCAATGCTGACGGAAGCGCCTTTGAAATCTCGGTTCTGTTGCGCCAGAACGACCGCGAAATGCAAAGCGTGATCGACATCTACACGCTGGCGCTGGAACGGCTGGGCATTCGTATGACCTCCGATCGGGTGGATGACGCGCAATATGTCGAACGCGAAACCGAATATGATTTTGACATGACCTTCTACCGCCGCGATCTGTCGCTGTCGCCCGGCAACGAACAGCGGTTCTATTGGGGCGCTGAAGGCGTTTCGCGCCCCGGCACACGCAACCTGATGGGTGTGGCGAGCCCCGCGATCGACGCAATGATCGACGCAATGCTGACGGCCGAAAGCAGCGATGATTTCACTGCGGCCGTCCGCGCCCTGGACCGGGTGCTGACCAGCGGACGCTATGTGATCCCGATCTGGAGCTATGGCGAAAGCCGCATCGCGCATGTGAAGGAGCTCAAGTACCCGCAGGGCAGATTGCCGGTCTATGGCGCCGATCCGCGCGGGTTCCTTCCCTTCGTCTGGTGGTATTCCGAGGATTGACGGACGCCCAGTGCCTTCGTATGCCCCGCCTCGTGAAACGGGCGGCGCGATTGGTCTGCAAACTCGGGATCACGCGCGGCACGTTTGAACCGGGCGCCAAGGGGTGCTTCGGGGTGGTGCGAATGAGGTGAAAGATGACCCGTCAGCTTTGCGCCGAGGCGCTCGGGACCGCTTTGCTGCTGATTTCGGTCGTCGGGTCCGGGATCATGGCCGAGGCGCTTTCGGGCGGCAACGTGGCCGTCGCACTTTTGGCCAATGCGATCGCGACCGGATGCATGCTCTGCGCGATCATCACTACGCTGGGACCGATCTCGGGAGCACATTTCAACCCGGCCGTGACGCTTGCTTTCTGCCTTAGGGGCGAGATCGCCGCGCCGCGCGCCGGAGCATATGTTGTCGTGCAGATCCTCGGCGCCATCCTAGGCGTCTGGGTGGCGCATGTTATGTTCGACCTGTCGATCCTGCAAAGCGCGACCACGATGCACCGCACCGGTCCCGCCCAGTGGAGCGCCGAGATCGTCGCCACATTCGGCCTCCTGTTCGTGATCTTCGGCGGTCTGGCGTCGCGGGCCGAGGCAGTGCCGACCCTTGTCGCGCTCTATATCACTGGTGCCTATTGGTTCACGGCTTCGACCAGCTTTG
>JBCCVT010000305.1:0-3227 GCA_039195015.1 Pseudomonadota bacterium
CCCAGATCGGTTGGGGTCTCGGTTTCCTCAAGCCCGTGGCTTTCGCGGAAGACGACATGCATGTGACGCAGGCCTACTCGGCCGCTTCGACGAGTCCGGTCAGGACTGATCGGATCGCGGCGGGCTTAATGTCGTCATGCTCGGCGATCACGACCAACCGCCCCTTTCGGGCCTCGTCCGGGCGCCACGGTCGGTCGTATTGATGCCGCACGCGTGCACCGACTGCCTGTACAAGCAGCCGCATCGGTTTGCCGTGCACGGCGGCGTAACCCTTGACACGGAGGACGTTCTGACCATTGGCAAGCTCTTCGATCCGGTCGACCAGAACCGACGGATCGGCGACCTCGGGGATGTCGATGACGACGCTGTCAAAATCCTCGTGGTCGTGATCATGCGGGCCGTCGTGATGGCTGGGGCGCGCGTCCATGTCATCCTCGGCGGCAGCGCCGAGGCCCAGGATGACGCGGGGATCAACCGCGCCTTCGGCAACCTCGACCACGGGCAATGCTCGGGGGGCTTCGGCTGCGATCACCTCTTTGGCACGCGCGACACCGTCGGTACCGGCCAGATCGGGCTTGGTCAAAAGGATGATGTCGGCGCAGGAGATCTGATCCTCGAACACTTCCGACAGAGGCGTTTCGTGATCGAGCGAGTCATCGGCGAGACGCTGCGCATCGACAGCAGCGACATTTGGCGCGAACCGCCCGGCGGCGACTGCCTCGGCGTCGGCCAGCGCAATGACCCCGTCCACCGTGATGCGGGACCGGATATCGGGCCAGTCAAAGGCCTTCAACAGCGGCTTTGGCAAGGCCAGCCCGCTGGTTTCGATCAGGATATGATCGGGGCGCGGATCAAGCGCCATCAGCGTCTCGATCGTCGGTATGAAATCATCTGCCACGGTGCAGCAAATGCAGCCATTGGCCAGTTCCATGATGTTTTCCGCAGGGCAATCGGGGATCGCACAGGATTTCAGGATCTCACCATCCACGCCCACATCGCCGAACTCGTTGACAACGACGGCAAGGCGCTTGCCTTGCGGGTTCTGCAACAGATGCCGGATCAGCGTGGTTTTTCCTGAGCCCAAAAACCCGGTGATCACGGTGACGGGCAGTTTCGCGAGGTCGGTCATTGTCAAATCTCCAATGGCGGAATTCGGGCGATACAGTTCTTGCGGAAATGCTCGGGGCGCTCGCGCCACGGGACAAGCCCGTCCGTTGTGGCGTGATAGCGCGTCGCGCCGTCGCGGATCGTGTCCAGATGCGACGTTTCGTGCAGGTTTCCGTAAACATAAGTCCAGCGGCCCGGTCCGCGCAACGCAACCGAGCATCCTTGCGAACAGTTCGACAGGCACTCGACGCCGGTCAGGCGCACGCCGTCGGGCAAGCCGAGATTGGTCAGGTTTTCATGCAGGAGATCACCAGGTCGTCGGCCACCGTCGGCAAGCTCGGTGCCGCGCCTGCACTTGATGCAAACCAGGAGCTCGACCTGGTCGGTTGCGTCAGTCATGGTCTTCGGTCCCATCTATCGTGGGACGCGGGTCAGATGACGGCCGGCGCAGTCTCGCGCGGTCCGGCACCGGAACACCCCGTCCGGTCTCAACCAACTCGGCTGGCAGGTCTCCCGGCTTGCGGATCTCTGGGCGCGAAAGCCCTGTTGGTTGCCCGGCCTTCCCGGCACGCGGCCAGTGGCTTTGGACGACCTCTCCGGTCACGGTCGCGGGGGCGGCTGTGCTCACCCCGATGGGGCTGCACATTCCCTTTTCACCTGTCGGAACAGGCACCAGCGCCTTAGCGGAATGCGCGAGGGGTGCGCCCTTGTCAAGCGGAACCGGACTGAACCGTGCCGATCGCGTCCGCCGGAGCGCCCAGTCCCGCAGACAGAGTGTCGGCGGCGGCGCGCACTCTCTGCCCAAGTTCGGTGATCGCATCGTCCTCGATCCGGCTTGTGGGACCTGAAACCGAGAGCCCGGCAACCACCTCGCCAAGCTGGTCGATGACGGGTGCTGCGATGCACCGCATGCCGAGGTTGCGTTCTTCCGCATCGATTGCAAATCCCCGGTCGCGGATGCGCAAAAGATCCGCCTCGAGCGCGTGCCGATCTGCAAGCGTGTGCGGCGTGAAGCGTTCGCGCCAGTGTTCATCAAGGATCCGTTTGCGCGAGACTTCCGGCAGAAAGGCAAGGATCGCCTTGCCGATGCCCGAACTGTGCATGGGTGCCACCGTTCCGGGCGGAAAAAAGGCGCGAATGTTGGAATGCGTCTCGACCTGGCTGAGAAAGACCACGTTCCCGTCGCGTTCAATGCCGAGATTGGCGGTCTCTCCGGTGTCCTCCATCAGGCTCCGCAGGATCGGGCGCGCCCGTTCGACCAACCCGGTGCGGCGAAGAAATCGAGCGCCGATCTGAAACGCGCCTGGGCCGATGTGCCAGGTTTGCGGGGTGGGGTCGAAATCCACGAGATCCCGCCGTTCGAGCGTGACCAGCACGCGATAGACGGTTGCCGGGGATTGTTTGAGATCACCGGCCAGTTCGGACAACGTGGCACCGCCCAGCACGCTCAGACGTTCGAACACCTCCATCGCCCGATCGAGCGATTTGATTGTGTTCTGGTCGGTTTTGTCATGCCAGTCGCGGGGACGCCCGCGGGCGCGGCGATCACGGGGTTGATTGGTGTCCATCTTACTGCATCATACATTTTGAAATTGTTTTTCGCAATTTGAAAAACACAAGACACTGTAACTGATGCATTTTTTGTGACATGTCGTTTCTGAAAAATAATTTCAAAAAAATGGACGTCAAGTTTGCGCGTCCCTACGATGTGGTTAATTCAAGAAGGAGATCCGACGTGAGTCTGCAGAATCCCGTTTTCATCCCCGGTCCGACCAACATGCCCGAGGACATCCGCAAGGCCTGCGACATGCCGACGATTGACCATCGGTCGCCTATGTTCGGGGACATCCTGCGCCCGACGCTCGACGGGGTTCGGCGTGTGGTCAAAACGCAAGCGGGCGAGGTGATCATCTTCCCATCTTCGGGCACCGGCGGGTGGGAGGCGGCGATCAGCAACACCCTCAGCCCGGGTGACACCGTGCTGGCCGGTCGGAACGGGATGTTCAGCCACCGCTGGATTGATCTCTGTCAGCGCTTTGGGCTTAACGTGCAGATCATTGACATGCCTTGGGGCGAAGGGTTGTCGCCGGAACGCTACGAAGAAGCGCTGCGCGCGGATA
>JBCCVT010000306.1:0-3206 GCA_039195015.1 Pseudomonadota bacterium
CTTTTCGCGGGCTTCGTCGATGCCGCCGACCATATAGAAAGCGGCTTCGGGCAGGTCGTCATGCTTGCCCTCGACAACTTCCTTGAACGAGCGGATCGTGTCGTCGAGATCGACGAACTTGCCCGGCAGGCCGGTAAAGACTTCGGCGACGTGGAAGGGCTGCGACAGGAAACGCTGGATCTTGCGGGCGCGTGCCACGATCAGCTTATCTTCCTCGCTGAGTTCGTCCATGCCGAGAATGGCGATGATGTCCTGGAGCGACTTGTAGCGCTGCAGGATCCCTTGGACGTCACGGGCCACGTTGTAATGTTCGTCGCCAACGATCTGCGGGTCGAGAATCCGGCTTGAGCTGTCGAGCGGGTCCACGGCCGGGTAGATGCCAAGCTCGGAGATCGCGCGGCTGAGAACCGTCGTCGCGTCGAGGTGGGCAAAGGTCGTCGCCGGTGCCGGGTCGGTGAGGTCATCCGCAGGCACGTAAACGGCCTGGATCGAGGTGATCGATCCCGCCTTGGTCGAGGTGATGCGTTCCTGCATCGCGCCCATATCGGTGGCCAGCGTCGGCTGGTAGCCCACAGCGGACGGGATCCGGCCCAGAAGCGCCGACACCTCGGAGCCTGCCTGGGTAAAGCGGAAGATGTTGTCGACAAAGAACAGAACGTCCGTCCCCGACTGGTCGCGGAACTGCTCGGCCAGGGTCAGGCCGGTCAGCGCCACGCGGGCCCGCGCTCCGGGAGGTTCGTTCATCTGACCGTAGACCAGCGCCACCTGGCTTTCGCTGAGGTTGTCGGGCTTGATCACGTCGGATTCGATCATCTCGTGGTAAAGGTCGTTGCCTTCGCGGGTGCGTTCACCCACGCCTGCAAACACCGAAAAGCCCGAGTGCACCTTGGCGATGTTGTTGATCAGTTCCATGATCAGAACCGTCTTGCCCACGCCGGCACCGCCGAAGAGGCCGATCTTGCCGCCTTTTGAATAGGGCGCGAGAAGATCAACAACTTTGATCCCGGTGACGAGGATTTCCGATTCCGTCGCCTGTTCGGCGAATTCGGGGGCATTGGCGTGGATCGGACGGGTTTCGTCCGCAGAGACCGGACCCTTTTCATCGATCGGCTCGCCGACCACGTTCAGGATGCGGCCCAGAGTTGCGTTGCCAACCGGCACGGCGATCGGGCCGTCCATGTCGGTCACCTCGGCGCCGCGCACCAGACCTTCGGTGGCGTCCATCGCGATGGTGCGCACGGTGCTTTCGCCCAGGTGCTGCGCCACTTCGAGCACCAGCGTCTTGCCGTTGTTGTCGGTGGTCAGGGCGTTCAGAATTTCGGGCAGGTGGTCATCGAACTGCACGTCCACCACGGCGCCAATCACCTGAGTGACCTTGCCTTTTGCGTTTGCCATTTGTCGTCTCCGGTTCTTTAGAGCGCTTCCGCGCCCGAAATGATTTCAATCAGCTCGTTGGTGATCACGGCCTGGCGCGAGCGGTTGAACTGAATGGTCAGCTTGTCGATCATGTCGCCCGCATTGCGGGTTGCGTTGTCCATCGCGCTCATCCGGGCGCCCTGTTCGGACGCGCCGTTTTCCAGCAGCGCCGAGAAGATCGCCGTGGCGACGCCCTTCGGCAGCAGATCGGCGAGGATGGTTTCCTCATCCGGCTCGTAATCATAGAGCGTGGCCGGGCCGTCGCCGTCCCCGTCGATGTCGAACTTGGCGGGAATTATCTGCTGGGCGGTCGGTTCCTGCGTGACGACGTTGACGAATTTCGAAAAGAAGATCGTCGCGACGTCGAACTCACCTGCGTCGAACCGGTCGAGCACATCTTTCGCGATGTCCTGCGCATTGGCGTATCCGACGCGCTTGATCTCGCTGAGATCCACATGGCCGACATAGGCATCGCCGAAATCGCGTTTCATCGCGTCGCGCCCTTTTTTGCCGACGGTGAGGATTTTCACGGTCTTGCCTTTGCCAACGAGTTCGGTTGCGTGGGTGCGCGCAAGCTTTGCGATGTTCGAGTTGAAGCCGCCGCAGAGGCCACGTTCGGCCGTCATCACCACAAGCAGATGCACCTGGTCGCTGCCGGTTCCGGACAGCAGTCTGGGCGCGCTGTCGCTGCCGCCCACCGACGCCGCCAACCCGGCCATGACCGCGTTGAACCGTTCGGCATAGGGCCGCGATTCCTCGGCTGCTTCCTGTGCCCGCCGCAGTTTCGCGGCGGCCACCATCTGCATGGCCTTGGTGATCTTGCGGGTCGACTTGACCGACTCGATCCTGATTTTAAGGTCCTTAAGACTTGGCATTGCCGAGCCTCCCCTTAGGCGAAGTCAGCGGCGAATGGGTCGATCGCGGCCTTGATCCTGTCGGCGGGTTCGCCTTTGATCTTGGGGTCGTCGGTGGTGATCCAGTCGAGCAAATCCTGATGTTTGCTGCGCAGATGCGCCAGAAGGCCTGCTTCGAACCGGCCAACATTCGACACGGCAACCTCGTCCAGATAGCCGTTGATGCCTGCGAAGATCACGCAGACAATCTCGGCATTGGTGAGCGGCGAATATTGCGGCTGCTTCATCAGCTCGGTCAGGCGCGCGCCCCGGTTGAGAAGCCGCTGGGTCGCGGCATCGAGGTCCGAGCCGAACTGTGCAAACGCTGCCATTTCGCGGTACTGTGCCAGTTCCAGTTTCACCGAGCCGGCCACCGATTTCATCGCGTTGGTCTGCGCCGACGATCCCACCCGGCTCACCGACAGACCGGTGTTCACGGCCGGACGGATGCCTTGGTAGAAGAGTTCCGTCTCCAGGAAGATCTGACCATCGGTGATCGAGATCACGTTGGTCGGGATAAAGGCCGAGACGTCGCCGCCTTGGGTTTCGATGACCGGCAGAGCGGTGAGCGAGCCCGCCCCGTGATCTTCGTTCAGCTTGGCCGAGCGCTCCAGCAGCCGCGAGTGCAGGTAGAACACGTCGCCCGGATAGGCTTCGCGGCCCGGCGGACGGCGCAGGAGCAGGGACATCTGACGATAGGCCACGGCCTGTTTCGACAGGTCGTCATAGATAATGAGCGCGTGGCGCCCGTTATCGCGGAAGTATTCCGCCATCGCGGTGGCGGCGTAGGGCGCCAGAAACTGCATCGGCGCCGGTTCCGAGGCCGTGGCCGCAACCACGATCGAATATTCGATGGCGCCGGTCTCTTCCAGCTTTTTCACAAGCTGTGCAACGGTC
>JBCCVT010000307.1:0-3205 GCA_039195015.1 Pseudomonadota bacterium
AGACTGCGCCGGAACGGGCGCGCGCGATGGCCGAAGCAGCGCCCACCTTACCACCGCTGCGTGCGGAGCGGGTCAAAGCGCAGATGTCGCGGCGGGTCAAAGGGACGTAAACACATTGCTGTCTCTTCGACCGGGCTCTGCGGCGAGAGCGGGCCGTCGCAATGTCCAGGTCGTGAGTCGGCAGCACGTGGGTGTCAAACGCGGGCCGTGCAGCAGCCGTTCCGACCGCGATCAACACTCAACTTCGTCGCGGTGCGACACCCGCCCTTGGACCGGCCACCCCTGCTCACTCCACCCACCGGGTCTGCGTCGACCATAGTGCTGGAATGTCGGCAAGAGCAAACGCAGTAAATCACAAAACACTGATTTTAAATAATATTTTTATCGAGTAGGTAATCCAGAACTCACCCGTCCATCCAACGAACCCCACCCCCATTTGCAAATTTACAACTGTACGGGTTGACTCACGTTACCGGTAACGCAGATAGTCGGCACATCAGGCAGGTTTGCGGATTCAGGGGGGAAGCCGAGAATGCACAGCAGTGAGCCCATCGTTTCGATGCATGGGATTTCCAAGAAATTTGGCGGCGTGGTTGCGCTCGATAACGTCGATCTTGCGGCCTATGCCGGTGAGGTTCTGGCGATTGTCGGTGACAATGGCGCCGGGAAATCCACGCTGATAAAAGTGCTGACCGGTGTGTACCAGCCGACCAGCGGCGACATCCATTTGGATGGAAAACCCTTTGCAATGTCCAGCCATTCCGACGCCATCGAAAACGGGATTGATGCAGTTTACCAGAACCTCGCCATTGCCGATCACCTTACCCCTGCCGAGAACCTGTTTCTGGGTGCCGAGCTGACGCAGAAAGTCATGGGTATTCCGGTGCTGTCGAACAAACTGATGAAGTCGGAGGCAACGCGGGTCCTGAAGGAACGGCTGGGCGTTCAGCTTAAAAGCATGGATGTTCCAACTGAATCGCTATCGGGCGGACAGCGTCAGGCGGTCGCCATTGCCCGCGCCGTGCGTCACGATGACCTTCGCGTTCTGGTTATGGATGAACCCACCGCCGCGCTGGGACCGCAGGAAACGGCCCGTACCCTCAAGCTGATCAAGGCCCTGAAACAACAGGGATTGGCGGTGATCGTAATTTCGCACTCCCTCGACGACGTATTCGAGATTTCGGATCGGATCCATGTGATGCGCCGCGGTCAATGCGTCGGCGTGGTCCAGACCACTGAAACGACCAACGAAGAGGTGCTCGGCCTCATCGTCGGCGCCAAGACTGCGGCCTAGGGGGACAAGATGACAAGCGTTGACGACATGACGGGCAATCGTACTCTGACGGAACGGGTCGAGCCATACATGGGGGTGCTGGGCCCCCTCGTGATGATCTTTGGCATCGCTCTGGTGATGCTGCTGCTGGAGCCCGCGCGGTATTTCCGGCTCTCCAACCTCAATCAGATTTTGCTGGACGCCGCGCTCTATATGCCGATGGCCATGGCCATGACCTTTGTCATCACACAGCGGGGGATCGATCTCTCAATCGGGTCTGTGGCCGCCCTGTCGGCCATCGTGATGGCCTTTTTGATCAAGCAATACGACTTTCCGGCATGGACTGCCGCGCTGATGTGTCTTGTCCTCGGGGCCGGCATGGGTCTCATCAACGGGCTTGTGATCACTAAATTCCGGGTGCCGGACCTGATCGGAACGCTCGCCATGGATCTGGTCTATCGGGGGTTCGCACTGGTGCTGGCCAAGGGGCTGGTGCTCGCCCGTTTTCCGGATCTGATCACCGAGATCGGACGCGGCCAGGCGCTGCAGGTTCTGCCGACGCCCGTTGTCATTGGTTTGGTGACCTTGATCATCGGGTACTTCCTGCTCAAATCCACCCATTTCGGTCGGTACACGATTTCAATCGGCTCGAACCCGGAGGCGAGCGAGATGACGGGTATCGCCGTCGATCGGCACCGGGTCTATGCCTATGTTCTGATGGGGACAATGGCCGCCCTGGCGGGCATCATGCTGACCGGCAAACTGAACGCGGTTCAAGCGACCTCAGCGCCCTATTTCAACCTGCATGTCATTGCCGCCGTCGTGGTCGGCGGCACGTCCCTTTTTGGTGGTCGTGCCTCGATGATCGGCTCGCTGGCCGGTGTGTTGCTGCTGTCGATGATGATCAACGCCCTGGTGACCCTGCGGATCGAATTCTTCTGGCAATCGGTGGCGTCCGGCGTGGTGATCATCGTCTCCGTCGCGACCTATACCTGGCTGCAAAAGAAGGACCGCGATGGCAGCGGCGGGCTGTCTGCCGCTTTCGCCAATCCGGACAACCGCAAACTTGCGCGGCTCACGCTGCTTCTTGCCGGCGCGATCCTTTTGCTGGCCATGATCGGCCTCGTTTTCGGCGATGAGCTGCCGACAAGCTAAACGCACTACACAGTCTGGGAGGACAAAATGAAGACACTGACAACCCTTTCGATGGCGGCGCTGATGCTGTCCGGCACGATGGCCATCGCGGACGGGCATCTGCCTTTGAAAACGCTGCCGGACGACGCGGACCGTGACTTCTGGGTTCCAGAGCAGGTCAATGCGGACGGAACGCTTGACGCAATGCAGGCTGTCGTGGGCGCCGAGGCTGTGCCGTTCAAAGGCACGCTCGAAAATCCAATCCAGATTGCGCTGATCTACCCATCGGCGGATGTCTCGGACTTCTGGGCGCGCAACTATCTCGCGCTGACCGCACGGCTCGACGAATTGGGCATCGCCTACGAAACGCGCGAATTCGCCTCTCGCCAGATCGAACATTCGCTGCAGGCGACCTATGCCGCGCAGGTGGATCAGGATGCGGACATCTATGATTTCGTGATCTTCGGGCCTTCAGAACTGGCGACCCAGGCTGACAATATCGACAAGCTCTCGGCGAACCCGGATCTGACCACATTCGTCTGGGCCTTCCACACGCCGCTGAAATACCTTGAACATCAGCCGGCCAACTGGTTCGACTTCTCCTCCGCCTTTGGTGCGTTGAAGATGTGCGACTATATGCTCGAACGTCTTGGCAAGGACGTCACCTACGCGATGAACCGCGGCATTCCGGGGATCACCGACAATCAGCGGTCCGGCGACTTCAAGGATTGCGTGGCGGAAAAAGGCAATTGGAATGCGGTCTACGAGCATTACGGCGAATACCAGCGTGAAGGCGGC
>JBCCVT010000308.1:0-3118 GCA_039195015.1 Pseudomonadota bacterium
AGCTTCAGCGCTTTCGCCGCCTCGGATGCGCGGCCATTGTGCCGTCCGAGCGCGGCGATCAACAGCGACCGTTCGACCCGCGCCAATTGCTCGGCCAGGCCCAGTTCGGCTGCTTGCGCCACTTCGTCGGGCATACCAAGCACGAACCGCATCGCGGCTGACATCAACGACCGCGCATTGCCCGGCCAGTCCTGCGCCATCAGTGCAGCCAGATGATCCGGCGTGACCTCGGGCGGCGCCAGGCCCGCCTGTTCACTGGCCTGCGCGACGTAATGGCGGAAGAGCACCGGGATGTCCTCGGGCCGCTCTGCCAGCGCGGGGATCCGCACCCGCATCACATCCAGCCGATAGAACAGATCTGCGCTGAACTCTCCGCCCGCGACCAGCGCCGACAGGTTTTCCGTGGTGCCCGCGATCAGGCGGGTGCCAGAACCGTGTTCGATCACCTGCAGGGCCGCATATTGCGTCGCTTTCGGCATGGCCGAGACTTCGTCGAGAAAAAGCGAGCCACCTGTGGCGTCGCTCATCAGCGCCTCGAAGGACTCCGCCCCGAGCCCCGCAGCCGGCCGTTTCACAAACGGACCTTGCGCGACGCCCGACATGAGGTGAACAACTTCGGCCACCTTCGAGATTCCGCTGCCCGCCGGGCCGGTGACAAGCACCTCCGCCCCCGTCGCGGCCACGCTGCGGACCCTGTCGCGCAGTTCTGCCGCCTGGCGTGAGGTGCCGAAGAGCAGCCGCGCCGCCGGATCACCGCTTTCCAGCTGGCGCTGCAGTGCCCGGTTCTCGAGAACCACGGCACGCGTACGGATGGCCCTATCCAGCACCGCCAGCAAATCCGACGGAGCGCAGGGTTTTTCCAGAAACCCAAAGGCACCCTGCCCCATGGCGCGCACCGCCATCGGAATATCCCCTTCGCCCGTCAGCAGGATCACCGGCAGGTCCGGATCAACGCCATGAGCAAAGTCCAGCAGGTGGAAGCCGTCCCGCCCCGGCATGCGGATATCCGACAGGATCACCCCATCGAATTCGGCCAGGATATGATCCTTTGCGACGACAAAAGATCCCGCCACGATTGGCTGGTAATCGGCCAGTTCAAGCGTTTGCGACAGCGCCTCGCGCACGGCTGCATCATCGTCCACCACCAGAACCTTGCGGGTCATGCGGCCTGATCCTCGCGCCAGGGGTCAAGTTCAACGGTAAAGATCGCACCGCGCGCAGCATTGGCACCCCGAATGCGGCCACCGAAGCTTTGCACCAGCCCGTAGGAGATCGAAAGCCCGAGCCCCATGCCATCGCCGCTGCCAACGGATTTGGTCGAATAGAACGGCTCAAAGATCTTTTCGGGGTCCTTGATGCCGGGGCCGATATCAGCAACCGTGACCGCCAGCCTGGGTCCGGTTTCGATCCGGATGCGGATCTCGCGATCCTCCTGATCCATCATCGCGTCGGCGGCGTTGTTGATCAGATTTACGAAGACCTGGCCAAGCCGCACCTCGCCACCCCAAGCATAGATGGGCCCGTCATGCGCATCTGCGGTCCAATCGACCGTTACGTTGTCTGCCCGCAGACGCGCCGCGGTCAGTTCCACCGCGCTGTCGATCACCTGCACCAGATCCACCCGCCCCATCGGTTCGCTTTCATTGCGGACAAAGGCGCGCAGGTTGCGGATGATCCGCGCCATCCGGGCGGCCATGTCGGCAATGCGCCCCAGATTGTCACCCGCCTTGGCAGGCCGGTCGCGTTCAAGGTACTTCTGTCCGTTCTCCGCAAAGGACTGGATCGCCATGAGCGGCTGGTTCAGTTCGTGGCTGATGCCCGCACTCATCTGGCCAAGCGCGGACAGCTTGCCCGCCTGCACCAGATCGGCCTGCGCCCGGGTCAGCGCGGCCTCCGCCTCTTCGCGTTCGGCGATCTCGCGTCTGAGCTGCGCGTTTGTGGTCTCCAAGGCACGCGTGCGATGCGCGACGCGGCTTTCCAGCACCGCATTTGCCGCCGCAAGGGCGCGACGACGTTCGGTGACCAGGAAGAGAATCGCGCCGAAGGCCAGCCAAAGTGCGGCGACGGCACCGGCCTGCAGCCCCGCCAGACGGCGTGCGCCGGCAACGTCCACCAGCACTTCCCCGGTCATCCCGATGACCGGCAGCGCCTGCGTCAGGTGGAGCGCCCGATCCGGCAGATACGGGCCCCAGCCCATCCGCCAGATTTCGTGTCCGCCCACCATCGCGGCGCTAAAGGGTGGCATCGGACCGTCTTCGGGCGTCAGCCCCGGGCTGTTCGAGGGACGGCGCCAGAACAAGAGTTCAGACCGGTTCGAAATAAAGACCTGACCCCATCGGTCGACAAAGAGCACGGCTGGCGTGCTCCCGCGCCAGTCCCATTCCACATTGTCGATATCCGCCGCCACGATCAAAGCACCGCGCACTTTGCCATCGGGCCCGAAATCGGGTGCGGCATAATAGAACGCTCGCCGGTCCAGCGGCCGGTTCGCTCCGTGGCCACTGCCGAGCGCACCTTGCAGGGCGCGTTTAAAGTAGGATGTCTGCGCCAGCCCCGACGCACCGGTACCCGAGGCCGCCGCCAAAACGCGCCCGGACTTATCGGCGTAGAGAACCTCCAAAGCCGCTGTCTTGTCGGCAACGACCAGAAACAGGGCTTCGGCTGCTTGCGCAGCTCCCGGCGCGTCGCGGGTCAAAAGCTCGAGGATCGGATGGTCGGCCATCAGCACTGCAAGCTCCTGATACCGCTGCAACTGTGCGGTCAGGCGGTCGCTGGCGAGGGCCAGATCTCCCCGCGCACGGTCCGACAACTGATCAAGCGCCTGCCGGTACTCAGCCCGCCAGACAAGCGCAGATACAAGCCCTGCAAGCAGGATGAAAGCCAGCACAATCCATCTGCGTTTCAATTGCCACAAGCGCATGGCGCATGATTACAAAGGCCTGCACCGATTGACCATAGCGTCACGTGGCGGCATGACGGGCGCTATGATCAGCCTGCATCAATCCCCCAAGGACCCGGCCTTTGTTCAGGATCCCTACCCGTTTTACCACCGCGCCCGGACGACCGGGTCACTGGTCTGGTGGGAGGATTACGGCATGTATGCCGCGTTCGGCCATGA
>JBCCVT010000309.1:0-3118 GCA_039195015.1 Pseudomonadota bacterium
GCGGGGACATTGATCGTTTCATGCAGGATGGCGCGTTTAGACGCGAGGCGTCCGAGCTTGCCATTCTGCCGGTCGCGGAGGTCGCGGAGCGTTTGCAAGGCCAAGCCCGGACCGTTCTCGTCGTGTCCCGGAGATGCCCCTGGTCCCATCGCACAACCCTGCTGCGCGGGCTGAAGCGGTGCGAAGATGTAACCGTCGTTTGGGCTGGTGGCCCCAGAGTGGAAGGTTACGCGCTGTCCGGTTTTCCGGGACCTGAGCCCGGACCGAAACCCATCCGGCATGTCCATCAGCTTTACAGTGCGACCGATCCGGCCTTTACCGGACGCGCGACGGTGCCGCTGCTTTGGGATGCGGGTTCACGCTCGATCCTGACCAATTCATCCGCGATCATCGCGCGGGCGCTCGATCAGGTTGGCAACCGCTGGCGGCTCGCGCCAGATTTCCTGGCCCGGGAGATCGATGCGCTGAACGCGCGCATCTATGAGGGTCTTGCCAACGCCGTTTACCGCGCCGGGTTCGCCACCGCCCAGGGCGCGTATCTGGAGGCGGTGGAGGACGTTTTTGCAACGCTTGATTGGCTGGAGGCACATCTGGAGGAGCGTCGATGCCTCTTTGGTCAGCAGATCACCGAGGCGGATCTGTTTCTCTTTGCCTCGCTCGTCAGGTTCGATTCCGTTTATGGTCCGCTCTTTCGATGCACTCGGCGTCGTTTGGTCGATTACCGGGCACTTTGGGCGTATGCACGCGATGTCTATGCCTGGCCCGGCATCGCGCAGACGTTTGATTTCGAGGCCAACCTGAAAGGTTACTTCCTGAACGACACCGACACCAATCCGCACGGGATCGTGCCGGAACTGCCGGACTTGGATTGGTCCGAACCGCACCGGCGTGACCGGCTGGGAGCTTTGGCCGTATGGCAAGATGACGCAATGATCCCGTTTGAGGATGTGGCAGGGGGAGGCTATTCCGTCTGAGGGTCGCGGTGGCGCCTATCACCCTGGCCAAAGGCGCGAAACGCATCCCGGAAGGCCGACCGGTGCTAGGGGCGCTTTTCGGTATCCGCCGTCGAGACGATCAACAGGACACCGATCAGAGTGCAGCCGATTGCGATGAATGCGACGGGAGCAACGCTTTCGCCCAATAGAAACGCGCCGAGGGCCAGAGCGATCATCGGGTTCACGTAGACGAAGCTGGTGGCGACAGAACTGCGCGTCGCCCCCAGCAAAAACACGAACGCGGTAAAGGCCACCACCGAGCAGAGCAGGCTCTGATGGGCAATCGCCACGGTGGGACCGACAGGTACTGGCACCGGAAAGGCTTCGCCGGCCCAAATGGCCGCAGCGACAAAGGCAAGTCCGGCCGAAATCATCTGAATGGCAGCCGCCCCGATCGGCGGGGCAGGGGGCAGGCGCCGCGTCATGGCTGATCCGGCGGCGAGGCTCAATGCGGCCAGTAGCGCAAAGGCGAGACCGACGGGATCGGGGGTTTCCGCGCCTATCCCCAAAAGCGCGGTTATCCCGGACAGGCAGAGAACAAAGCCAAGCCACTCGCGCCAGACGGGCCGTTCGCCAAACGGAAAACCGACGGCGGTTGCCCAGACTGGCGCTGTGGCGAGCACAACGGCCACCAAACCGCTATCGATGCGCGTTTGAGCGAGCGCGATGCCTCCGAATGTGCCTCCCAGCAGCAACAGCCCGAGAACCACATCTGCGTATATGCGTCGCGTGCGTCCGCCCGTTTCCACCCAAAGCGTGGTCAGGATCCCGAGGACCGCACCGGCCGTCAGAAAGCGCAATGCAAGCATCGTGAACGGCTCGAACCCGTCCAATGCAAATGCGATGGCGGCGTAATTCGAGCCGCCGAGAAGATACACGGCTGAAAGCGAGAGTGCGATCCGTGCGCGGGGGGCGGCCGCGCTCACGTCGGCGAGGAATGGAGTGGTTCGGTCGGAATGGACGGCACATGCGTCCGCCACGCTGCATAGTCCGTTGTGCCATCCCTTGCGACCATCTCGTAAAGCTCGGCAAGTCTTTTTGTGATTGGTCCCGGCGCGCCTTGTCCAATGGGTCGGTGGTCGATGGATACAATCGGCTTCACCTCAGAACCGCTGCCGGTAAGGAAAATCTCGGTCGCATCGTAAAGTGCGCTGCGCGCGACATCGCGCACATGCACATCGATCCCCAATTGGTCTTGGGCCAGGGTGATGATGGTGCCCCGCGTGATGCCCTCGAGAATGGGCGCGCTTGTTGATGGCGTGATCAAGATGTCGCTTTGCAGCAAGAACAGGTTCTGCGCGGAACACTCGGCCACCATGCCGGCTTCGGTCAGAAAAATTGCCTCGTCGAAACCGTTCATCACCGCCTCGGTCTTGGCCAGGGCGGAGTTGACATAATTGCCGGTGATCTTGGCCCGGGCCGGGATCGCCGTGTCGCTCGTTCGCCGCCAGGACGACACCATGCAGCGCACGCCGTGTTCGCTCGACAAATAGCGCCCCAGAGGTGTTGCGCTGATCGCAAACCCGTCCTCTTGCGCGTCAAGCACCAGGATCTTCGACGTGATCTCCTCGGATGCTTTATAGGCCAGCGGGCGAAGATGAACATCGGTCTGAAAACCGTTGCGGCGCAAAAGCTCGACCGTGATTTCGCAAAGCTGGTCCACATCTGCGGGCAGATCAATGAACAGGATTTTGGCCGAGCGCTGTAACCGCTCCATGTGCTCGCGCAGCCGGAACACATGGAGTTGCCTATCACTTTCGTTCCAATAGGCGCGGATGCCTTCGAAAACCCCAAGGCCGCGCCCAGCCAACCCGGAATCGACCCCAATCCGGGCCTCGGACCTGGGGACGTAGTTTCCATTGAAATAGCAGATCGTCATTTTCGCCCCCTTGTTCGGGCCTCCACGGCAAGAGCTTCGTCGCAGATCGCTGGCCAAACCCCACCGTTTCCTTGGAGAGGCTGCGCGCCTTGTCGGATCTCCTGGCCGTATGTCCGGTAAGGATATGTTCGCCGATGCGGGGCAGTCTTGGACGATCCTAACCTCGCACCTGGCGCGCATAGGCGCCCGGCGCCAGCCCGAAGCGGCGTTTGAAATGCCGGTTGAGATGGCTTTGGTCGGTGAA
>JBCCVT010000310.1:0-3104 GCA_039195015.1 Pseudomonadota bacterium
CCTCACAATCGGATATCGACATGACCAGCCAGGTGCAGGCCGCGTGCGATGCGCTTGGACTGACGTTGCACGATCACCTGATCATCGGCAAATCGACCGAGCTGAGCTTTCGCGGTTCAGGGTATCTTTGAACGCGGGGTTGGAGCAGTGCTCGTCGATTCCTTCGGTCTCTTCTCGCTGGTCCCCGGACGTATTGGCGGAACCATTGCCGACGTTCAGCGTACCCAAACCTCAACCCGGCGGTTGACCTGGCGGCCCCAGGCGCTGTCGTCGCAGGCCATCGGCATGGCTTCGCCAAAGGCAGAGACGTCAAAGCTGGTGCGGCCCGGAATTGCGGTTTCAGCGTGATCGACCACTGCATCGCGTACCGCTTTGGCACGATCCATTGCGATCCCCCGGTTCAAGACAGCGGCCCCTTCGCCATCGCTGAAGCCCACAAAAAGCAATTCGCGCGCATCATATGACCCCGCTTCAAGCGCTTTGGCGAGCAGGGAGATATTCGAACGGGACTGCGCATCCAACCGGGACGAGCCCGCTTCGAACCGGAACGAGACGGTCAGACGTTCCATGCCAAAGAGGCGATCCATCATCTCTTTCAGATCGGGCAACACGATCTCGGACCCGGCGGCGAGGACCGCATTGGTCAGGCGATCGCCTTGTTCGCCAATCGCGATTGTCTCGGGGGTTTGATCCACAAATCCGGCACGCCGGATCACGATTTGTGCAGATGGGCCGCGTGCAAATGCCAGAAAGTCGCGCGCAAGTTTTGGCAGCCGTCGCGCCGGCAGGTAGAAGAACATCGGGGAATTGAGAGGGTAATCCTCGGTCTTGATTGTCTGTCGTGTCGCCCGCAGAAAGAAACCGCACGAGCCGGTCAACGTAAGCGCGCGCGCCGGCGACACTTCGGCGTAGCTTGCCACGCCAAGCGCAAAGGGATCACGCGCCACCGATACGGACAGATGGCTGCTGCGGCGGTGTCGCGTGATGTCGGGCGCGAAGCCGCGTTCCACGGGGGCCATGAGACGATCCTCGACCGCTTGCGCAAGGCCCGATCCCGCAACGGGCAAATGCAGAAAGATCGGCGCATCGGGACCGCCGAGAACTTTCCAATTGGTGATCTCGCCCGCAAAGGCCCGGGCGAGATCCGTTGGAGAAATCTCGGTGACGGGATTGCCTGGCGCAACGATCGGCACGATGGCGTCAAGCGCCACAACACGGCTGCGCCGCGCATCTGTCAGGTCGCCCAACCCAGCCTCGCGGGCGCGTTCGCTTTCGGCCGGTCGTATTTCGCGCAAAGACAGGGCCACATCCGCCTCATTCGCCAGGAGGTCAGCGAACCCTTCATCCGTCGTACCGACACGAACAAAAAACCGGGCGAGCAATCGCCCCGTGGCAGTCTCGGCCAAAGCATAGGTGAAATGGGTGGCATCCTGATCTTCGCGGGTGGCTAGGTACCCGTTGCGCACGGCAAAACCTTCGATCAGGGCGGGCAACAGCACCTCGGACATCGCAGATGCGCCCGAAAAATAGACCTCAGCCACGAAATCTTTCAGGTTCGGGCAGGCCGGCCCATCGCACCGAACGCCCGACCCATCAACCGTGAGCTCACCGAACCGGGTGTCGATACGATAGAATTCGCCGTCAAATCCCAGCAGCGTTCCTGAGATTTCCACAGCGCCATCCGGCGAGGTAAGCGTCACGTCCTGCGCCGCGCCATGCGACGCCGTCAGGAAATGAAAAAGTGCGGCGAGAACCGCCGCACACCGGTCGAACATTCAACACTCCCGTTCGCGTCGATCAGTTCGACGCGATCTTCAAGTCATCCAGAACATTATTCAACACCAGAAAGTCGCCAACCGCGCTACAGTCAGGCATCGTCAGCACGATGTCGCGCGTGCGCAACGTTTCGCGTGGTCCGATCTGCAAAACCTGCGCTTCGATGTCCCGGGCGCAGTTGTTGGTGGTGACTTCGGTTTCGACGCTCAGGGCGATCGTACCATCGACCGAAGCCGCAGCACGCGGGAAAGTGTAGACCTCGGCCAGTTGCGGGACGAGCGTTGACACGCGGCCCAATCGGGCCATATGGCCGGTGCCTGATGAGGGTTTGGACCCGTTCCAGACATGACCGTCCTCGCCATAGCCCGCGCCAAATTCACGGGCGTGGAGTTCGAACCCGGTGCGGTCAGCCCATTGCAGGACGACGCGGTCATAGGCATGCAAGTCGGGGACATTCGTGCGCGCCACCGTGCCGCCGCCATTCGCGAAAGAGACCACGAACACCGCGTTGGACTGCAAGGCCGGAACACGCACCAACACCGAACCAGACGCATCGGTCACTTCGGTGAACATCATACCCTGATGATGGATCGTCACCCGTTCATTCACCGAACAAGGCGCATTGATCGACAGGAGCACATGGGCGTCTGCGACCGCGCGGGCGTCCGTTTTCACGGCGCAGCCAAGGCGCGGCATGTCCGGGTCACGCGGCGTTCGCGGCACCGCATGGGTGGTTGCCGCGGCCAGATGCACGGTCTCGCGCGGTTTCGCAGGTTCGACCGTCGGTTCGGCTTCGGGCAGCGCGGATGTCAGTGTGATGTCCTGAAGTGGCAGTTCCACAGGGCCGCCTTTGACCGCCACCGGCGCTTTCAAGGCCACGCTCGCCGATTTCGCGGGACTATGTATTGGATCGGATGGACGGGCCGAGACCGTCTCCATGAAGACACCGATCCCAATCGCACAACACAGGGTCGAACCGGCCATGGCCCAGAGACGGTATTTTGACATCCCACACTCCTTGCGACTTCCTTTGTTTGCTAAGAAATCGCAAAGGAACGCGGCTGCTTTATGGCCGCGCACGGGAGTGAATCGGGCAATATCTGGGCGTGACGCTAGGCCAGGCGTCCGTGGCAGTGTTTGAACTTCTTCCCACTTCCGCAAGGGCATGGTTCGTTCCGGCCCGGATTGCCCCACGAAGACGGATCACCCTCGACAAAGCCAACCGCCGGTTTCGTTGCGGTCGCGGTGCCGCCGGCCTGGTCGCCCTGCGGTGCGCCCGCAGTCGCCATCGCAGAGGCCATCCGTTCCTGTTCGGCGCGTTGCTGGGC
>JBCCVT010000311.1:0-3065 GCA_039195015.1 Pseudomonadota bacterium
ATCCGTCATGGCGCCGATCATTGCGATGGGGAACCGCGCAGTGCTCGTTGCCAGTGAAGCCGCACCGCTCAGTGCGACGGATTTCTACCAGATCCTCGACACTTCAGATGTGCCGGGCGGGGTCGTGAACATCTTGACCGGCGCCCACGCGCAACTCGCCGGGCCGCTGGCCACGCACCTGAACGTTGATGCGGTGTGGAGCTTTTCGTCCACCGATCTGTCGGCCGAGATCGAACGCGCAAGCGCGGGCAATCTCAAGCGCACCTGGGTGAATAACGGCCGTGCACGGGATTGGTCAGTTGCCGATGCGCGCACATTTCTCGCCGAAGCGACCGAGGTCAAAACGATCTGGGTACCATATGGGGAATGATCTAACACACTTTCCTGCGACACAGGCGTGACCCTTGCGCCGCGGGAGTGTCTTTTCGAAAGGCGCGCACAATGGCAATCAAGCCGCAAGCGCCTTGCCGCCCCAACGGCGCGTCAAATGATCGTCGACGAACCCCGTTGCGTCAGTTGGACGCCGCATCAAGACCTTCAGGCTGCCCGACAACAATGAATTGCAAAAGATCCGGATCCAGCAGCCGGGCGGCGACGCGATTCACGTCATCAACCGTCACCGCATTCACCTGATCGTTCCGGGTCGCGATATAATCGATAGGCAGGCCTTGCATCTGCATGGCCACCATAATGCCCGCGATCCGAGAGTTGCCATCGAACCGCAGCGGATAGGCTCCCGTCAGAAAGGTCTTGGCGGCATCAACCTCTTCGGCCGAAAACCCGTCCTTGGCCGCACGTGCCCATTCGTCACGTATCACCTCAACCGCCTGGGCGACGCGATCATTGGCCGAGGCCACCGAGCCCAGGTAGACCGCAGCCAGATCCTTGGGAAAGAGATAGGAATAGACACCGTATGTCAGACCACGCTTTTCCCTCACCTCGCTCATGAGGCGGCTTTCGAAACCGCCACCGCCCATGATCCTGTTCATCACGAACGCCGCGAAGAAATCCGGATCATCGCGCGCCATCCCCGGCTGCGCGAAGAGAGCGACGGATTGCGGCGTCTCGAAGTCGACCACATGCACGCCGCCAACAAACTCGGGCGTGACCGGGCCTGGGATCGGCGCCCCTGTCTCGGGCAGATCGGCGAGAACCTGATCCAGTATGACACCCAGATCGTCTTCGGTGATGTCGCCAACCGCACTGACATAGAGCCGATCACGGGCAAACACACCGCGATGCGCCGCGACAATATCGTCGCGCGTCAGAGCGGCCACCGTTTCCAGCGTGCCCTTCCCTTCGGTGGCGTAGGGGTGATCGCCAAAGATCATGGCGCTCATCCTCTGCCCGGCAATGTCGTTGGGATCCTTGGCATCATTGCGCAACCCAGACAGGACCTGTCCGCGCACGCGATCCACTGCGTCCTGGTCGAACCGTGGCTCGTGGATCACCGATCTGAGCAACTCAAGCACCTGATCCCGGTTCTCGGTGAGAAACCGGACCGAGATCGACACGCTGTCGTCATCGGCGTCGAATTCCATACTTGCGGCGAGCGCTTCGAGTTCGCGCGAAAATGCACGGGCGTCGTTGTCTGCGGCACCTTCCTCCAGAAGGCCCATCATCAGATAGACGGCGCCGCGCGTTTCGGGCTGATCAAGCGACGTACCCCCGCGGAACCGGATGTCGATCACGGCAAAAGGCAAGGCATGGTCTTCAACCAACCAGGCCTTGATCCCCGCAGGTGAGGTGAACTCCTTGACCTCAACAGCCGCCCAAAGCGGTGTTGCCAACAAAACGGACAGGCACAGGCTCAGAATGCGGATCATTGCGAGACCTCCTCATCGCGTGTCAACCAGCCGGTGACGGACGTTTCCGCGACAATCACCGATCGTGCGGCTTCGATGATGTCGTCTTCGGTCACCGCCAGTAAAACGTCCGGCCAGGTCTGAACATCCTCGACGGCAAGGCCGGATGTCAGCGCACGGCCAAAGCGATTGGCAATGCCGTCCACGTTGTCGAGCGCATAGATCTGCGACGCACGCACTTGCATCTTGATACGCTCCAGCTGCTCGGGGTCGACACCGGTGTCCATGAAATCGCGCAAGGCCTGATCCATGGCGGCCTCGGCCTCCTCGAGGCTCACGCCATCGACCGGAACGACAATGATGTCAAAGGTCGTATCATCAAGCGACGTGCCCCGGTAAAAGGCACCCACATAGGTCGCAATCTTCTGTTCGAATTGCAGTTTGTCGGCCAGGAAGGAGGTCGTGCCTCCGCCCAAGACATCCGCCAACAACGCCAGGGCCGCCGCCTTTTCCTGCGCGCCACTGTCACGTTCCGGCGCAAGATAAGCGCGCGCCACGTATGGCTGCGCCACACGAGGATCGGCATAGGTCAAACGCCGTTCCGCTGTCTGCGGCGGTTCCTGCGGTCGGAAGCGCTCGGGCAGGTCCGGGTTCGCTGGGATCACGCCGTAATACTTTTTGGCCAGCGACAGCACCGCATCCGGTTCGACATCGCCCGAGACGATCAGGATGGCGTTATTGGGAGAATAGAAGGTGTCATAGAACGACAACACGTCATCCATGTCGAGCTCCTCCATCTCGTGCATCCATCCAATGATCGGCACGCCATACCGATGATTGAGGTACTGAACCGCGTTCTTTTGCTCGCGAAAAAGCGCTCGGGGGTCGTTTTCGACCCGCTGGTTTCGCTCTTCAAGGATCACGTTGCGCTCGGTCACGATGTCGGTCTCGGTCAGGCGCAGATTGACCATGCGATCGGCTTCATATTCCATCATCAAAGGAAGACGATCCGCGGCAACGCGCTGAAAATACGCGGTGTAGTCGTAGCTGGTAAAAGCGTTGTCTCGCCCGCCATTGGCCGCCACCGTCGCCTGGAATTCGCCCGAAGCGACATTGTCGGTTGCCTTGAACATCAGGTGTTCGAGAAAGTGCGCAACCCCCGACCGGCCGATGGGTTCGTCAGCCGATCCGACCCGGTACCAGACCATGTGCTGCACGACCGGCGCGCGATGGTCTTCGACCACGATAACCTGCATGCCG
>JBCCVT010000312.1:0-3047 GCA_039195015.1 Pseudomonadota bacterium
CGCGCTTGGCCGACGGGTTTCGCAACAAATAGGCGGGGTGAAACATCGGCAACGCAGGTCGCTTGAGCGCCTCCATCCACGTGCCGCGCATGCGTGTGATACCGCGACGGCCGAGCACGGCCTGACAGCTGATATTGCCCATGAGGACGATCACCTCGGGCGCGGCCAACGCCACGTGGCGTTCAACGAATGGCATCATCATGGCGATTTCTTCGGGCGACGGATCGCGGTTTTGCGGCGGACGCCAGGGCAGAATGTTGGTGATGTAAAGCGACGTCTCGCGCCGCAATCCGATCGCGTCAAACATACGGTCCAGAAGCTGGCCGGCACGGCCCACGAAGGGACGGCCTTCGCGGTCCTCATCGCGACCGGGTGCTTCCCCGATCACCATCACGCGCGACTGGGGAACACCATCGGCAAAAACGAGCGAACGGGCACCTTTTTTCAGGTCGCAATGCTCAAATTGCGACAGCGTTCCACGCAGGCCTTCCAGATCGGTCGCAGCCGCCGCGGCGGCACGTGCGATCTGAACCGGATCAATGCTTTCTAGCGGCGCGTCCTCGGTTGCGGCATGTGCCGGACGCTTTTTCGGAGCCGCTGCCTGCAACGCGTAGCGATCCACCGGCGCATCCGCAATGCAGTCGGTTGCACCAAGTTCGATCTGCCATTCCAGCAGCGCGCGCATGTGGTGATGATCGGTCGCTGATTCCATCGCGTTTTACGGTAATGCGCGCGCAAGGGATAGGAAACCAGTTAGCACCTGGCGGATCAGGGACGGTGACTGCCCGCTCGCCGACGCCTCGATCTCACGTCGAACCGCCGGTCGCGACCCAAGCGCTCCGGCGGTCTTGTCCGCCCCCGGAACGCCGCCTATAAGCGCGGGAAACCACACGGACGGAGCGGGCCATGCCTTTCGACCAGCGCCACCTTCTGGGGATCGAAACGCTTCGACCGGACGAAATCGTAACATTACTGGATCTTGCCGACGACTATGTCGGGCTGAACCGGCGCGCGACCAAACACTCCGACGTGTTGGCCGGGCTCACGCAGATCAACATGTTCTTCGAGAACTCAACCCGCACCCAGGCCAGTTTTGAAATCGCCGGCAAAAGACTGGGCGCGGATGTGATGAACATGGCCATGTCGGCCAGTTCGATCAAAAAAGGCGAAACGCTGATCGACACGGCGATGACGCTTAATGCGATGCACCCCGATCTGCTGATCGTGCGCCACCCGCAATCCGGAGCCGTGGACCTCTTGGCGCAAAAAGTGAACTGCGCGGTTTTGAACGCCGGAGACGGGCGACACGAACACCCGACGCAAGCGCTGCTTGATGCGCTGACGATACGTCGTGCGAAAGGACGGGTGCACCGGTTGAACATTGCGATCTGCGGTGACATTGCTCACAGCCGTGTCGCACGCAGCAACATCCTGCTGCTCGGCAAGATGGAAAACCGCATTCGCCTGATCGGACCGCCGACATTGATGCCTTCGGGCATCGCCAAATTCGGCGTTGAGGTCTATGAGGACATGACCGAAGGGTTGCGCGACGTTGACGTCGTCATGATGCTCAGGCTGCAAAAGGAACGGATGGACGGCGGCTTTATCCCATCCGAGCGGGAATACTACCACCGGTATGGGCTCGACGCCGACAAGCTCGCCCTCGCCAAGCCCGACGCCATTGTGATGCATCCCGGTCCGATGAATCGTGGGGTCGAAATCGACGGAACACTGGCGGATGACATCAACCGATCGGTCATTCAGGAGCAGGTCGAAATGGGTGTTGCGGTTCGGATGGCGGCGATGGATTTGCTGGCGAGATCCCTGCGTGCCGGGCGCGAGACCGCCGCATGAGCGAAGATCTGGACGTTCCCGAGCGCGAACACGGACGTGTCCGCGTGTTCGCGGTCAACATGCCGCCCGAAGAGGTGCAGCCTTTGATCGATGCGTGGGCGCAAGATGAGATCTCCGCGGTATCTCGTCCAACGGCGGAAGCGGCGCAATCGCTTCTGGGATGCAACGGCCTCGACACCGGTGAGATCGAACTTTTTCCAGTCAAAGATCTCGAAGGGGTGGGGTTGACCGGATACCTTGCGGATGGGCATGGCGTTCCAATGGCCCAGCTTGCGCCCGACAAGACACGCCTCGACGCGTTGGAAGGATATGTGTTGTTGGTTTTGTCCGCTGCATTTCGGTCTCAACCCGCATCGATTGTCCCCAATGCGACGGTCACGCTGGTCGGGACATATGGCCAACCACGCACGGATTGGAGCAGCGTTCCCATGGAAAGCGAAAGCGCCGCACCCTTCTCAGGTGCCGGACCATCTCCGCGCGAAATCCGCGCTCAGGCGCAGCGGACTGGAGCCACCGTTTTTGCAGTCGTGATCGGGCTGATCACCCTTCTTGTTGCCTGGCTGGTGTTTGGATGACCTCCGCCGTCGCCGAATTCCGCCCGGATCAAAACGCATACATGCGCAGCCATGTCTGGATGGCGATTGCAGCGATGGTGGCTGGCGTCGTCGTGCTGCGGCTGATCGACAACCCCCATGTCTGGACCGGCGCGCCCGCAGGTCTGCTGGCGATTGCAGTCCGCGGCTGGTACCTCGCCTCGGAAGAGCTTGCAGTCTGCTGGGAGATCAAGGACGGCGTGCTCGCTGGCGCCGGCAACCGCGTGCCCCTTGCGCAGATCGCGCAGGTGCGCCGGATCGGCAGCTATGTCCAGGTGATCACGGACCAGGGCAACAAGCATCTGATCAAATACCAGGCCGACCCGGCCGCAACCGTGGCGGCCATCGAGAAAGCGCGCATATGAACGACCTCCTGATCACCGACGCTCGGCTCATCGATCCTGAAGAGCCGGACGAGCGCCGCGGCTGGCTGGCGGTTGCCGATGGACGCATCGTGGCCCACGGCGCCGGCGCTGCCGAGGGCCAAACCGCGAAACGGCTGATCCATGCGGATGGAAAATGCCTTGCACCCGGGATCGTGGACCTGGGCGTCAAGGTCGGCGAGCCGGGCGAACGACACAAGGAAAGCTTTGGAACCGC
>JBCCVT010000313.1:0-3045 GCA_039195015.1 Pseudomonadota bacterium
CACTGTCGGCGTGGTGACCAAGCCCTTCCAGTTCGAAGGTGCCAAGCGGATGCGTCAGGCCGAAGACGGTGTCGACAGCCTCCAAAAGGTGGTCGATACACTGATCATCATCCCGAACCAGAATCTATTCCGCCTCGCCAACGAAAAGACGACCTTTACCGAAGCCTTCTCGATGGCCGACGATGTGCTCTACCAGGGCGTCAAAGGGGTGACCGATCTGATGGTTCGGCCAGGCCTGATCAACCTCGACTTTGCCGACGTTCGCGCCGTTATGGACGAAATGGGCAAAGCGATGATGGGCACCGGCGAGGCAGAAGGCGAAGACCGCGCGATCCAGGCCGCCGAGAAAGCGATCGCAAACCCGCTTCTCGATGAGATTTCGTTGCGTGGCGCCAAGGGTGTTCTGATCAACATAACGGGTGCGCATGACCTGACGCTCTTTGAGCTCGACGAGGCTGCAAACCGGATCCGCGAAGAGGTCGACCCCGATGCGAACATCATCGTGGGCTCGACGCTTGACACGGACATGCAGGGTACGATGCGGGTGAGCGTTGTGGCCACCGGCATCGACGCGACCGATGTGCAATCGGATGTGCCGGTTCCGCGCCGATCGATGTCAGCGCCGTTGGCGCCCCCGAGCGCAGCAGACGCGCCAGCCGATGAATCCGCCGCACTGGAAGAACCTGCTGCGGTTTCTGTGGCCGCCGCTGCGGAAGAACCGGGTCTCTTTGATGGCGTCCCGAGCGCAGAGCAAACCGTTGCGTCGGATACGACTGAGGAACTGTTTGAAACCGAGCGCGCGGAAGACGACGATGGTCTTCCTCCGCCAGCCTACCGGCCCGAGGTCCCGGCGTTCGAGCCGCGCGCGGACAACTTCGAGGCTGCACCTGAGACCTTCGTGGCTCCCCGTGCCCCGGCGCCGGGTACACCCTCGCCCGAGACAATGGAGCGTTTGCGGGTTGCCGTGAACAAGACATCGGCGCAGCACCAAACCGACCAGGCGGCCCCGCACGCGCAGCCGGATCCACGAGCCGTTTCCGGCGGAGAAAAACGCGGCTTTGGGATCAATTCACTGATCAATCGGATGACGGGACAAGCGGCGGATACACCGGCAAGCGAACCCGTCCCGGCTCCGCATCAGCCGCAGCCTCAACCGGTCCGCAGCAGCCAGCCTTCCGTCGGGGCAGCGCCGCAACGCGCGGCGCAGCCGGAACAGGAACGTATAGAAATCCCCGCATTCCTGCGACGTCAGGCGAACTGACGGGGGTCACATCTGAGACTGAACGGGCCGCCGAACGGCGGCCTTTTTCTGTTTTAAAACAGATATTTAAAATGCTCTTAGCGGTATTCTGCCAACCCGATTCGGGGATGTTTCAGACGGTTACAAAGATTGAATTGTGCCTTGGTCTCCAGCCCATTAACTCCGGAGATGTGACCACGCAGGGTTACGAAACCGTTACGAGATCCACGTGCAACATACGCTGAAATCCCCGGTTGTTTTCGAAGGCGTCGGCCTGCATTCGGGCCGTCCGGCTCGGATGGTTCTGCGCCCGGCATCGGCGGAACACGGGATCTGGTTTCGGCGAACGGATATTGCTCTCGGCGACGCGATGGTTCCTGCGCTTTGGGATACGGTAGAGCGGACGCCGCTTTGTACGCGCCTCGTGAACGCTGCCGGAGTTGCGATCTCGACCGTTGAACACGTTATGGCGGCCCTTGCGGGCTGCGGTGTGCACAACGCGATGATCGAAGTTGACGGGCCCGAAGTTCCGATCCTTGATGGCTCGTCTGCGCCGTTTGTGCGCGGGATAATGGAGCGTGGCGTGCGGCGGCAATCGGCCCCGATCCACGCCCTGCAGGTTCTCAAGACCGTTTCGGTGGAAAAGGACGGCGCGCACGCCACGTTGCGTCCCAGCGATCGGCTGACCATCGAGTTTCACATTGATTTTGAGGACCGCGCAATCGGGCGCCAGTCCAAGATGCTCGACATGCGCAACGGTGCGTTCGCGCGCGAGCTTTGCGACAGCCGCACCTTCTGTCGGCGTGAGGATGTGGAAGCCATGCGCGCAAATGGCCTGGCTCTTGGAGGCACACTTGAGAACGCTGTCGTGGTGCAAGGCGACACGGTGCTGAGCCCAGGTGGTCTGCGTCATGAGGACGAGGCGGTCCGCCACAAAATGCTCGACGCGCTTGGCGATCTGGCTCTGGCCGGTGTGCCGATCCTTGGTCATTACATCGGCGATCGTGCGGGTCATGCGATGACGAATACTTTGCTGCGCGCGCTCTTCCAGCAGCCCGATGCCTACCGCATCGTCACCTGCACAGCTGAAATGGCCGCGCGCCTACCGGGTCAGGGACTGGTGCTTGCCGAAGTTCCGCGTGTTGCGTAAGCGCACGACACGCTTTCATCAAACCTGCGTTTAAGACGTTTTGCCCCGCAAAAGACTGTGCTAGACCCGGTCCGAGGCGGTGCCAAACCGCCAAAGACAGTGGGTGAGGATCGTTCAGCATGACAGGCCGCAAATCCATTGCGACTCTGATCGGAGCAACCGCATTGGCGGTTCTGCTGAGCGGATGTGGCGGAGGCGGTTTTCTCGGCGTGTCCCGCGATCAGCAGATACCGCTCGAATCCTTCACGCCCGAACAGATTTTTGAACGCGGCGAATTCGAAATCAGTCGCGGGCGCGAGGATCAGGCGGCTTTCTACTTCTCCGAGGTTGAACGGCTTTACCCTTATTCCACATGGGCCAAGCGCGCCCTAATTATGCAGGCCTTTTCCTACCATCTCGACCGTGATTACCCCAACAGTCGGGCGGCGGCCCAGCGGTACATCGATTTCTACCCAGCTGATGAGGATGCGGCCTATGCACAGTATCTTCTGGCGCTGAGTTACTACGACCAGATCGACGAGGTTGGCCGTGACCAGGGGCTGACCTTTCAGGCGCTGCAGGCCCTGCGCACGGTGATTGAGGTTTATCCTGAAAGCGAATACGCCAACTCGGCGATCCTGAAGTTTGATCTTGCATTTGATCATCTGGCTTCGAA
>JBCCVT010000314.1:0-3031 GCA_039195015.1 Pseudomonadota bacterium
GCCCGCGACGATGTTGAACTCTACGACTGAACCCGCAAAGGACCTCATCTATGACTGACCTGGCCCCTCTACGCCGTGCCCTTCTTTCCGTTTCCGATAAGACCGGGCTGATGGAACTGGGGCAGGCGCTTGTCGCGCGCGGGGTCGAGCTTCTGAGCACGGGAGGGACGGCAGCGGCCTTGCGGGATGCTGGGCTTGACGTGCGGGACGTGTCCGACGTGACGGGCTTCCCCGAGATGATGGATGGTCGGGTGAAAACGCTGCATCCGATGGTCCACGGGGGGCTTCTGGCCTTGCGCGACGATCCCGAGCACGGGGCCGCGATGGAGCAACACGGGATCGCGCCGATCGATCTGCTGGTGGTCAATCTCTACCCCTTTGAGGAAACCGTGGCCAAGGGTGCTGACTACGACACCTGCGTCGAGAATATCGATATCGGGGGACCCGCGATGATCCGCGCGGCGGCCAAGAACCACGCCTTCGTGAGTGTTGTAGTAGATACCCAAGATTATGCGGCGCTGCTGGCCGAGCTTGACGCGTATGACGGCAAGACCACGTTGGGCTTCCGTCAGACGCTGGCACAGACCGCATACGCCCGGACGGCGGCTTATGACGCTGCGGTGTCGGGATGGATGGCCGGTGCAATCGGTCAGACCACCCCGCGTCGGCGCGCCGTGGCGGGAACGCTGGCGCAGCCTTTGCGCTATGGAGAGAACCCGCACCAGTCTGCCGCCTTCTACACTGATGGGTCGGGCCGCCCCGGCGTTGCCACAGCGCGGCAGGTGCAGGGGAAGGCACTTAGCTACAACAACATCAACGACACCGATGCGGCATTTGAGTTGGTGAGCGAGTTTGATCCGGCTGACATGGCAGCCTGCGCGATCATAAAACATGCGAACCCCTGTGGCGTGGCGCAAGGTAAGACCTTGATCGAGGCGTACACGGCCGCGTTCGATTGCGACCGGACTAGTGCCTTTGGCGGCATTGTCGCGGTGAACCAGAAGCTCGATGCAGAGACTGCCCGCGAGATGGCGGGTATCTTCACCGAAGTTGTGATCGCCCCCGGCGCGGATGACGCCGCGATCGAGATTTTCGCTGCAAAAAAGAACCTGCGCCTTTTGCTAACTGAAGGGCTTGCCGATCCGGCCGCGCCCGGACTGGCTGTGCGCCAGGTCGCCGGGGGTATGCTGGTGCAGGACAAGGATGTCGGCAAAGTTGGTCTCGATGACCTGAAGGTTGTCACAAAAATCGCACCCACCGATGACCAGATGCGTGATCTGCTGTTTGCATGGAAGGTTGCGAAACATGTCAAATCGAACGCGATCGTTTATGTACGTGACGGCGCAACCGTCGGGGTCGGGGCCGGGCAAATGAGCCGGGTCGATTCCGCCCTGATCGCGGCCAAAAAAGCCGAACGCATGGCCGAGACGCTCGGACTGTCGGCGCCGCTGACCCAAGGGTCGGCTGTCGCATCGGATGCGTTCTTTCCGTTCCCCGACGGGTTGTTGGAGGCTGCCGCCGCCGGAGCTGTCTGCGTGATCCAGCCGGGCGGTTCGATGCGGGACGCGGATGTAATCGCTGCAGCGGACGAGGCCGGTTTGGCCATGGTCTTCACCGGCATGCGCCACTTCAGGCACTGAGCAGATGCCCTGGATGTGGATTTCAGCCCTGGTGGCGTTGGTGCTGGATCAGGCCAGCAAGCATACAGTCGTGTTCTCCATGGAACTGATCCGACAGCGTGAGATCACCGTCTGGCCACCCTTTGTGACCTTCCGCTATGGAGAGAACACCGGCATCAATTTCGGGCTGTTCGGCGGGGGCTCGGATGAAGCGCGATGGGTGCTTGTCGGACTCTCAGTCGTGGTTTGCACAGCCTTGCTGTGGTGGGTGACCCGCACGGCGCGACCCTGGCAGATGTACCTGGCCACGGGGCTCTTGATCGGGGGGGCACTTGGGAATGTTGTTGACCGGGTGCGCTATGGCTATGTGCTCGATTTTCTCAATATGTCGTGCTGTGGCATCGACAACCCTTACGTCTTCAACTTGGCCGATGTCTTCATTTTCGCGGGCGCTATCGGGCTTTTCCTTTTCGAAGGGCGCGGCGGAGACGGATCTAAAAACGCTGGGTGACGCCGGCTTTTGGATGGTGTAATCCTCGGGCAACTCGGGTGGGAGATACAGATGCGGATGCCGCACATCGCCATACTGCTTGGTTTTGCTCTGGTCTTGGCCGGATGCGCGGACACTGGCCTGAAGACTGTTCGCAAGCCCGGCAATGGTCCGGATGAGTTCCTGGTGCTGCCGTCAAAGCCGCTTACCGCGCCTGAAAGCTATACTTTGCTGCCGCCACCAACGCCCGGTGGAGCAAACCTCACCGATCAGAACCCCAATGCGGACGCAGTGGCCGCATTGGGCGGCAATCCCGCGGCGGTCGCCTCAGCCGGATCGATACCAAGTTCCGATGCGGCGCTTGTCACATCCGCAAGCCGTTACGGAGTACCGCCGGACATACGCGTGACCCTAGCCGAGGAAGATGCTGATTTCCGCCGCCGCCGGGGTCGATTGACGAATATTCGACTTTTCAACGTCGATCGCTATGCCGATGTCTATCGGCGTCAGGCGATTGATCCGAACAGCGAATTGCAACGGTACCGCAGCGCTGGTGCGGTTACACCCACGGCACCACCAAACAGCGGTCGCTGATTCTGGGCGGTTTAACTCACTTTTTTGCCAATCGGCTTGAACCGCGCGAGGTCAACCGTAGGTTTACTCGAAAGCCAAGGGAGTCCGTTATGATTGGCAGATTGGTCGCATTCGTTGCCCTGATCTCAGCTGCGCCCGCCATGTCGCAAAGCATGGCAGATGCGGTGAGCGAGTTTACACTCGACAACGGCATGCAGGTTATCGTGGTCGAAGACCATCGCGCGCCGGTCGTGCAGCACATGGTCTGGTACCGGGTCGGATCGGCTGACGAACCCATCGGCCGGTCGGGGGTTGCGCACTTTCTCGAACACCTGATGTTCAAGGCAAC
>JBCCVT010000315.1:0-3023 GCA_039195015.1 Pseudomonadota bacterium
CGTCCGCCACCGGTTACCAAAAGGCGTGATGGCGCGCGCGGGCAATGTTCCATCGCCTGCATCACACCGGCGGCCGACATGGCCGTGAGCGTTGCCGCAGCGTCCTCATCGCTCAGCTCGCGCACGAGCGTGATCATCTCGGCAAAGTCATTTCTGTCCAGAGACTTAGGCGGCACTCTTGAGAAATAGGGTTCTGCGAGGAAAAGCTCCAAAGCACCGTCTTCAACCGCACCCTCGGCGGCCAATGCGCCGCCCTCATCCATCTCTCGCCCCAACCGCGCCTGCATCAGATCGTTGATCGGCGCGTTTGCTGGTCCAGTATCGAAGGCCAGCAGCGCGCCAGGTACTTCTGGCGCATCAGCCGAAGGATCGACATAGGTCAGGTTTCCAACGCCTCCGAGATTGAGGAAACAGAGTGGCTCGGTCGCGCCGATCCAACGCGCGCAGGCGAAGTGGAAGAATGGCGCCAGCGGTGCACCTTCGCCGCCCATGGCCACGTCGTCGCTGCGGAAATCCCAGACGACGGGCACGCGCAATGCCTGCGCCAACGCGACGCCATCGCCGACCTGCAAGGTGCCCTGGCGCCGCGGCGCATGTGCAAGCGTCTGCCCGTGAAAGCCCACCACGTCGCAATCCATCCCCGACAAGAGCCGCTCGTGGACCGAATTGACGACACCCGCTGCCGCGTCGACCTCGGGACCCGACCATCGTCCCAAAGCGGCGCGCAGTACCGCGCGATCATCGTGCGAATAACGTTCATACCGGCTTTCGCCAAAGCCAAAGATGTCAACCCCGTCCGTATCGATCACCGCCGCATCTACGCCGTCCAAGGACGTGCCGCTCATCGCGCCCAGGGCACGCAATCTTCCGTGGTTCCGGTTGGACCCGCTCATGGCCCTGCCTCGTCTGTTTTTGCCTGATCGGCAGAGAGGAATACCGGTTCCCCCTGCCCTGATTGCCATCTATACAGTGCCCCGCAAATCAACGCCGAGGCAAGACATGACCTACCACCCCAAATCGGATTTCATCGCCGTGATGATGCAACGCGGGTTTCTCGCGGATTGCACCGATTATCAAGGGCTGGACGATGCGCTGACCTCGGGCATCGTGCCCGGCTATATCGGCTTTGACGCAACCGCGCAGTCTCTGCATGTGGGCAGCCTGATCCAGATCATGACACTGCGATGGCTGCAAAAAACCGGTCACAAGCCGATCACGCTCATGGGTGGCGGTACCACCAAAGTGGGCGATCCTTCGTTTCGCGCTGATGAACGGCCGCTACTGTCACCCGATCAGATCGACACCAACATCGCTGGTATCAAGCAGGTGTTTTCCGCCTACATCTCGTTCGGCGAGGGACCCACGGACGCCTTGATGCTGAACAATGCCGAATGGCTGGACGATCTGAACTACCTCGATTTCCTGCGCGACATTGGCCGGCACTTTAGCGTCAATCGCATGCTGTCCTTCGAATCGGTGAAATCCCGGCTTGACCGCGAACAGTCGCTGTCTTTCCTGGAATTCAATTACATGATCCTGCAGGCCTATGATTTTCTCGAGCTGAACCGGCGCTATGGATGCCTTGTGCAGTTTGGCGGTTCGGACCAGTGGGGCAATATCGTGAACGGGATCGACCTGACGCGGCGGGTGCTGGATCAGGAGATCTTTGGCATGACGACGCCGCTTCTGACCACGTCCGACGGCACGAAGATGGGCAAGACGGCGGGCGGAGCGGTTTGGCTGAACGCCGAAATGCGGTCGCCTTATGAGTTCTGGCAGTTCTGGCGCAACACGACAGATGCCGATGTCGGCAGATTCCTCAAGCTCTACACCGAATTGCCGATCGCCGAATGCGATCGTCTGGGCGCGTTGGCCGGATCCGAGATCAACGCCGCGAAGATCGTCCTTGCAAACGAGGTAACCACCATGCTGCACGGGGCCGACGCCGCAGCGACCGCCGAAGCCACGGCGCGCGAGGTCTTTGAGAAAGGCGGCATTGGGGATGATCTGCCGACGCTCACGCTGACCTCGGATGAGCTTGGGGACGGCATGTCTGTGGTTCAGTTAATCGTGCGGTCGGGTCTGGCGAAGTCGGGCAAAGAGGCGAAGCGTCTGATCGCCGAAAACGGCGCCCGCCTCGACGACCAGCCGCTCACCGACACCGGTCTCATGATCGACGCAGGCGCTTTGACCTCGCCGATCAAGCTGAGCGCGGGCAAGAAACGCCACGCTCTGGTGCAACTCGAGGCCTAGGTGTGTGCATCAGGTGGCCGGGCTTTGTCGACGGAGCTCGGAAAAGTCGTGTGCGCGTGGAAACGTGATCTTAAATGGCCGAGCGAGCGGCTGAGGTCGCCCTGAGCGGGCGTTTTGGCATGGTTCAAGCCCGTTCCGAACGCATTGCCGACCAACCGTCAACGATGACAGGGAACTCGCATGGGATTACCGGCGAACGATCCGCGCGACGCCGAAGGGTCAGAAAACCCAGTGATCCAAGGCCGTTAGTACAAAAAAAACAGGGACGGACAAAGCGCAGGCCAGAAGCAACGTGGCCCAGATCGTGATGCGCGGTGATGGCGCTGTAACGCCATACACCGCGTGCCTGCTTTTTTGTAACCTGTCCATGCAATCATTAACGCAAAAGTAGGTTTCCAATGTGTTAATGACCGCATGACAGACCTGATCCCTCTCTCTCAAAGCCTCGAATTCGCCTGGGTGCTGCAGCAGACCGGCCGGCGCGTGTTGACCGACAATGGTCACCTTGTCCTTCAACGCGGCACGCCGGGGCTCACGATTTCGCTGGCATCACGCGCCCGCCTGCACGATGCGCAGGATCTGGCGGCTTTTCCGTCCGGCCCCCTTGTGCTTAGCCCGGATCACCCCGCGCCCTGGCTGTGGTCGGCGGGTGCCTTGCCTCTTGTCACGGCAGCCACTGTGGCCGAACTGGATCTGACACTGGATCCGGACGCGCGGTGGGCGATGCAACAGCCGAAATGGCGCAACCGATTGCGACACGCGCAAGGCCA
>JBCCVT010000316.1:0-2953 GCA_039195015.1 Pseudomonadota bacterium
AAAGCCCTCTGTTTTAAATTGTTTTTATGGTGGTTGGTAGCGCACGGATGCAAATCAGCAAGGGTGCGATGTGCATGCGACCGGCGAACACCCCCCGCTGGTCGATCACACGCGCGCGGGCAATACGGCGCGTTTGCGGATTTCGACTGACGCGCGCGTGTGATCGACCAGCGGGGGGTGTTCGCCGGTCGCATGCACATCGCACCCTTGCTGATTTGCATCCGTGCGCTACCAACCACCATAAAAACAATTTAAAACAGAGGGCTTTCAGACCTTCTTCATGTGAAGCCTTGCCAAATGCCGGGATGCCTGAACCTCCGTGCACCTGCAAAAGGATCGCGTGTCTGGCAAGACGCGGACAGCAAAACACGGCTAAGAGAATACAAAAGACCCAAGCCCGGATCGCCGCCACGCTCGGCGTTTTGGCGCGGGGCTCAGCACCGTCGCTTTCGGGCACAAGGCGGATCGCCAAGGGCGCAGATCGCCACTCGAACGATCAGCACCCCGCTTTCCATCAGAAAGACCCGCCGCGCGCAGTGTCACCCATCGCCGTCCTTGAGCGTGCCTGTCACCACATGCTCCAGATCAAGGCCATCGACGGTCAGGACCACCCGCGCCTCATAGCTTTTGCCACCGGTTTCGCCTGCATTGCGCAGCGCCTCCTCGATGGCCTGCTGGCTGGTGACGCCGACCTGCTTGAGAAACTTGCGCATCGACATGTTGAAATCACCGCTCATCCTTTGCCCTCCGTGTCGCAGTGTTGCCCCGCGCCGCGACACACCCCTTGGGACCAGGGCATGCGCGTGCTTTCGGGTGCATCGCTTTGGTGTCCGGTGCCGCCCCCACAGTGGCGCAGGAGGCTCTGGGCCTCGCCGCGCCTGCAGCCGTGATCGACGCCGGACCTCTGAACCATATCCTGCCTTGAATTTCACTCAAGACCCCGGTCCAGGCCACGGACCGTCCCACCGACGCGCCAAAGCGCCCAACAACGCCAGTTGTGCGGGACAAGCGCCGCACCCGACCATCCGTGCCGCGTGGGAGGCGAGAGAAATCAATGGATGCCCGTTTCACACCTGCGCCTGAAACGCCGCGCGGATCGCGGCTTTCATGGCGTCCTGTGGTCCGGCATCCCCATCTCCGCGCGATGCCATCACCAGTTTTGACGCCGGAGTGCTTTCAAAACCCAGCGCCTCGTTCACCACCGAAAGACCCGAATGAAGGGACGAGCGACCCAGCAGGCCCACCGCGATCCCGGCCTCGACCGCCGCAATCACGCCCGAGACGCTCTGGCTGGAATAGACGCAGCGATAGGGTTTGCCGCGCGCGTTCAACGCGGTGATCGCCGCGTCGCGCCACCAACATGCGTGATCAAACAGGGCCACCGGCAGGAATTCATCCTGAGGAAAGTTCCGATGCGCCAGAGACACCCAGCATGTCGGATCTTCGTACAACACCTCTTCATGACCGGACGGTGTCTCGACCTCGTAGATCGCCAGGTCTAGCTTGCCTTGCGCCAGGGCTGCGGGAAAACCTGTGCTCAACGCGCAGGTGACATCCAGTTCGACCCTCGGGTGATGGCGCGCAAACGTGGCGATGATTCCTGCGAGCTTGCTTTGCCCATGATCGTCGGGAATGCCCAACCGTATCTTGCCGCTGATCGCATCATGGGACAGGTCGCGCAACGCGGTATCCAGACGTGCCGTGACCTCCTGCGCGATCGGCAGCAGGCGACGCCCGGTATCGCTCAGGACAACCCCGCGACCATGCCGGGCAAAAACCGGCTGTCCCAGAATGGCTTCCAGGCGCTTGATCTGCAGGCTTGTGGCGGATTGTGACCGAAAGATGCGGACCGCACCATCGGTGACACTGCCCGCTTCGGCCACGGCGACGAAGGTTCGCAGCAGGTCGCTTTCCAGATTTTCCATCGAATTTTCCAATATCTGCGATTGAAACTATTCGTTTCACCTATGTCTTCCCGACCTCTATTTTTCAAGTTCAAAGGAGTTTCCGATGTCCGATCAGACGCTGTCTCGCCCGCATGCAAACAGACGGATCTTTGTGTGGGCCGCGTGCCTTGTACTGTTGGTGGTCATCGGGATTTCCTGGCCAGAGCACATCACAGATGCGGCCCGGTTTGTCCTGTTCGGTTTGATCCATGTCGCCCCGATCGTCATCCCCGGCATCGTTCTGGCGGCATGGATCATCGCCAGCGGCGCAGACGCGCATGTGGCCCGCGCATTCGATGGGCGGACGCTCCGAACGGTCATCGCCGCATCGCTGATCGGGGCGATCACGCCGGTGTGCGGCGTGACCGTGTTGCCGCTGATGGCCGGATTACTGGCGGCCGGAGTGCCATTGGCCCCGATCATGGCGTTCTGGCTGTCCTCACCGATCACCGATCCCGCGATGCTTGCGACGACCGCAGCGACGCTTGGACCGAGCTTCGCGATCGGCAAAACGCTCGCCGCCTTTGGACTGGGCGTGTTCGGTGGCGCGGTGACCGGACTGTTCGCAAGGACATCTTGGGCCCAGAATGCCCTTCGCGACAACGGCCTTGCCCGCCAACTGAGCGCGGCGCGATGTGGCGTGGTTCTGCCCTTCGACCCTTGGGTTTGGCGGTCCGAGACGCGTCGGCGGGCCTTCGGCACACAGTTCCGGGCAACCACGCGGCTGATCCTGATCTGCCTCATCCCGGCATTTGCTGCCGAGTACGCCTTGAACGCCGCCCTCACGCCCGGAGCGCTCGCCGCATATGTCGGAGAGGACCAGTGGTGGGCGATCCCGGCCGCGGTTTTTGTCGGCGCTCCGGCCTATATCGACGGCTACGCGGCACTTCCCTTGACGCGCGGGCTGATTGACAATGGCATGTCCCAGGGCGCGGCCATGGCCTTCCTGGTCTCGGGGGGCGTGGTCAGCATCTGGGGTGCGATGGCCATCGCGCCCGTGCTCAGAC
>JBCCVT010000317.1:0-2941 GCA_039195015.1 Pseudomonadota bacterium
GATCGACCCCTCCCTGCGCGCGGACCACTTCGACGAAATCATCTTCCCGATAGTTGATCGCAATCTCGGCACCGAGCTCACGACAGGCAGCGCATTTCACCTCCGAACCCGCAGTCGCAAAGACACGCGCGCCAAAGGCATGGGCCAATTGTATCGCGGTTGTGCCGATACCCGAAGACCCACCATGCACCAGAAACCGTTCACCGGCCTTCAAGGCACCGCGGGTAAAGACATTCGACCAGACAGTGAAAAACGTCTCTGGCAGACAGGCTGCCTCCTTCAGGCTCAGACCATCCGGAACCGGCAGACAATGGGCTGCGGGCGTTGCCACATATTCCGCATACCCCCCGCCCGGCAGCAAGGCGCACACCTGGTCTCCAACTGCAAGGCCAGCGACACCACTGCCCAAAGCGACCACTTCCCCGGACGCCTCCAGCCCCGGCAGATCGCTTGCGGTTGGCGGGGGGGCGTAGAGCCCGGCCCGCTGCAGGGCGTCGGGACGGTTTACGCCAGCCCAGGCGACCTTGATCACCACCTGCCCATGCGCTGGCGTTGGCATCGGTCGTTCAGTCATCTGCAAGACATCAGGTCCGCCGGGTTGGGTGATTTCAACGGCGCGCATCATCTCGGGCATGAACGGATCCTCTCTTTTGACCATATCCGTAGCAGCACAGACCGGAATGGCAAACCAAAGGCGCGCGCTTTCCCGTCTCGAGACCTGCGAGATCGCCTTTCCAACGGCCGAGGCGAGTTTGTCGAAATTCCCGAAGGTTGGCGGCGGTCTTCAGAAAGCCGCCGTCGCACCGCTCATCGCCCTGTCGGGTGGAACCTCAGTCGCGCGGGGCGGTCCAACTGCCGGGAAAATCCATCTTCGGCATGCGCGCGGGGGCCTTGATGTGGCTCATCAGCCAGTTGGGTCCGGTCATCAATCGGCTGAGCGTCGGGCTTTGCCTGACCCGCGCCTTGAACTTTTCGATCTGCATGACGTCCCCGATGCGTCGATCCAGAAACGCCCATGTCGCCATGCTGTCCGGGCTGTCATCCCCCAGCCAGTAGAGCACCGTCGATGAATAAACCCCGCTCAGCGTGGCGCGTTTTGTATACCAGTTCACATCATCGGACGTGTCGCCCAATGCATTCCATATCTCATCCGCAGTTCCCCAGATGAGCTTGGCGCCGTCCGCCGCGTACATTGGAAGGGCGAATAGCGTGGTGCCACGCCGCACCGCCTCCTTATCCGTAACCGCCTCGATCCGGAACCGCACCGCGGCGGCTACCTTGTCGCGGAATTTCAGATCGCTCATGTCTTCCGCCGCGATCTTCTCCTTCATCGCCTCGTCCCCCCGATGATGGAAAGCGACCGCAAGATCGACGGCACCGCGCGGGCAAACCGCACGCGCCACGGCAGGAGCAACTTCGGTGTCGCGAATCGCCGCCTTGAATGTCGCCTCCGACCAGCCATCGAAGGGAACATGGGCCAGGGCCGCGTCCAAAAGCTGTGTCTTGGCGGTTTCGTATGATACACTCATGGCAAATCTCCTGCAGGGAAGGGCGCGATACACTGGACAAGATAGGTTGTCCTTGCTATATGCCCACTTCCTGCAAATCCTTGCAACTCAACTTAGAAAGGTGGTGAAAACCACATGCAGGTTAGTGTTCGCGACAACAACGTCGATCAGGCCCTCCGGGCTCTGAAGAAAAAGCTGCAGCGTGAGGGTGTCTTCCGCGAGATGAAGCTCAAGCAACATTTCGAGAAGCCGTCCGAGAAAAAAGCACGCGAGAAAGCTGAAGCGATCCGCCGTGCCCGTAAGCTGGCGCGCAAAAAAGCCCAACGCGAAGGCATGCTCTAAGCGCCTCGCCACCCGGCTGAACTGAATACGGACCCCCGCATGGCCAGCCCACGCGGGGGTTTGTTGATTCAGAAGGACCTGTCTCCTCTACATAATGATCGCGGTTTCTTGCTGACCGCGGCCACTGTCCGGTCCTCGGAAGGACGCGGCATTTTCCCGCCGTACCTTTGGTGAAAATCGGGCTCATCCCTGCTGAGAAAACAGGCAATCCTGCCCAAGCCTATCCAAGACTTCTGCCAACTCCTAGCGATCTGCGGGCCGACAACACTCATCAAGGAGAATGACATGTCACGCGCAAGCGATTTAGAACGGCAGATGCTTGAGCTCATCAACGAGGAGCGAACCTCTCGTGGTTTGAACCCCGTGGAGCTAGAGCTTCGGTTGAATGAAAGCAGTGAGGATCACAGCCAGTGGATGCTGGACGGGAACCAGTTTTCCCACACGGGCGTAAACGGAACGAGCGCAGGAGACCGCATGCGCAATGCGGATTTCGACTTTGAAGGAGCCTGGTCCTGGGGCGAGAACATCGCCTATCAAAGTGAGCGTGGGGAACCGGGTTTCGCGGATGATGTGGCCGATCTGCACAACAGCCTGATGAACAGCCCGGGCCATCGCGCGAACATCCTGAACCCCGACTACGAGGTCATCGGCATTGGCATCGAGGTTGGGGACTTCAACGGGTTCGAAGCCGTGATGGTCACACAAAACTTTGCCAGCACCGATGCAGAACTGCAATTGGACCAGCAGGGAGCCGCGCCCGACCCGGAAACCGAGACGCCGACGGAACCCGCACCGGATCCGCAGGAACCCGAGCCCGAAACTCCAGCGCCCGACCCGGAAACACCTGACCCCGACACCGGGGAAGAAACCCCTCAACCCGATCCGGACCCCGAAACCGAAGAACCCGAGCCAGAGATCGAGGAACCGGTTGCTGAAGCCCCGGATCCGAACAACACGCCGGAGACCGAAGAACCCGAGCCGGAGCCTGAAACACCGGAGCCTGACCCGGAGCCCGAATCGCCAGAGCCGGAGCCGGAAACACCGACAGAGGAACCGGAACCCGAGCCTGAAATGCCCGAGCCCGAAACACC
>JBCCVT010000318.1:0-2940 GCA_039195015.1 Pseudomonadota bacterium
CGCTATTTTATGACCTAAGATGCCACGCGCACTCAACGGCGCGTGGCCAGAAGGGATCAGTCGAAATCCTGAGCCGTCAGCGCCCTATGGATCTCGCGCCGAACAAGTTTGCGGACATTGCGTGTGATCCGCTCGCCCAGCGCGCCCTGCAGTTCCTGCCGCACGATATCCGTTACGATTTCGCGCAGACTTTCTTCGTCCAGCAAAGCTTCTTCGGCCAGAAAGTCCCCATCCATTGAAACTGGCGCATCGTCCGTGGTTTGGACGGGTTCGGGAACAGGTATTGGCGCATCCTCGTCGTGCGCCATCACCGGTGCGGGGTCGGCTGGCGTGTCGAGTTCGGGCTGTTCTGGCGCGGCTTCGATTGCCTCCGGCTCACGGACATCCTCGACATTGGCGCTGATATCGGGTTCGGGATCCAACACCGGGTCTGCCTCGGGTCCGGCGTCCTCCGCAACGTCGTCCTTGGCCTGCGCCAAGACGACATCTTCCCTAACCTCATCGGCGGTTTCGTCGTCGACCGGATCTTCGGAGGTCTCATCCTGCGCGGGCGCATCTTCCCAAGTCATCGCTTCGACTTCTGTTCCGGCATACGCACCCGAGCCCGGTTCATCCGGTTCCCAATGCTCATTCTTGGCATGAACGGCGGCCTCAAGCGCTTCGATCTTTGCGCTGAGCGTGTCGAGCGGATCGTTGCTGTCAGGTTGATGGTCCTCATCGCCGTCGAATGACGCCTCATCACCCTCGACGACAGAGTCGTATGACGTATCGTGCTCTTCACCGTTCTCGCCTTGCGACGCCGAATCCAGGTCGTCTGTCGAGTTATGCGAGGCATGATCTATGTCGTGGGACACCTGGTCCTCTTCATCGATCCGGTCGTTGGATCCATCGTTGCCGCCGTCCGCTGTGTCGAATGACGCATCGGCCGCGTCATCAGGCGCATCGCAGGACAGGTCGTGTTCCTCGTCGTCCACGTGATGTGACAGATCTTCCGTTGCGTTTTTGGTTTCCGCCTGACTTGCGACTGTACCCGGTACAATTGGCCGCTCCAGCGTCAGGGGTCCATCCATCTCACCGGTATCGTCGTGCCGATCCTCAGCGGAGTTTTCCAAGCGATAGGGTGCTGTTTCGTCGCGACCATCCCAGTTGCCGTCGTCCTGAAGATCCACCGCATCTGACAGGTCATCAACGGGCTTCTTGCGGGCTGGCAGCATGGCCTCAACGCCCAGAATAATCTCATCAATTTCGTTCGAATTCTCGGCAATCGTCGACGCGGCACCGAAGAGAGTCGCACCCGGTTGGGCCCAGGGCGGTTCATCTTTCTTGGCTTGCGGAACGGGTTCGTCCCCTGATGCGTCCGTCGCAGGCTCTGGATCCGGGTCCGGGACGCGCAAGGATGGCGTCAAAACCAGCTTGTTTTCGTCTTTATCGGGCGTTTTGTCCGCGCGCAGTGGTGTCCGCGTTTCCTCGGACACGAGGCGACGGATGGACGACAGGACATCTTCGATATCTGAATGTGATGCAGGTTCTGACATGGTCATGATGATATAGCTCTTGCCTCCGCAGCGAGTTTAGCCACGGTGCCCGACAGCCACAACAGATAGGAAAAATTGTCACTCTTTACCGATGGCGCGTAACACCCGGTCCAGATCGCGCCCCTGTCTGCTCTGCAGAGCAGGGGCATTTTTGACTTGGTTATAGTAGGCGGTGGGGTCGTAGATGGTGACCGCCAGCCGAAGTCGCTCGGCCGTCAAAAGGCCTTGCGATGACAGCAAACCGTAGGCCGCGATTGCGCGCGTTGCCTCGTCCGAAATCCGGGCGGCTTCCGCGTCAAGAAGTTCCTGTTCGGCATCCAGAACGTCCAGCGTGGTCCGGGCGCCCAAAGTCGCCTCTTCGCGGACGCCTTCAAAGGCGACGCGCGCGGCTTCGATCCGGGTTTGGGTGGCGCGGAGGCTGGCCTCGGCCGCCTGCAAGGCGACAAACGCATTGGCGGCGTCCTGCTGCACGTCCTCGCTGACATTCAACAGGTTTGAACGCGCAGCATCCCGGTTGGCCAGAGCGCGACGGATCTCGGCGGCGATGCGGCCGCCGGCATAGATCGGTTGACTCAGGTTCAGCGACACGCTGGCGTTTTCGCGATCGTCTTCCTGATCAAGATCTTCCCGATAGCCGACCGATCCGTTGAGGTTGACGACGGGGCGCAGTTCGGCCCGCTCCTCTTCGACACGGATCTCGTTCACGGCGACAAGATGCTGCGCTTCGCGGATGTCGGGATGGGTGGTGACAGCGACAGCTTTTGCCGCATCAATCGAAGCAGGCGCTCCGGGCAAGCCCGGCGGGGGCGACAGACGACCGGGGCGGCTGCCGACCGCAGCAAAGTATTCCTCCTGCGCGTCGATCAGATCACCCTGCGCGGTGGCAAGCAGACTGCGCGCCTCGGCCACACGGGATTCCGCCTGGGCAACATCGGTGCGGGTGACCTCCCCCACTTCGAACCGGTCCTGAGCAGCCCGCAGTTCTTCGGACAACACGCGCACGTTGTTGCGGCGCAGATCCACAATCTCGGTTTGCTCGATGACACCGAAGTAAGCCGCAACCCCGCGCAGCAGAATCTGCTGTTCGACGGAGATCAGCGCTTGCCGCGTCGAGAGAACCGTTTCCTTGGCGCGGGCGATGCCAAGCCGCGATGCCCCACCGTCATAGATCAGAAGCGAGGCCGACAGACCCACATCGACCGGTGTCGAGGTGCTGGGGTTGAGGTTGTCGTTGTAGGTCCGGGCGGCACTGGCCGTCCAACTTACGATCGGCCGCAGCAGGGACAAGGCGATGCCCACATCTTCATCCGCCGCCCGCAACAACGCCCGGTTCTGTTCCAGCAAGCCCGACGTGTTATAGGCGCCCACCAGCGCATCGGCGAGGTTCTGCGCCGATGCCGTTTGC
>JBCCVT010000319.1:0-2908 GCA_039195015.1 Pseudomonadota bacterium
GGAGTTGCGCCATGCGGAACGCAGACAATGATTTTCGGTTTCGAGAAGGTCGACCGCTTGTGCACCTTGCGGATGAAGTGCTTGATCATCTCTTCTGCGGTGTCGAAATCGGCGATCACGCCTTCGCGCATCGGCCGGATCGCTTCGATGCTGCCCGGCGTCCGGCCCAGCATCAGTTTCGCGTCCTCGCCCACGGCCAGCACTTTCTTGACGCCGTCCTTGACGTGATAGGCCACCACCGAGGGTTCCGACAGTATCACGCCGCGCCCCTTGACGTAGACGAGCGTGTTGGCGGTCCCGAGGTCAATCGCCATGTCAGACGAGAAAAGCCCGCCGAGATTTCCGAATATCGACATAGATTGTGTGACCCCGATGAATTTGCCTGTCAGCGCATGCTAAAACTGCCCATTGTCCCGCGACTCCGTTGGTCGCGGGATCAGCATCTTATAATGGGCCGCCAAGGGCGGTGAAAAGGCCGAATCCGTCGAAACAGGCAGGTTTCCGTACCGTTTCGTTGGGGCACGCGTTACAGGTTGATCCGGAATCGCGCAAACCCGTCCGGCCCGTCGCCGGCAGACTCGATCGTCATGCCTTCGACATCAGAGGCATAATCCGATGCCTTGGGACCGGTGTCGAAGAGAACACTGGTGCCCGGCAGGGGTTTAAAGGTCCAGTTCGCGTCGGCACGCGGGCTGATCGTGCCCTGTTCGACAATGTAACGGACGATGACGTCGCGGTTCGTGTCAGGGCCTTCGAACACGATGGTGTCGCCCATCGCGCCAGGGAAACTACCGCCGCCGCCCGCGCGGTAATTGTTGGTCGCGATGATGAACTGCGCGTCGGGGTCGATCGGCTGGCCGTCGAACATGAGGTTGACGATCCGGTTGGCATCGGGATTGATCAATTCGCCCTTGGGGTCGAATTTTGATGGCTGGCTCAGGTCGATCTCGTAGGTCACCCCGTCGATCACATCGAAATTGTAGCTGGGGAATTCCGAGTTCAGCAGGACCTGATCGGGCTTGCCGGCCTCCACCTGGTTGAAGATCCCGGCGGAGCGTTCCAGCCAGTCTTTGACCTCGGCGCCCGAAACAAGGACCGCGCGCACAGTGTTTGGATAGAGGTAGAGATCAGCGACATTCTTGATCGCCACATCGCCTTTCGGGACATCCGTGAAATACTCCGGACCGCCGCGGCCACCGGCTTTGAAGGGGGCTGCTGCCGACAGGATCGGCAAACCCTCGTACTCGGTGCCCTTCATCATTTGATCAATGTACCAGAGCTGCGCGATCGACACGATCTGCACCGAGGGATCATCGGCCACAAGGGCGAAATAGGAATGCAGCGGCGCGTCCGTCTTGCCCACCGCGCGGCGGACATAGGCCAGTGTCGCGTCGTGATCGGCCTGTGCGCTGTCCAGCACATCCTGCTGGCTGTCGACCAGCGCTGTGATCGAACGGTCTTCGTTCCGTTGCGAGATCGGGCGCGCTTCGGAGCTGTGGCTGGCGATTATCCATTCATTGCCGGACCGTTCCAGCATCAGGTCGATCAGACCCAGATGCGATCCCCAGAACCCGCCCATGGCGGCGGGTTTGCCATGGATTGTGCCGACGGCGGTATCGACGGCGGGTACATCGTCATAGTCGCTCGACGGGAAAACGCGGTGGTGATGGCCGGTCAGAACTGCGTCGATTCCGTCAACGGCTGCCAATGGCACCGAGGCGTTCTCCATACCATCCGCATGGTCGGCGGGTCCGATGCCCGAATGAGACAGCGCGATGATGATATCCGCGCCCTCTTCTTTCATCTGCGGCACCCAGGCCCGAGCGGTTTCAACAATGTCGCGCGCCTGCACGTTACCTTCCAGATGCCGGCGGTCCCAGTTCATGATCTGCGGAGGCGTGAACCCAATAATGCCAATCTTGATGGGATGCGTCTGGCCCGCGCCATCGGTCAGTTCGCGATCGAGTATGGTATAGGGTTGAAACAGCGTCTTGTCGTCCCGCGGGTTCGCTCCGGCGTCAAGTGCGACATTCGCCAGAACTGCCGGGAAACGCGCGCCCGCCATCGATTTCATCAGAAAATCAATGCCGTAATTGAATTCGTGATTGCCGATGGTTGCCGCATCAAATCCCACGGTGTTCATCGCAGTGATGATCGGATGCATGTCGCCGTCTTTCATGCCGCGCTCATAAGCGATGTAATCGCCCATGGGGTTGCCTTGCAGAAAGTCGCCGTTGTCGATCAGCATCGCGTTGGTGGCTTCGCCCCGGATCTCCTTGATGATCGATGCAGTTCGCGCCAGGCCCACCGTGTCGCGCGGTTTATCCGCATAATAATCGTAGGGAAAGACATGCACGTGCAGGTCGGTCGTTTCCATGATCCGAAGATGCGCCTGGTTTGCGGCGGCCTTGGCAGAAAAGGGGTGAAGGGCGATAAATCCTGCGGTTCCGGCGAGGAAGCCGCGGCGGGTCAGCGTTAACGACATGTTTTGAACTCTTGCTACTGCGTCTGAGGAACGCCCCATCGTATCAGGCGGCGGGGCGACCAGAGCTAAGAATTCCGCATTCGTAACGCCGTGATGACGGTTTCGGCAGAATATGGCCGAACGACCGGACGGTGCTGAGATGACCGCCGGATTGTTCAGCGATCATCCCGAGCGGTCTAGCTGACATCCTTGTAGCTGATCTCGCGCGTATCGGTTCCCGGGCCGGTTTTCTCGCGCCGGATCAACAGGCGGTTCAGCGCGTGCACGTAAGCCTGTGCCGACGCAACAACCGTGTCGGTATTGGCCGATTGCCCGGTTGCGATGACGCCATCTTCCTCGAGCCGAACGGTCACTGTGGCCTGTGCATCGGTTCCTTCGGTCACGGCATGCACCTGATAGAGTTGCAGGCTCGCGTTGTTGGGA
>JBCCVT010000320.1:0-2867 GCA_039195015.1 Pseudomonadota bacterium
CAGGAAGGACCCGTCGAACTTGAAGACGTCCATGCGCAGGCCGTAGGGCGCAAGATCTTCGGCGCGGGCGTTGCGCAGCTGGCGCAAGGTCAGTTCCGAGATCTTGCAGTCGTGGAACAGTGTCACCTCATCCCCGAGCTTTGACGACGTCTCGACCGACGACATCCCTGGCACCGGCAGCGGACCACGCCAGAGGTCAGGACGCCATGCCCAATCCGTGCCATGTGGTCGGGGAAAGGCGCTGGAGCCGATCATCGGCAAGGACAGCCGGCCATCCGCAATATGCAGTACACGGTCGATCTGGTTGCGCAACTGACGTGCCCGCTGCCGCTGCTGGCGCAGGTTCGAAAGATCGGCCCGATCGGCGCCCTTTGCTGCGCGCCGCCACCAGCGCAAGCTGCGAAGATGCAGGAAGTGATCGATCATTCTGCCCGGATCTCTGCAGGTTGGTCCAACATGAGCATTCCCCCGCCATATCTAACGGCAAGGAATCCCGCAAATAAACCCGTGAATGGTTTCCATTTCGGAAATCTGTCCGGCTGCGGCGATGCCGCAACCAGCTGCACGTTTCCGTGCGTGATCAGAGATCCATGTATTCGTGCTTTTCCGCACCGCCGCCGGGATGGGTCACCGCGCCCTTGTAGGTCTCACCCACAAGCTGCGCGTATTTCCATAGCGCGCCCGAGGCATAGATCGTCTCGCGCGGTCCCGGCCAGCCCGCCTTGCGGGCGGCGAGCTCTTCATCGCTCAGATCCACCGAGATCGTGCCTTTGATCGCGTTGAGCGTGATCATGTCACCATCCTTCAGCAAAGCGATCGGCCCACCGTGATAGGCTTCGGGACCGACATGGCCGACGCAAAAGCCGCGCGTCGCACCGGAAAAGCGCCCGTCTGTGATCAGAGCGACCTTCTTGCCCATGCCTTGGCCTGACAAGGCCGCGGTCGTGGCGAGCATTTCACGCATGCCAGGGCCGCCCGCAGGGCCTTCGTTGCGAATGACGATCACGTCGCCTTCGCGATAGGCGCGTTCCTGCACCGCATCGAACGCGTCCTGTTCGCATTCGAAAACACGCGCGGGACCGGTGAAGACGATGTCTTCTTCCGCCATGCCAGCGATCTTCACGATCGCACCTTCGGGAGCAAGGTTGCCTTTCAGGCCAACCACCCCGCCTGTGGTCGAGATCGGCGCGTCGATGGGATAGATCACGCGGCCATCGGCCTTGCGGTCGATCTTGTCGAGCTCTTCACCAATGCTTTCGCCGGTGGCGGTCATGCAGTCTTCATGCAGCAAACCGGCCTTGCGGAGTTCCTTCATCACGACCGGCACGCCACCGGCCTCATAGAGGTCCTTGGCCACGTATTTCCCGCCTGGTTTCAGATCGACGAAATAGGGCGTGTCGCGGAAGATCTCGCACACATCATCGAGGAAGAAATTGATCCCGGCCTCATGCGCCATTGCTGGCAGGTGGAGGCCGGCATTGGTCGACCCACCCGTGCAGGCCACAACCCGCGCAGCGTTCTCCAGCGATTTCAGCGAGACGATGTCACGGGCGCGGATATTCTTGTCGATCAGGTTCATGACCGCCTCGCCGCTGGCGATGGCATATTGATCGCGGCTTTCATAGGGCGCGGGGGCGCCCGAGGAATTCGGCAGCGCAAGGCCGATCGCTTCGGACACACAGGCCATGGTGTTCGCGGTGAACTGACCGCCACACGCGCCCGCGCTTGGGCAGGCCACGCGTTCCAGAACCGCAAGCTGTTCGTCGGAATAGTTGCCCGCCTGATGCTGGCCAACAGCCTCGAACACATCCTGAACGGTCACGTCCTTGCCCTCAAGCCGGCCCGGAAGGATCGACCCGCCATAGATGAAGACCGAAGGCACGTTCAGCCGGATCATGGCCATCATCATGCCGGGCAGAGACTTGTCGCAGCCCGCCAGACCAACGATCGCGTCATAGCAGTGGCCGCGCATCGTCAGTTCGACCGTGTCCGCGATTGCCTCGCGCGAGGCCAGCGATGACCGCATCCCTTCATGCCCCATCGCGATCCCGTCGGTCACTGTGATGGTGGTGAATTCACGCGGCGTCCCGTCTGCTGCCTTGACCCCAAGTTTGACGGCCTGAGCCTGTCGGTTCAGCGCAATGTTGCAAGGCGCGGCCTCGTTCCAGCAGGTGGCGACCCCTACAAGCGGCTGGTGGATTTCATCCTCGCTCAGACCCATGGCGTAGTAGTAGGACCGGTGCGGCGCGCGGGCCGGGCCTTCGGTCACGTGGCGGCTTGGCAATCTGGACTTGTCGAACTTGCGCTTGAGCATGGCTGGGGTTCCCGTAACTGTGCGGCAAAGCCTTACCGGCAGGCCCGGGAGGGTACAAGCATGAACGGTCGATATGCACCGCGCAAGCTTGTATTAAGGCCGTGCAATACCTACCCTTTACCATCTGTCAGTGCCCGGTCCCGGTCCAGCCCTGACACCAAGGTAACCCGCTTCGGACCGCGTGTATGGAAAAGACCCTATTCGCCTTCATTTGGAAGTATTCCAAACGCCAGCAGATGGTTCTGCTGGTGATCACGGTGCTGTCCTTTCCGTTCCTCTACGCGTCGCTCGAACTGCCGAAAATCATTATCAACGATGCGATCGGCGCGACTGGCGACCGGGTTGATCTGTTCGGTGTCGAGATGGGCCAGATCGAGTTCCTGCTGGCTTTGTGTTTTGCGTTTCTTGCGACGGTCCTGGCCTCGGGCCTGATGAAGATGCGCATCAACACGATGAAGGGCGTGCTGGCCGAACGGATGCTGAGACGGTTCCGGTTCCAGCTGATCAACCGGATGATGCGGTTCCCGCAACCCTATTTCCGAACCACCAGCCA
>JBCCVT010000321.1:0-2864 GCA_039195015.1 Pseudomonadota bacterium
CCATGGCCCAGTCGAGTGTTTCAATTGCCTCGAAGGCGAAGGTTTCCCACCGCAGTTGCACCCGGTTTTCGACCGTCAAACGCGGCGCCAGATCGCGGATCGCCTGCATCATTTCGCGCGCCCGCTCGACGCTGCGCAAGCCGGGCTCAAAGCTGAGAGTGATCGAGTGATAGGTGGTCGCGATGCCGTTCGCGGCCAGCTGGCGATCGGTTTCGAGAACCGCCGTTTCCATCGGAAAGAACACGCCCGGACGCGGCATGACCTGTCGTTCAAATGCGTCTCCATGCACATCGATCATGGCCGGTGCAAGGATCTTGCCGCGCGCATCGATCACCTCGCCACGTGCCGCGCCGCCGATCTCGACAATCACCCCGTCTTCGACGGTCACGGTGGTCTCGACAATGTCGTTCGGCAGATAGACCTGCGCGCCTTGAAATGTGAGGGTCATGCCAACTTCTCAGCGATCATGTGCCAGTAGGTGCGGTCGGGCCTTTCATGGTCACGTCCCACCGGCCACTTGATCCCAATCCCCTGACACAGGGTCAGAAGCTCGGCCTCTTTGCAATAGGCATTCGGAGGGCGTTTGTCGGACGTGTTCATGACCCGGGCAATGCGTCAGATCGCGCCGTTGTGCGAAAGGACGAGGCTTGCTTATGACATCAATCGCTGGGTCGCCTGCGTACAATCCTCAAATTCTGACCGCAGTTTTGCCGTATTGGATCTCGGGTGTGGTCATCGAAGCGGGGTTTGATAGCTTCCGGAGGCACAACAGCGCGTACGCCGGAAAGGACACGCTTTGAGACAGATCGCTCTTTCCGCCACCGGCAAGTTAGCGGCGGAGCAACAAGTTCCTGTATTCGGCACTTCGACCGGGTGGAACTTGGATGTGACTGTGTCGCAAGGCGCGTCGATTGATGGCGTCGAACGCTACCGGGATCTGGGCGCCGCGCTTAACGTCCGCCCGCGCGCAAATTCCCATCGGACAAAGCATTGAAACACCTGTATGTGACCCGGAAAGACGCCTTCGCGCTTGGTCACCGCATCCCGACTGACCCCTTCTACGACTGAGGCCCGCTGATGAAGACCCCTTTGACCGGCATCCTGCCTGTGGCGCCAACGCCCTTTCACGACAATGGCGACATCGATACCGACGGCATGAAACGCGTGCTCGATTGTATGATTGATCAAGGCGTCGATGCGATCTGCGTCCTCGCGAACTACTCCGAGCAATTCGTTTTGTCGGATGAAGAACGCGCCATCCTCATGCGGCTTGCGCTGGAGCATGTGGCGGGGCGTTGTCCCGTCATCGTGACGATCAGTCACTTCTCGACCCGGATCGTCGTGAGCCGGGCTCGGGAGGCCGCCGCCGCGGGCGCGGCGATGCTGATGATGATGCCGCCCTATCACGGGGCGGGGCTGGTCGCGCCCGAGCACGAAATTTTTGAGCATTTCGCCGCCGTGTCGGACGCCGCAGGCATTCCGATCATGGTGCAGGATGCGCCGCTTTCGGGCGTCACCCTGCCGGTGCCGTTGCTCGCACGCATGGCGCGCGAGATCGAACAGGTCAGCTACTTCAAGATGGAGATGCCTTTTGCCGCCGACAAGCTCGCGGCTCTGATCGAGGCGGGTGGCAAGCATATCCTGGGTCCCTATGACGGAGAGGAGGCTGCAACGCTTCTGGCCGATCTCGATGCGGGTTGCACCGGGACCATGACCTCCGCGCTTCAGCCCGAACTGATCCGCCCCATCGTGGTGGATCATCTCGCTGGGCGCGTGGATGCTGCGCTTGCGGGTTGGCGCGATGCCCTGCCGCTCATCAATCACGAAAACCGACAATGCGGGCTGCGTGCGACGAAAGTGGTGATGAAGGAGGGCGGAGTGATCGGATCCGACCACGTGCGACACCCGCTCAAGCCTTTGTCGCCGCGAACGCGGGCCCGGCTGCTCCAACTGGCCGGGGACCGCGACGTGATGGCGCTGAGATGGGGCAGATGACGACCCCGCAGAGCGAACCGTGATGGCTTGCCTGGGCCCTCAAGTGGATCAAGTGTTGTTATCGGGGCCATTGCCCGAATGGGGTGAATTCGCCCGATCACCGTTGATCGATCTGACCACGACCCTCTCGGCCTCTTTGTGAAGAACGCCTTTCGAATCAGATCGTTGCTTGGATACTCATGTTGGGTGGGTCATCCGCACCTCTGACTTGGCTATTTCGCAAAAGTAATTGAGGCAATGCGCCGTCAAAGCCGCGCCATCATACGCATTTTGCATCCTGCGTCCGTTCCCAAAACTCTCGCCGATCATACCCGTCAACGCATGCTCCAAAGCGGTACATAAAATGCAACCTAAACAGCGCTTCGGCAGGGTTTCTGCACCTGCATTGCCATAACCTATCATTAAGATCAGGATCGCTATAGCGAAGACGTGTCGAAAGCTGTCTGCATCAGTTTGCTCATATCCGCTGTCTGCGCGCCGCCTGCGCTGGCAATCCTTGCCGCGCCGCTGCCCGAGGATGGCCCGCGTCTCGTGCTCTATCCGCCTTGGGTGGATGGCGCAGACCTGGTGCAACAGGCGGGCGGGGATTCCATTGGACCCTATCGCGCTCCGATGGGTGTTTTGGCTTTTGCGTCTGACAGCGAAGCCTTCGATCGTCGCCTTCGCGCGGCCGGTGCATGGGCAGTCATCGACGGTACAATCATCGCAAATCTCTGTGGTCTTGGAACAGACGGTTCTCTGAAAGGAATGGGTACATGACGGAAGGCGCGATCACGTCAGCACGTTTGACGGGTCAAAAGATCATCTTGGGTGCAGTTATCGCGCTCGCGGCGCTCCCACCCCTGATCACGCTTGCTCGGGGCATGCCC
>JBCCVT010000322.1:0-2841 GCA_039195015.1 Pseudomonadota bacterium
GACCAGCGCAAACACCAGTCGCTGTCGATCCAGCGGCACGCTCGCATCGACCGGATCGAATGCGTCCTGCTGCAGGTAAGCCATGTCGACAAAAAGTGCCTTCTGAAAGGTCACGTAGTCTTCGACCGTGATGCCTTCCTCGCCCGTCACCTGCATCATCTGCCCAATCTGTTCACCACGCTCCAGCAAAGCTTGCAAGGCCTTCACTTTGCCGACCCAGCCAGGTTCGATGTTGTCGTCATACCACCCCGACAATTGATCGAGGTAGCGCGACCAGGACAGCAGTGGATCGACCGCCGGGTAGAACCGCTTGTACGCGCGCTCGGATGACAGTCCGAGGAAACATTTGACGGTCGACAGGGTTGACTGGGTCACCGGTTCGTCGAAATTTCCGCCTGCCGGGGAAACGGTGCCGATCATGCTGAGGCTCCCGGTCGATCCGTCATTCGTCCGGAGCTGCCCTGCGCGCTCGTAAAGCCCTTTGATCGAGCTTTCCAGATAGGCGGGAAAGCCTTCTTCGCCCGGGATTTCTTCAAGCCGTCCGCTGGTCTCGCGCATGGCCTGCGCCCAGCGGGACGTGCTGTCGGCAATCAGCAGAACGTCGAGCCCCATCTGCCGGTAGTATTCGCCAAGGGTTATGCCGGTGAAGATCGACGCCTCGCGCGCGGCGACCGGCATCGACGAGGTGTTGCAGATGATGATCGTGCGATCCATCAGGCTGCCGCCGGATTTCGGGTCAATCATCTCGGGGTACTCGGTGATCGTTTCGACCACCTCTCCCGCCCGTTCACCGCAGGCCACGACGATCACGATATCGACCTGAGCGTTCCGCGCGATCAGGTTCTGGAGCACCGTTTTGCCAGCACCAAAGGGTCCGGGAATGCAAGCGGTGCCGCCGCGGGCGATCGGAAAGAACGTGTCGATCAGGCGCTGAGAGGTCAGGATCGGGACGTCGGGGAAGGTTCGGCGCGAGGTGGCCGATTTCAGCAGATCACCCGCCAGCGGGCGTCGGACGGGCCATCTCTGCGAAAGGCCTAGCGTCTTTTCCCGTCCGTCATCCGAGATCAGGCGAGCCACCGGATCGTGCACCTTTGCGGCCCCTTTTTGCACCCAGCTGATCCGGTATGTTCCTGACCAATTGAACGGCACCATGATCTTGTGGGCAAACCGGCCTTCGGGGACGGTGCCGATCACGTCGCCGGCGCGGACTGTATCGCCGAGCTTGATCGTGGGTGTGAACGACCATTTTGCGGCGCGGTCGAGCGGTGCCACTTCCGCACCTCGGGGAAGGAAGATCCCGAACGCATTGGCCACCTGCTGCAACGGCGCTTGCAGCCCGTCATAGACCTGACCCAAAAGACCGGGCCCGAGCTCGACAGACAGAAGTTGCCCGCTTTGTTCGACAGGATCACCGACGGCGATGCCTTGCGTGCTTTCATAGACCTGCGCATCGGCCGTGTCGCCGCGAACGCGGAGGATTTCGGCTTTGAGCCGCTCCTGCCGCCCGCCATCGGCGAGGCGCGTCGGCAGGATATACACGACCTCGTTTTTCACGAGACGGCCGGGGGAGCCGTCTGACTGATCCAGCGTTTCAATTTCGACCAGACCTTCCTGCACGGCGACGATCCGGGCGGTGGACTCTGACGGTATTGCGGCGGTCATGCGGCGTCTCCGTCAAATAGGAGTTCTGGATAACCCTGTAGCGCTTCATCAGACAGCTGCGCAAAGCGCGCGGCGGCGGCATGGGCATCAGCCTTGGCCCAACGGTCGAAAATGTTCCATTTCAGGACGTACATGACAACCGCTTCGAAATCGAAATGGTGCTGGCCCGCATGGCGCTGTAGCTTGCGGAACGACGTGTCGAGCAGGTGCCGCTCGAGCCCTAGCGCGTCGCGGGCTTCAACCAGCGGAACGGCGGAACGCAGCCAGGGCATCGACGCGTCAAGCCGAAAGGTCGGATCCGACCAGTGCGCGGCCATGTGCCGGAGCCAGCGACCAAAGCCCCATGGCTGTGCCGGTGGCTCCGCCCCGTCGCGGCGCAGACGCAGAGCTGCGATCGCGGTGCGCATCTCCATGCGCTCGGCGACGATCATGCGTAAGGTTTGCCGCTGCAGATCGCCCAGAAGCGACCGGGCACGGGCCACCACCTCCGCGATGTCGGACTGTGCATCATAGCTCGACCAGCTAAGCAGGCTTTCGATCCTCGCCAATGTCTCCGCGTCCTCGGCTGCAAGCACCGACAGGCGACGGTCGAGACGCAGGCGAGACAGTGGCGGCTGCTTGGCGACGAAAAGCCGTTCCGAGCTCGGAAGGCTCGAAACCAACGCGATATAGGCGTCCGGATCGGTCATTTGATCACCCCTTCAAGCACCGCGCGAAACCGAGGCTGAAGATGCTGCATCAGCAGGTCAGCAATTGCTGTGTCCGACAGATCCAACCGGATCCCGTCCTCGCCGGCCTGCGCACGGATCCCGCCATGCAGGTCACTTGCGGCAAACAGTGTTACTCCGTCGCGCAGCATCTTCTGGCTGATCCCAAGCGCAAATCTGGTGAGCGCACCCGACTGGATGTCATCGGCATTCGCACGGATCGCGTCCGGTCCAACCACGTTGGCAGGAAGGATCACTTGCGCTCCGTCGCCGATGCCGGTTTCCTCGCGCACCTGTCCGACCAGTTCGATCACCATCTGGCGGAGCATTTGATCATCGGCCAGAACGGTCGAAACCATGCGCTGCACATCGCGTTCGAATTGTGCCATCAGCGTCGATTTCATCGTCAGCACCGCATCGCGCATCGCGGTGGCTAGCGCCTCTTCGCCCGCCTTGGTATAGCGGTCAGCGC
>JBCCVT010000323.1:0-2835 GCA_039195015.1 Pseudomonadota bacterium
CCAGGATGGACCCGATCCGCGGCAGCGCCACGCGCGACAGAATAAGGTAAATCACGACAAGCGTGACAACCAGCCAGAAGATCTGGTTGGGGAAAGTCGAAATTTCGAGCTGCGGCATGCCGCCGGAACCGGCCTCGGCCGCAGAATGACCCGCGTCTTGCGTCTCAGTCGCCATGTCGTTCTCCTTTGGAACTTGCCGTTACACCGGGCCGCGTGGGAAATCCACGCCGCCCGGCCGTAAGGATCGCTGTTCCGAAGGTTTAGACGGCGAACATCAGCAGCAGAGCGACGAGGAACGAGAAGATCCCCAGGGCTTCTGCAAAGGCGATGCCGATGAAGAGGGTCGCGGTTTGCGACGCGGCTGCCGACGGGTTGCGCAGGGCGCCCGCCAGGAAATTGCCGGCCACGTGGCCCACACCGATGGCAGCAGCGCCCGAGCCGATGGCTGCGAGGCCGGCACCGATGAATTGGCCCATTTGCGAGATATCGCCTTCCATGTCTTTGTCTCCTTACGATGGAATGAGGTAATGTCGGGAGGGGGCGGGCGGCGCCAACCCCTGCGTTAGTGATGCGGGTGCAGCGCGTCCTTGAGATAGACGCAGGTCAGGATCGTGAACACGTAGGCCTGGATGAAAGACACCAGCACCTCGAGCCCGTAGACCGCTACGACGCCAAAAATCGCAATCGGCGCGATGGCTGTGACCTGCGCGAACCCGGCGAACACTTTGACCACCGCGTGACCGGCCATCATGTTGCCCGCCAGACGAATGGAGTGGCTCACGGGGCGCACGAAATACGAGATCAACTCGATGATCGCCAAAACCGGGCGCAGCGGCAGCGGCGCGCTCGACACCCAGAAAAGGCCCAGGAACGACGACCCGTTCTTGACGAACCCCAGCACGGTCACCGCGATGAAGACGCCAAAGCCCATCACGGCCGTCACCGCGATATGCGACGTGGTCGTGAACGCCATCGGGATCAGGCCAAGGAAGTTGGCCACCACGATGAACATAAAAAGCGTCATGATATAGGGGAAATATTTGATGCCGTCCTTGCCGGTGACATCCTCGATCATCTTGTAGACGAAGCCATAGGCCAGCTCGGCAATCGACTGGCTGCGCGACGGAACGACCGTGCGCTTGGACGTGGACAGCACCAGGATCGCAGAAACGGCCAGCACCGCCATGGCCAGCCAGAACGTCACGTTGGTCACTGTGTACCAGTGCACCGCGCCGTCGCCAAAGAGCGGCTTGACGATGAACTGATCCATTGGGTGAAATTCGAGACCACCGCCTTCGGCTTGCGCGTCCGTTGCCACGTGTCAGCTCCTCTCGTCATCCTCGACCCGGCGGGCCGTGTCATCTTCGGCCGCTTGGGCCTCTTGTCGGGCCTGAACCTCGGCCGCGCTGCGCATCATTGTTTTGATGCCTGCGGCCAGACCCAGAAATGTAAACAGCACAAGGAGAAACGGCGTCGTGCCCAGCAGGCGATCCAGCCCGTAGCCCATGCCGAACCCGATCCCCAGACCTGCGACCAGCTCGATCACCATGCGCCAGGCCAGCTGCGCCTGTGAATAGTGTTCGTCGCTGCGCGGCGCCGGCATCCGTGCCTGTTTCGCCGCTTCGATCCGTTCCTCAAGCTGCGCCATGCGCCGCTTTTGGTCGTCCTCGGTCAAGGGCGCGTCCCCTCGTCTTTCCGGGTCCTGTGCTAGACAGACAGGCGGCCCGAGTCAATCGCCGAAAGGGGGTGCCTAGAAGCGTGCTAAGATATTAATTTTTATACGTTTTAACACGTGTACCGCGCGGGCCCGCGCAGGCCAATCCGAACCCGTGGCTCCAAACCGGGTGATTTCGCATATTCAACCAAATGGTTGACGATCCCTTGCGCCCCGCGCTAGCCCGCACGCATGACCGACGCTCTCGACACCGTTTTCGCGGCCCTCGCGGATCCGACCCGACGCGCCATCCTCGCGATGCTGCTCGAAGACGACATGGCCGTGACGGACGTGGCCGAACCCTTCGACATGTCGCTCGCCGCGATCTCCAAACATCTGATGATCCTCACGCGTGCGGGGCTCATCAGTCAGGAAAAGCGTGGCCGCGTGAAATGGTGCAAGCTGGAACCGGATGCGATGAAATCCGCATCGGTCTGGATGCAGGGTTTTGGCCAGTTCGAACCGGTGAACCTCGACGCGTTTGAACGGTTCCTGGAAACCGAGATCGACGCGGATGATCAGCCCGAAAGCGCCCTGAGCCGCGCGCGCACGAATTTCGCCGCCGAACGATAGTGGCTCGCGCCACTCGCCTCGGCGTACCGGCCGGTCGTCCACTTGTCCTGACCCGGCATCGGACAGTCATAAAGCGCGTCTTCGGGCATCTCCTCCATCAGCTTCAGCAGCGCTGCATGCTTGTCCGACAACCGGCTGCGCGCCTCAGCCCAGCTCACATCCGCATTCCTGTCCCGAACGGTCGCGTTGTAAGGTTTCAACGCGTTCCATTTCACGCCCTTGGCCGGAATATGAACCTCACGCCCCGCCTGCCCATCGGCGACCCAGCCGAGGAACAGATCAATCCAATGGGCGCGGTGGATGATCACATCGCGGATCGACCAGCCGTCGGTATCCGGATGGGTGGCCTGATCATCCGCCACCCGATCCAGAACCGCGCTCAGACGCGCGAATTCCTTGGTCGTGGCGATCATCAGATCGGATTTCGAGGTCGCGGCGGGCATGGCCGCTTGGTACTGCAGGTCCCGCCCCGGGTGAAGCAGGCCTGGCGTCGCACGCGCCCTATTCCTGTTCGTTGCGCAGCAACAGGATCAACGCACCCACGGTCA
>JBCCVT010000324.1:0-2830 GCA_039195015.1 Pseudomonadota bacterium
ACCATAATAGAGCGTGACGACATGCTGCGCTTCGGCAAAGAACAACCAGCGTTCGAGGCCGATGCCGCCGGCCATGGACGCCGTACCAAGCGTGCAAAACAGCATCGACCACCATCCTCCCACCAGAAAGGCCAAGAGAAAGCATGCGAAGGGCACGGCGAAGGCCAAAGCGCGCGTGTACTGGCGCAGGCGGGTTGCGTGGGAGCGGGCGATCTCGAATCCCATCTCGGTCAGAAGATAGTTTTTCTCGGTATGCGGCGCTTCGAGCAGCCGCACTTCACCCTGCTCGCCCAGCCCGGTGGCCGTACCGATGGTCGAGGCTGACCGGGTCCCGTCAAGAAAACCCCAGTACTCGCGTTTCACCATGTATCCCAGACCCACCGTGACCATGGCTGCGCCGAGCAACTCACTTTGTCCCGGCAGGGACCAGATCGTGCCCAGCCATGCCAGCAGCGCGGCGCCGGTCATCAGCCCGTAGACAAGATAGCCGATCTTCGTCCAGATGTTGCTCCAGGCCCGGACCGTCTGCAGCGATGCATAAATCATTGATGTGCAATAGATTGTGGCGGCGGCCAGAACCGCCGTTAGCCCCCCGAGCAACGTTGCCACGACGCCCGCCATCCCGGCGCTGGTTCCGTTGATTGCGAAGAGGCCCCAGAGCACTCCGGAGAGCAGCGCCGGGGGGTACGTGACGACCGCTGCCACGCCTTCGCGAGAGAGCCACGAACTCCGCCACTGGCTGAGCGCGCGCCACGCGCGTTCCGGGCGGCCCAGATGCAGCGTCGAGGACAAGAGCCCCGCCGTGACCAGCCCGAGCGCGAGCGCAAAGGCGACGAGGCCGAAGGCGCGGTCCGGCGCCAGCACGCCAGCTGCGGAAAACACCGCCAGCCAGATCAGCAAGCCGTAACCGGCGCCTGAGGCCGTGGTGAAGAAGATGACCGACTTCGCGGGATGCACGGCTGCCTCTTTTCCCGTTCAGCCGGTCAACGCGCGGTCGATCCAACGGGCGATCAGTCCGGCCCCGTCCCGGTCACTGGCACTGGCGGCGTGGTCCAGCATCCTCGGTGAAAGCGCAGGTGTTGCGTCCGTCATTTCGGACGCCTCCGGCGTTTTTCGCGCGCGCGGCGGCAGATAGCGGTTCACAGGGCGCGCGCCCTGTTCCGGCATCAGTTCAAACCCGTCGCGCGCCGCAACCAGAAGCGATACGTCCGAGGTTGGATCGCCGAGATCGCCGAAATGGCGCGCGCCTGCCGGACAGGTCGACACACACGCTGGCACCCGGCTCTCTTCGGGAAGGCTGTCATTGTAGATCTTGTCGACGCAGAGCGTGCATTTCTTCATCACACCCTCGAATTCGTCGTATTCGCGCGCGCCGTAGGGGCAGGCCCAGGAACAGAGCTTGCATCCAATGCACGTATCGGCATTGACCAGCACGATCCCGTCTTCCTCGCGCTTGTACGAAGCGCCCGTTGGGCACACAGTCACGCAGGGCGCGTCATCGCAATGCAGGCAGGACTTCGGGAAATGCACTGTGCGGCCGAATCCGGTGTGTGTGTCGTGCACCTCGAAGCTGTGGATGCGGTTGAACCACACGCCGGACGGTTCCTCGCCATAAGCCAGCAGGTCGGTCAGAGGACCGCTGTGACCGCCGGCATTCCATTCCTTGCAGTTCACGGCGCAGGCGTGGCACCCGACGCAGATGTCGAGATCGATGACCAGGCCAAGTTTGCGATCGGTGGTTTCAGGTAGGGATGTCATTCTGCGGCCTCAGATCTGGATTGTTCCGGTCTTGGCGGAGTCTCCGGTTCCAGCCCGTCGATGGCCTTAGCGTTTTCGGCACGATGCGCGATCCATTCGCGGTGGGGCATGCCGGGTGACGACCGCGGATCGGCCTTTACGGTTTGGCCGAACCGCAGGACTGGCGGTTGGGCGGGTGGCGCGGCGATCGGACCGAAGGCCGGCAGGCAGTCTTCGGTGCTCTGATCCGCGCAGCGCTCGATCCGGACACGGAGGTCGTACCAGGCCGCCTGACCGGTCACCGGATCCGAATTCGAATACCGGTGCCCGCCTTCGCGTTCCGGCAGGAGGTCCGAGATCACGTGGTTCAGCAGAAATCCGTCCCTTGTCTCGGGCGCGCCGTCTCCCAGGCCCCAGGCGCCCTTGCGCTTGCCAATGGCGTTCCAGGTCCAGACCGTATGCGGATTGGTGCCGCGCATCCGCCGCGCACGGCAGCGGATCCGGCCGTTATGGCCGATCACCCAGATCCAGTCATCATCCTCAATCCCCAGGGAAGCCGCCAGATCGTCATTCAGAAACAACGGGTTGCGCGACGTGATTTGCCGCAGCCACGCGTTCTGGGTGCCCCAGCTGTGATACATGTGCATCGGCCGCTGCGTGATCGCGTGGATCGGGAAATCTTCCCCTTGCAGTGCGGCTTCCTCGAAGGGTGCGTACCAAATGGGCAGCGGATCGAAATAGGTCTCGATGCGATCGCGATGCGCATCGGGCGGCTGTCGCGGCCCGTGCCCGCGCGCGGCGCGGCGGAATTTCTGCAGCGTTTCGGAATAAAGCTGGAAGACGATCGGTTTGGTTGAGGGAATCCACCCCATCTTGTGCGCGAAGTTGAGATAGCGGGCGTTGAATGGCTTCATGTACTGCGCGTCATCGGGAAGTTCATGCACGTGAAAGCAGCCATTCTCAATATAGTGCCGCAGCTGGTCGGGGTTCGGTTTCCCGCGCCCGAAACTGTCGCCGTCGCCGCGCCATCCGGCGAGCGGGCCAATTCCCGGCATGCGTTCGTGATTGACGATGTAATCGGGATAGCCGCCCG
>JBCCVT010000325.1:0-2827 GCA_039195015.1 Pseudomonadota bacterium
CAGATGCGCGAACGCAAGCGCGGTCAGGCAGGCCTCCTCGGCCGGTTTCAGAACAACGGCGTTGCCCATTGCCAGCGCCGCACCAACGGACCGTCCGATGATCTGCATCGGATAATTCCAGGGTACGATGTGCCCCGTGACGCCATGCGGCTCGCGCAGGGTGTAGACGGTGTAACCGTCAAGATACGGGATGGTATCGCCATGAAGTTTGTCGGCCGCTCCGGCGTAGAACTCCATGTATCTTGCCAGGGCTGTCGCATCGGCACGCGCCTGGGTGAGCGGCTTGCCCACATCGAGCGCTTCGAGATGCGCGAGGTCATCGCATCGTGCATCCACAAGATGTCCGAGGCGCGCCAGCACGCGACCACGCTCGGTCGCGGTCATCGCGCCCCATTCACCGGCGCGCGCGTTATGGGCTGCGGTCACGGCGTCATTGATGTCCTCGGCATCACCATCCGCGATCTGCGCCAGTTCCGACCCATCCGATGGGTTCGTCAGCGCCAGCGTCCGCCCGGTTTGTGCAGGGCGCCATTTCGAACCGATCAGCATAAGCGTCGGGTCGAACCACAATGCGTCGGTCATCTGAGAAGGCTCCGTCAAATGCGAAAGGTATAACTGTGGCTTTGCCAGCGGGAAAGGGGGCGGCCCATACGGAGGTCCCTGATCTGGTCGCTGCCAGTTACCACTTGGGCCCAAAACGCAATCGCTGCCCTTTGATTGACAACACCAACGCGCCAACGTCCCGGCCGGCTACCCAGTACCGTGCGGGCGGCTGCGAGGCCGTGCCCGAGGCGTCTCTGGTCCGGCAGGATGCAGAATTCGGCGACTTCCCAACAGCCGGGTCCGGGTCGACAAAGAAGGGCAAATCCGATCCGGCGGGCTTTGACATTCAGGTCGATGGTACGGCGATGAGGTTCACGCCACCATTTGGTGAGGGGCGCGGGACGAAGGCCGGGCGCGATTTCGTGCAGATAGTCCGCATATCGCCTCTTTAGCCACGCGTGATCCGCAGCCTGCAAATGCGAGATTGAAACGGTCATGCAACGCCCAGTTCGGGCAGCACCGGTGCGGCATCGATCAGCGACCTGGTATAGGGGTGCCGCGGGTTGGAAAAAACGCGCTCGGTCGGGCCTTGTTCAACGATTTCCCCGGATTTCATCACCAGCACACGATCGGTGATTGTGCGGACGACGCTCAGATCATGACTGATGAACAGGTAGGTGAGGTTGTAGCTGCGGCAGAGATCGGCCAGCAGATCCAGGATCTGGGCGCGCACTGATACGTCCAGCGCGCTGACCGCCTCGTCGAAAAGGATGAGCTCTGGTCGGATGATCAATGCGCGTGCGATGGCGATCCGTTGGCGCTGACCACCGGAGAATTCGTGAATGTAACGGTTCGCATCCTCGGGGCGCAGACCGACGGCGGTCAGCGCGTCCTCGACCGCATTGCGACGGGCGGGACCTGTCGGCGCGTCCGGCAAGACATGGAATGGTTCCGTGATGAGGCGTTGAACGCGGTGACGGGGGTTAAAGCTGCCGAACGGATCCTGGAACACCACCTGCATCTTGCGACGCACCGCATCCGTGGCTTTCCCACCTGCATTCACCGGCGTTCCGTCCAGAGTGATCTCACCTCCCTGGATTGCTTCAAGACCCAGGATAGCCCTTGTTAGGGTCGATTTTCCGCAGCCGCTTTCGCCGACCAGCCCAAGGCGTTCACCATGGTTGAGCGTGAAGGAAACGCCGCGCACGGCATCTATCTGGCTGCGCGGCGCGAAGGGATGTGGGCGCGGTCCGGGGTAACGTCGCACCACATCACGAACCGACAGCAGGGGTTCGGGGGCGGGCGGTTTGGGCAGATCAACCTGATGTTTCGACGCGGCGAAGAGCATCCGCGTATAGGGGTGCTGCATGTTCTTCAGCAGGGTATCTGTGGGTCCGGTTTCGACGATCTCTCCGCTGCGCATGACGACGATCCGGTTGGCCATATTGGCGACGACGGCCAGATCATGTGTGATCATCAGAAGCGACATCTGCGTCTCGTCCACGATGCTTTTGAGCAGGTCGAGGATTTGCGCCTGGGTCGTGACATCCAGCGCAGTGGTGGGCTCATCCGCGATCAACAGCCTTGGTTGCAAGGCAATGGCCATGGCGATGACCACCCGTTGTCGTTGGCCGCCGGACAACTCGTGCGGGAAGCGCCCCGGCGGAAAGCGTTCGGGATCAAGCCCGACACGGTCCAACACCTCGCGCGCGCGTTCCGCTGCGGCAGCGCGCGTCATCGCCCGGTGCACCAGGACCGTTTCCATCACCTGCGCGCCGATGGTTTTGACCGGGTTCAGCGCTGTCATTGGTTCCTGAAAGACCATGCCGATATCGCGACCGCGCACCGCGCAGAGTGCGGGTTCCGCCAGATCGGTGAGCGTTGTTTCTCCCAGAACAATGCTTCCCGAAAGCTCCGCGCCATGGGGCAAAAGTTGCATTGCGGCCAGCGCGGTTAGTGACTTGCCCGACCCGCTTTCACCCGTGATGGCGACGACTTCCCCCGGAGAAATGTCAATGTTGATGCCCTTCAGGATCGGAGCGCCGTGGATCTTCACGTGAAGGTCCGAGATCGAAAGCAGGCTCATGCGCGCGCGATCCTGAGCCGGGGGTCGAGGTAATCGCGCAGCCCGTCGCCCAACAGGTTCAGCCCGAGCACGGTCAGGATGATCGCGCAGCCGGGTACCAGCGCCAGATGTGGTGCAATGCTGACCATCGTTTGCGCGTCGGCCAGCATGCGGCCCCAACTGGGCAGAGGCGGCTGCGCGCCGAGCCCGACATAGCTC
>JBCCVT010000326.1:0-2821 GCA_039195015.1 Pseudomonadota bacterium
GCGTCTCAAACCGGTCAGGATGGTCGTCGACTGCCTTCTTGTGAATGCCAAAGGCACGGCAGGACAGCATCTCGGGCAGGTCCATGCCGTAGGCGTCGTTGATGGCCGGCGCGCCGTCGAGCGCGTCGCCCACGCGGTTTTCGCCAAACACGAGGAGCGTTTTCACAGCATCCCCCGCCGCGATGACGGAACCGGATGTCAGAACCGAAAAATCCACCTCACCCGTCACCGCGCCCGCGACGGTGTTCTTGCCGCCCGAGAGCGGGATCAGATTGAACTGTGCTCCGACATGGTCACCAAGAGCCAAGAGCCCAATCGAAGCCGGGTGCGCCATCCGGCTTGTCCCGACGTTGAGCTGGCGCTTTTTCCCTTCCGCAATGATGTCGTCCATCGTCTGCAACGGGCTTTCCGCCCCGACAAAGAGACAACCGGGATCGGTGTCGACCCGACCGAAATAGAAGTAATCTTCGAGGCTGAAGGTCGGTGGCTGCATCACCCAATTCAGAACTTCCGGCCCCATATTGCCGAAGATCAGGCTATAGGCGTCGGGTTCGTTCTTGCCCATGTAAACTTCGTAACCGACACGGCCCGACGCGCCCGGGAAGAAACCCGGTTCGAATTCGGCACCGAGCTTGTCTTTCCATACGCTTGTGAACGCGCGAAAGTTCCGGTCCGCTCCGCCGCCTTCCCGGGTGGGGATGATGACGTTGATGTTGCGTTCAGGGTATCCTGCCGCACGCACGATGCGAGGTGCGGCAAGCGCCAGAGTACCGGCGGCTGCGCTGGTGCTCAGAAAGCTTCTGCGGTTAACTCTCATGTTTTCCTCCTCCGTCAGATGTACAATCCCGGTTTTCCACCGTGTCTTGTTGCTCTGCCCTTTGTCCTCGCGTCTCAGTGTGTTGCCAGTGTCGATGCCCCCGCATAGATCAGCCGCGCGGCAAGCACCGCGAGGATCAGGTTCAGTGTGAACCGGAACAGTTTTTCGTTGACCCGCAGCAGCACGTGGCGCCCTGCGACCGTGCCCAGAAAACCCGCTGCGATCAGCAGCGCCACCAGTCCGGCCCAGATCGAGAACGCAAATCCGAGAAATCCGAAGGCGATCGTTTTCAGCGCGTGCTGGATGGTCATGAGCGTTGCGTGCGTGGCGGTGTGACCCATGCGGTCGAGTTGCTGTGTCTTCACGAAGGCCGCGATAAACGGGCCGGTTGCGCCGAAGAACATGGTCAGGAAACTGGAAATCGCACCGGCAACACCTCCGGACCTGCGCATGAAGGCAGGCGGGCGCATCAAGATCGACCAAATGATGAATAAACCGACTCCGATCTGGATCATGGCAGCGTCAAGCTGGACAACAAAGGCCGAACCCAGACCAACGCCAACCAGCGAGCCCAGAAAAAACGGTGGCACAACCGACCGGTGAAGATGCGGAAGCGTCAGCGCCGCACGACCCCCGTTCGAGCCAAGCTGCACCAGCCCGTGCACCGGTATGATCGCAGTTGCTGGCAGGAGCGTTGCGAATACCGCGATCAGAACCGCCCCCCCGCCGATGCCAAAAGCCGCGGTTATGAAGGACCCGAGAAAACTCACTGCGATCAACGCCGTCGCGATGGGCCACCCGAGACCGGCATGAAAGAGATCCGCAGTCATCTCAGGTGTCCAGTACCGAAGGGTGAAACAACTCTTCCGGGGCGACGTGGCGCTGTGCCAGGAATTGCTCGACCGAAAAACGACAAACCGCATTGAGCTCGGCCATGTTTGCCGCGAGGCCGTAACTCCAGTAGTCGGGACCCATCGTCGCGAGCGTGCGTTCCATGCTGGCATTGAGCCAAGGCAGGGACAGCCGGTTGGCGTTGCCAAGCCAGACCTTGCGCAGCCGGTCAATCGCCACATCGCGAGCGGTGACGAACGCGTCGTAGAGTGCACGTGGCAGGTTGGGATCGTCTGCGACCAGAGATTTCCGAATACCGATCAGGTGCATGATCGGAAAGAACCCGGTTCGAGAATGGTAGGCTTGCTCCACCGCTTCGAAATCGGGGAAGAGACGCTGAAAGCAATCATCGCCTTCCAAGAAGGCTTGCGGCGGTTTCGGCGCGAGAAGCCCATCAATCTGACCGTCAAGGAGCAATTCTTGAAGCGTTTCGCCGTCTTCTATTGGTTTGACATGCATGTCGTCGGGCAAGGCGAGATCCAGGCGTTCCCGCCGTACACCAGCATCCAGCGCGCCCGTTCGCCAGCGGATATTGCGGGCGGAGACGTCGTAGTCATCCGACAAGATGCCTCGCATCCAAAGCGCGGCGGTCATCTGGTATTCGGGCACCCCGATCGATCGACCAGCAAAGTCAGCGGGACTTTCGATGCCTGACCCTTTGCGAGCAAAGAAACCGGAATGCCTAAAGGCACGGCTGACAAATGCGGGGATCGCGATGTAGTCTCCGACGCCTCGAGATACTTGCAGGACGTAGCTCGAGATGGACATCTCGGTGATGTCGTACGGCGCCTCGCTCACGGCCAGCGGGAAGAGTTTTGAGGTCGGTTCGATCACGCTCTTGAGCGTCAGGCCCGGCACCGCGACCCGTCCGTCGTGCAACGCCATGATGCGGTCATGATCCCAGGTCGCAAGGGTCAGCGCACGGGCGGACTGCGCCCCGGGCGAGACGTCTGCGTGCGCGGAAATGACCGTGCCCTGCATGTCGGATCAAATGACCCTGACCGTCATCGCGCCGAGCCCTTTGACGGAGACCTCCATGACATCGCCCGTCTGTACTGCGGCCACACCGGAAGGAGTGCCGGACAGGATAACGTCGCCTGGGGCAAGCTCGTA
>JBCCVT010000327.1:0-2801 GCA_039195015.1 Pseudomonadota bacterium
GGCGGAAGCGGAAATTTCGGGATCGCAACCGCATTCACCTTTCACCTGCATCCAATTGGCCCAGACGTGCTCTTTGGCCCCACCTTCTTTGCGCTTGAGGACGCATCCCATGTCCTCGCCGCCTATGCGCGGGCGTCGATTGATCTGCCGCGCGAAGCCAGTGTTTGGGCCAATATCATGACCGCTCCGCCGGTTCCGATCCTGCCCGAACCGGTCCACGGCACCAAGGTTCTGAACCTCGTGCAGTGCTTCAACGGCGATCCCGATCAAGGCAGAGACGTCCTGACGCCTCTCTATGGTGGCGCTAAGCCGCTGGGCGATGGTCTGGCACGGCGTCCCTACACCGAAGCACAAAGCTTTCTGGACGCCGCCTACGACAAGGGCGCGCGGAACTACTGGCGCGCGCATAATCACACCGCTCTGACCCCTGAGCTGATTAACACGCTGGTTGACCTTGCGCCGTCGATGCCAACACCTGCATCTGAAATCCTGATCGTTCAGCTTGGCGGCGCAATTGCCGACGTGCCGGCGGACGCAACGGCTTTTCCGCATCGTGACGTGCCATTCGTGTCCACCCCGGGTGTCCGGTGGGAGGATGCCGAAGATGACGCACCGGTGATCAACTGGTTGCAAGCAGCATCGGCACGGTTGGCCGAGCACGCAATCCCGGGCGCATACGTGAATTTCATCACCGAAACTGCGGGCACCGGTGCGGTTGCCTATGGCGCGAATCTTGGCCGTTTGTCCGAAATCAAGCGGCTCTATGACCCCGGCAACCTGTTCCGCGCGAACCAAAACATCGCGCCCTCGGCCGAAGGGTAACGCGCCCTCCGGTCAGCCCGGGCACCGAGCACCCGAGACCGAATTGTCCTACGCGTTGCCCAAAATCTCAGCGCATTCGCTTACGAAATAAGCATTGCTTCACAATTGTATTCCCCTAGGTCACCGGTTTCGGGGCCATCACTTTCTTTCGGTCCGTCCCCACCGATCTTTTGGTCCATTGAAACGACCGCCTACAGGGAGACAAAATTCATGCGAAAAATCGCCGTTCTTGCCACCTTCTGCGCCTTGCCAACCGGAGCTCTGGCGCAAGACCTCACCCCCGTCACCTTTGGTACCAACTGGCTGGCGCAAGCCGAACATGGCGGGTTTTATCAATCGGTGGCCGATGGCACCTATGCCGCATGCGGCCTTGACGTGACCATAGTCTCGGGCGGTCCGCAGGTGAACAATCGTGCGCTTCTGCTCGCCGACAGGATCCAGTTTCACATGGGCGGAGATATGCTCCAGGCATTCAACGCCGTGGCCGAGGATGTGCCCGTGGTCGCCGTTGCCGCAATCTTCCAGAAGCACCCGCAGGTGATCGTCGCCCACCCTGACGTGGAAAGCTGGGAGGATCTCAAAGGCAAGACGCTGCTGATCGGGGATAACGGCTTTGCCAGCTATTATCAGTGGATGATCGCCGCCCATGGCTTCACAGCCGAACAACGCCAGCCTTACACCTTCAACCCCGCGCCTTTCATTGCCAACACCGACACCGCGATGCAGGGGTACCTGTCTTCGGAACCCTACCTTGTCGAGAAGGAAGCCGGGTTCAAACCCAATGTCTTCCTGATCGCCGACAATGGCTATTCCTCATACGCAACGACCATCGAGACGATGCAGTCCACCATCGACGCCAACCCCGAACAGGTCGAGTGTTTCGTCGATGGTTCACTGACCGGATGGTACAACTATCTCTATGGTGACAGCGCGGCGGCGGACGCGATGATCCTTGAGGCCAATGGCGACATGACCCAGGACAAGATCGACTTTGCCAAGGACATGATGCGTGACCAGGGCATCGTGGATTCGGGGAAAACGCTTGAACTGGGCATCGGCGCGATGTCCGATGAGGTGATTGGCGACTTTTTCGACAAGATGGTTGAGGCCGGCGTGATCTCTGGGGATATCGACTGGAAGGCGTCTTACACGTTGGACTTCACCAACAAAGGTGTCGGGATGGAGATCAAGTCTCAGTAACCGATGCACCGGATCACGTGGCCGGGCGCGCGCGCCCGGCCTTCGGGCAGGAGTGACGCATGACCAAACCAGCCTCATTCGGGGCACGCGCAGAGCTGTTGCGGGTCAACACGGTGGACAAGGTGTTTCCCGGCGATGTTCAGGCATTGCGGGCGATGTCGCTGACCGTGCGCGAGGGCGATTTCATCTCGCTGCTTGGGCCGTCGGGCTGCGGAAAATCAACCGCGCTCCGCCTGATTGCCGGTCTCACAACGCCAACGAGCGGACGGATCGACTGGGCCGGACCACGGGCGCGCGGTGATCTCGGTGTGGTGTTTCAGGAGCCCACCCTGATGCCCTGGGCCACCGTCGCCCAGAACGTGTATCTGCCCTTGCGCCTCGAGGGCCAGCCGTTCGCCGCCGTGCGCGACGAAGTACTGACGACGCTCAAGCTGGTGGGTCTCGAAGCGTTCCAGAACGCTTATCCGCGCGAACTCTCGGGCGGTATGAAAATGCGTGTGTCGATCGCCCGCGCCATGGTTACACAGCCCAGCCTGATCCTGATGGATGAACCCTTTGCCGCGCTGGATGAGATAACACGCTTTAAGCTGAACAATGACCTGCTGGCGATGCAAGATCGGATCGGATGCACGGTGATCTTCGTGACCCATTCCGTCTTTGAAAGCGTCTTTCTGTCGGATCGTATCGTGGTCATGGCCGCCCGCCCCGGCCGCGTGATCGAAGAGCTGCACATCGATGCGCCCTACCCGCGTGATGAAGAGTTTCGCACCTCGGCCGAA
>JBCCVT010000328.1:0-2789 GCA_039195015.1 Pseudomonadota bacterium
ATCGAAGAATTCGCCGATTGTGCTGCCGCACAATACGCGCTGATCCGTGGCTACGGATTTGCGCGTCATTTGCGCACAAATACCAAGGAAGAGGGTGGTGTCTGGCGCGCAGATGCTGTTTACACCATTTCGCCATCCCTGCCGCAAGGTCTGCGCACCATCGATGCCGAAATCGTGGTCGCCGATTGCGCTGAAAACGGAATACCCACGGTATGAGGACCTATGGCTGACTTCTTCTCCACCCCGGGCGGCATCGCCCTCATCATCCTGGCGCAGGTTCTCGCGGTGGTGGCGTTCGTCATGCTTTCTATGCTCTTTCTGGTTTATGGCGACCGCAAGATCTGGGCCGCCGTGCAGATGCGTCGCGGGCCCAATGTTGTGGGCGCTTACGGCTTGCTGCAAACCGTTGCGGACGCACTGAAATATGTGGTGAAAGAGGTTGTCGTGCCTGCCGGCGCGGACCGTCCGGTATTCTTCCTCGCCCCGATCCTCAGCTTTGTGCTCGCGCTGATCGCCTGGGCGGTGATCCCTTTTGCCGATGGTTGGGTTGTGTCCGACATCAACGTGGCAATCCTCTATGTCTTCGCGGTCTCGTCGCTTGAGGTCTATGGCGTGATCATGGGCGGCTGGGCGTCAAATTCGAAATACCCGTTCCTCGGCAGCCTGCGGTCGGCGGCGCAGATGATCTCGTACGAGGTCTCAATCGGCCTCATCATCATCGGCGTGATCATCTCCACGGGCTCGATGAATTTTGGTGCCATAGTGAATGCGCAGGATACCGGAGCCGGCTTCTTCGGCTGGTACTGGCTGCCGCACCTGCCGATGGTATTTCTGTTCTTCATCTCGGCCCTTGCGGAAACCAACCGCCCGCCTTTTGACCTGCCCGAGGCGGAATCCGAACTCGTCGCAGGATACCAGGTCGAATACTCATCAACCCCGTTCCTGCTTTTTATGGCTGGCGAATACCTTGCCATCTTCCTGATGTGCGCGCTGACCTCGCTGCTGTTCTTCGGCGGCTGGCTGTCGCCGATCCCGGGCCTTCCGGATGGGGCGTTCTGGATGGTGGCGAAGATGGCGTTCTTTTTCTTCCTCTTCGCGATGGTCAAGGCGATCACGCCGCGCTACCGCTATGATCAGCTGATGCGGCTGGGCTGGAAGGTGTTCCTGCCATTCTCGCTTTTCTGGGTCGTGTTCGTGGCCTTCGCGGCCAAGTTCGACTGGTTCTGGGGCATTTTTTCCCGCTGGACCGTAGGGGCCTGAGCGATGAGCATCGTGACGATCACCAGACTTGATTTCGGCCCCATGGAGTTGATGAGCCTTGCGGCCTCGGCCGTAGGCCAACCGAAACACATGCCCACGGATCGATTGCGATCGACCACAGCGATATCGCATTCGACTGGGCCACAGCGAAAGTCGGAGAGACCTAAGCCATGACTCAGATCGACTATAACCGTGCCGCAAAGTACTTTTTTCTGCAGGATTTCTGGCAGGGCATGAAGTTGGGACTGCGATACTTCTTCGCCCCCAAGCCCACTGTAAACTACCCGCATGAAAAAGGGCCGCTCAGCCCCCGGTTTCGCGGTGAACACGCGTTGCGTCGCTATCCCAATGGGGAAGAGCGCTGCATCGCCTGCAAACTCTGCGAGGCAATCTGTCCCGCCCAGGCCATTACCATCGATGCAGAACCGCGCGCGGATGGCAGCCGCCGAACCACGCGATACGACATCGACATGACCAAATGCATCTATTGCGGCTTCTGTCAGGAGGCCTGCCCGGTGGATGCCATCGTCGAAGGCCCGAATTTCGAGTTCGCAACCGAAACCCGCGAAGAGCTGTTCTATGACAAGGACAAGCTGCTGGCCAATGGCGAACGCTGGGAGGCCGAGATCGCGCGCAACCTTGAATTGGACGCCCCCTACAGATGACTGACGCCAAGCCCATATCTGCGCTCGAACGCGGTCGGGAGCTGTCCGAGAAGGTGATGCCGGGGCTCGAGGCCGCGCTGGCGAAGCGTTATGACCGCTATGTGCCGGGCTTTTCGACCTGGCAGATCGCAACCGTTTACGGCGGCGTCTATGGGCGTGACGGGCTCGACCTGCGCACCCGGCAGCTTTGCACCATCGCCAGCCTGGCCACGATCGGCGGTCAGGCGACACCGCAGCTTAAGGTTCATGTGCGGGCGGCACGTACGATGGGGATCGAACAGCGTGAGATCAGTGAGGCGATCCTGCAGATGGCGCTGTACGGCGGTTTCCCTGCGATGATCAACGCGCTCAACGCCGCAATCGAGGTCTTCGAGGAAGAGGAGCCTGCTGATGCCTGACGCACCGACAAACCCCTTTGAGGCGATGATGCTGCAGGCGACCGAGATGGCGCGCGCGCTAAACCCCGCGCTGCAGAGCTTTAACCCCAAGGAATTCGAAACGCTGTGGCCCACCATGCCCAAAGAGGTCATGGAAATGTGGTTCGGCAATGCGGTCAACAAGGATGGGCTGGATGCCAAGACCCGGCTGCTTCTGACGCTTACAGGGCTGACCATGCAGGGTGCGCAGGCCGACACGGCGGTGCGCCAGACCGTGCGCCATGCGGTTGAAGCCGGCGCCCGCAAGCAGGAGATTGTGGAAGCGATCGGTCAGATGTCGGTCTTCGCCGGCATCCCGGCGATGACCCGCGCGCTGGAACTGGCGCAAGAGGCCATGGCTGACAACGAAGAGGACCCGTCATGAGCGTCTTTGCTTTCTACCTCTTCGCGCTCAGCGCCATCGCGGGCGGGTTCTTTACCGTGGTCA
>JBCCVT010000329.1:0-2785 GCA_039195015.1 Pseudomonadota bacterium
CGTACCGCGCGAGAATTCGAGCGGGCACGGATAGGGATCGCCCTGCCGCACCGTTCGACCAAAGGCCTCGACCTGCAGCACATAGTGGTTGTCTCGCGGAAACCGTCGGCAAATGCGGCTCAGATCGTTGCCCTCGATCTCAACGCGCGCCTCGCCGAAAACACCGGCGTTGAACGGGACCGGCAGACGAAGAATACCCGTTTCGCCATGAAACACCATCTCCTGCGCGGGGTGCATGCGGGTGGATACATAAGCGGAATAGGTGAATTCCGGGAAATCCGCGTCAATCAGCGTGAACACGTCGACACCATTTTCCCATCGGATCGCGGACCGGACCGAGACTGGCTCTGCACCCGACACATACCGGGCGCCCCCGATCACATAAACGCCAATATCGCGCAGCGCACCGCCACCGGTTTCCGGACGATTTCGAATGTTCGTCGTGTCCGCACGGTTATCAAAGGAAAACCGGCCCGAGACATGGCGGAGCGGACCGATCGCACCGCCTGCGATCTGCTGCCTCGCCCATTGCCATTGCGGGTGGTGCACGATCATGTAAGCTTCGGCCGCCAGACGACCACTCTGATCGCGCGCAGCGATCAAGTCGCCATATTCGCGTGCCTCCATCGCCATCGGTTTTTCGCAGAGGACATGCTTGCCGGACTTCAGCGCCTTTAGGCTCCATTCCACATGAAGGTGGTTCGGCAAGGGGATGTAGACCGCGTCTATCTCGGGATCCGCCAGCAAAGCGTCGTAATCATCGATGACCCGCAGATCGGGGCAGAACGCCCGAAAACCATCGGCCTTGTCGATGCTCGAAGTGGCAAGCACCGCAAGCCGCGCTCCCTGGGATGCATGAATCGCCGGCGCCATCTGTTCGCGCGCGAATTTAGACGCGCCGAGTATTCCCCAATTCAACACCTGCACCGCAGCACCTCGCCTTTTGGTCAATCGACCCGACCCTAACGCCACGTGACGCGCAACACGAGCCCCCGGATTTTCCGGACGGGGGTGGGTGGGCGGGCCGTGCGGAAAATCCGGGGGCGGCGCCACGTCAACGGGCCAGATGCCATTTCATGGCGATTCCAAACGGACTATGGTACCGCCCAAACTGTGAGGGACAGATGCAAACTTTCGGAAAGTGGCTCGGCCGAGCACTCATGGTGTTGGTCATCGCCATCGCGTGTTTTCTTTACTTTGCGCCGCGTGCTGTCGAAAGCAGCCGCAACAGCGTGGTCGATCACGCGCCCTACCCCGTCTCCGACGCCGCGCAAGCGTTGCATGACACCTTGCTCATCGGGGACTGGCATGCCGACAGCCTGCTCTGGAAACGCGACATCGGAAAACGGTCAGATTACGGCCAGATCGATCTGCCCCGTCTGATCGAAGGCGGGGTCGGGTTGCAGGTCTTCGCCGCGGTCACCAAAAGCCCCGCTGGCCTGAACTACGACGCAAACTCGGCCGATGCTTACGACAACATCACATCGCTCGCTGTCGGCCAGCTCTGGCCACCGCGCACATGGAACAGTCTGCTGCAGCGGGCGATCTACCAGGCCGAGAAGCTGCACCGTGTGGCTGATGCGCATCCCGAACGCCTCACAATCATCCGCTCGCGCGCCGATCTAGAAGACCTCCTTTTGGCTCGGGCCGCGGGCCAGAAAGTGGTCGGCGGGATCCTCGGCATCGAAGGCGCACATGCGCTCGAAGGCAGTCTGAGCAATCTCGACGCGCTCGGCGCAGCCGGACATCGGATCATCGGCCTGCAACATTTTTTTGACAATGCGCTTGGCGGATCGCTCCACGGGCTCAGCAATGCCGGGCTGACTGATTTCGGCCGCGCCGTGGTGGCCGAGGTCGCCGATCGTGGCATGATACTGGACCTTGCGCATTCGAGCCCCGCCGTGGCCCGCGACGTGCTGGGGATGACGGATATGCCGATCATCGTCAGCCACACGGGCATCTACGGCCACTGCCCCGTGCGCCGAAACTTTCCTGACGACCTCATGCAGGCAATTGCCGCGACGGGCGGCGTCATCGGGATTGGCTATTGGGCCGAGGTCGCCTGTAACGACATCACGCCAACAGGTATTGCACGGATGATCGTCAAGGGCATCGAGCTGGTTGGCGAAGACCACATTTCGCTCGGCTCGGATTTTGACGGTTCGGTTACCACCGGGTTTGACACGTCGGAATTGGCCGCGCTCACGCATGCGCTGCTCGAAGCCGGGCTTACCGACGACCAGATCGCCGAGGTGATGGGCCAGAACATGGTCCGGGTGCTGCGCGCGCGTTTGCGATAGGCGCACACAACCGGGCGCTACGCGGCAGGGATCATGCCCTTTTCGCGCGCCAGTTCACGCATGCGTTTCTGCAGTTTCTCGAATGCGCGCACTTCGATTTGGCGGATCCGCTCTCGGCTGACATTGTACTCGCCGCTGAGCTCTTCCAGCGTGACAGGCTGATCCGACAGCCGCCGCTGTGTCAGAATGTCCTTCTCGCGCTCGTTCAGAACGTCAAGCGCCTGCGCGAGCAGTTCACGCCGCGCCTCAAGCTCGTCTCGGGCCTCGTAGTCGCCGGCCTGGTCGGCGTCTTCGTCCTCCAGCCAGTCCTGCCATTGCATCGCGCTGTCACCATCGGAGCCAACCGTCGCGTTCAGAGACGCATCGCCGCCCGACAAGCGCCGGTTCATGCTGACCACATCATCCTCGGTCACACCAAGATCCTTGGCGATCTGGGCTACGTTTTCAGGTCGCAGGTCCCCTTCCTCCAGCGCGCCAAGCCGCGC
>JBCCVT010000330.1:0-2769 GCA_039195015.1 Pseudomonadota bacterium
CACAGCTCTATGCGGCCTATCTCGCGCTGCGGGCGGCAGGTCAGCGACACGGGCTACGGCTTTTTGGTGCGCGGGCGGTTGAATCCATGCGGCTAGAAAAGGGTTATCTGCATTGGAAGGCCGAGCTGATCACTGAATATGATCCTTTTGAAACCGGGCTGGCGCGCTTTGTCGACCTTTCAAAAGCCTTCATCGGACGCGAGGCATTGCAGCGCCGTCAGGATGCTGGGCCACGACGGCGTCTAGTGACGCTCAATGTGGCATCCACAGACCGTCCTGCGATCGCCGGCGCGTCGGTGATGGCCGGCGACGCCACTATTGGCACCGTGACCTCGGGTGCATGGGGCTTCCGCACGGGCCACAACCTGGCGATGGCTTTTGTCGACGCCGAGCAGGCGGCGCCGGACGCGGCTCTTTCCCTTGATTTGCTCGGGGATCGGGTCGATGCAACGGTCGTCCCGTCCGGACCGTACGATCCACAGAACATCCGGGTGCGCAGCTGAGGCTCAACAAACGCCACGTCAGATCTGCGTTTTGACCTTATGACCGGGCGCAAAAACCAGACGCACGGTTGTCAACGGCCGCCCGCCTTGTCGCGTCGTGCGTTCCGTCACGAACACCGGATCCCCTGTCATGCATCCGAGTAGGTTAGCATCTTCCCCGTTCGCTGCCTCGGCCAGAAAGCTGATGTCGCCACTTTCAAAAGGCACCGTGCGGACGAGCCATTCGTTCGGGCTTATGGCCGCGAAGTCCGCCGCGCTAACCTGCGGGATCTGCGTGTCATCAATCCAGCGGTCTTCGATCACATGCGGTTTTCCATCGGCAAAATGCATTGCCCGGATGTGCAACCGCGACGTGTCGGGCGGCGAATGCAGAATGGCGCGAATAGGAGCCGGGGGAACCGCATGATCCTCGGAAATCAGGACATAGCCATAGGTAGCGCCGCGATCTTCGATCTCCTGTCGCAGGACCGGGATATTAAGCGTTACACGTCGCACAGGGTTCAGGGCCACATGCGATCCGGCACGCCGCCTGCGTTCGATGAGCCCCTTTTCGGCCACGGATCGCAGGGCCCTGTTCACGGTCGAGCGCGCGCATCCTAGCTCGCGCGCGAGCGCGTCTTCATGCGGGATCGGATCGCCCGGCGCCCATTCGCGCAAACGGATGCGGCGGAGGACCTCAGCCTCGATGCTCTGCCATGTGGCTTTTTGTTCTGATCGCTTCACAGGTCTGCCACAAGCTGGTTAGTCGCGCGGCGATAAGCCGATACCACCCGGTCGCGAAGTATGTGCCGACCCTCGCGCACCATGTGGCGACCGGCGGACCAAAGATCGGTGATCATGCCGGTGTTCCCCGCAAAGACAAAGCTGTCGAGCCACGCGTCGCCAGAACGGCGCTGCAGATCGGTATGCGCGGCATTAAGCGCCACAAGATCAGCAAGTTTGCCGTTAGCGATCGCTCCGCAATCCCGCCCGGCCGCCGAGGCTCCGCCGGAAGTGATGGCCTCAAAAAGGGTCCGGCCGGTCGTTCTCGGCGGATCGGCCAGCACCGCGCGTGCGCGGTCGCGCAGTCGCTGGGAATACTCCAGCATGCGCAACTCTTCGGCGAGCGATATGCGGACATTGCTGTCTGTTCCAACGGCCAGGCGCCCGTCCGCCCTTTGCCAGTCCGTGCCGGGGAAAATGCCGTCGCCCAGATTGGCTTCGGTCACAGGACAGACCGCCGCAATTGCGCCCGAACGGGCCAGGGCGGTCGTTTCTTCGGGTCCCATCTGCGTGCAATGGACAAAGACGCATGTGTCATCGGTTTCCACGTGATCCAGCACCCATTGGACCGGCCGGGCGCCTAGGCAGGCTTGGACCTCGTCGACCTCGGCCTGCTGCTCGGCGAGATGCATGTGAAACGGTCGCCTGCCCGCCAGCGTTCGGAGCTTCGGCAAGTCCGCAGGCGCGATGGCTCGCAGGGAATGCGCTGCGACCCCAAGCCGAGTGTCTTTCGGCAAACCCCGCAGTGCTGCCCCGCTGAGATCGACAAGCTTGGCGAACTGGTCGAAGTCATTACCAAACCGAAGCTGGCCACCCTGAAGCGCGCGCCCGTCGCAGCCGCCGAATTCATAGTGAACCGGCAGCAGCGAGAGACCGATCCCGGTCTCAGATGCAGCAGCGGCGATGCGCTGCCCGGTCTCTGCGAGGTTGTGATAGGCGGTGCCGCCCGGCGCGTGGTGAACGTAGTGGAACTCGGCGCAGCTTGCATAGCCCGCCTCAAGCATCTCGATCTGCGCAAGGGCAGAGATTGCCTGGATATGATCGGGATCGAGCAGATCGAGAAACCGGTACATCAGCCGTCGCCAGGTCCAGAACGTATCGCGGGACTCGGGACCGCGCGCCTCGGTCAGACCGGCCATGGCGCGTTGAAACGCGTGGCTATGCGCGTTGGCTGGAGCGGGCAGAAGTATGCCCAGTCGCTGCCCGGCCGGCGGGTTTCCTGTCGTCACATGGGTTATGCGCGTCCCATTGATGTCCACACACACATCTTTCGCCCACCCACTTGGTAGCAATGCGTGTTCGGCCCAAAGCGTGGTCATCTGGCTCTCTTGACGTTTTAATATGTGCGTACATAATAATGCAAAGCGTGCGTTTAACAAGGCGACTCATGCGGCTGATTCACGGAACTCTGGCCACGATGATCGGTGGAGCACCTTACGGGCTGATCCCGGACGGTGCGATCGAGATCCGCGATGGGCGCCTTGCCTGGATCGGTCCAACGGAC
>JBCCVT010000331.1:0-2768 GCA_039195015.1 Pseudomonadota bacterium
CGCCTCAGGGTTGGCGCGGGCTCGACGCAGCGCGTCCTTGTCGCGCAGGAGCGTGATGCAAAATGGCAAGCCGGTCGACACCACCTGCGGTGGCGCGACAATGTCGTCGGCGCTCAACCCCACCGCAGCGGCGACCGAAGCCGGCTCCGCCTTGGTCCCAAAAGACGGCGCCACCTGTGTCATTTCGATCAGATCGCCATCGAGCGTAACCGGAATGATGCCGGCCCCTGTTTCAAGGGTCAGGGACGTGCCGTCAATCATCCCGCGCGACCGCATGGCCGCGACGGTCGCAATTGTCGGATGACCCGCAAACGGGATCTCGTGACTTGCCAGGAAGTATCGCACGCGTATATCGGCGACGTCCGAAGGGCCCGTGAAGGTGCATTCGACAAGCGATGTTTCGCGGACAAACGCGGTGCAAATGCCATCCTCAAGGGATGCCCCGCCATGGACGACGGCGCATCCGTTTCCGCCGAAGGCTCGATCGCTGAACGCGTCGACCCAGTCAAACGGGTAGGCCGTCAATGCACCGCGACCGGCGCCATATCATTCTGACGGGCCAGGACAAAGGCCAGCTTGCGGTCGGCGACAAGCGCGAGTTGCTGGCCATTGGCGTCATGCACCGAATAAAGCTTTTTGTAGTCGCCGGCGGTTTCGCGCACCTCCTCCGGGAGGTCGGCAACATCGACCGTCTTGACATAGACGATCGGGTGTTCGTCAGATTTGATCTGATAAGGTGTATTCATGGCTTACCCCTTTCTGATGTTTATCGTTTGAACCACGGTTTCGGGAATCGCACGGGTCAGATCCACGTGCAAAAGCCCGTTTTCCATCAGCGCTTCACCTACCTCGACACCATCCGCGAGCACGAATGTGCGCTGGAACTGGCGCCCCGCGATGCCGCGGTGCAGGAACACGCGCCCGTCTGCGTCGTCGTTCTGACGACCGCGGATTACAAGTTGCCGGTCTTCGACCGTAATGGACAGGTCCGCTTCGGCAAAACCGGCCACAGCCAGCGTGATGCGGTACGAATGATCCGAGGTTTGTTCGATATTGAAAGGCGGGTAGCCTTCGTTCCCGGACTTCGCTGTCCGTTCCAGCAGGCGTTCCAGCTGCTCGAACCCCAGAAGATGGGGGTATGAGCCCAACGTCAGTTTCGTCATCGACCTGTCCTTGATCCTAAAGCGACGGGTTGTCACGGCCCCGGTTCGGCAGCCGCATGACTAGAATATGGGAAGAAAATGGAACGGGAACAAGGGCTAGGCGAAATTGGCTACGCCGCGTATAGTAGCGGCCCACTCAGCTGCCAGGTTTCGAGTCGAGCAATGAACGCGCCAACCGACATCTCCATGAAAACAGACGAGGTTTTGCGCGTGGAGCTGGCGGTTTTCAAGCGACAGCATCGCGATCTCGACGAAGCGATCACCGCGTTGCAGGAGAAAGGAACCGGCGATCAACTGACGATCCGACGCCTCAAAAAGCAAAAATTGCTGCTCAAGGACAAGATCGCGTTGATCGAGGACCGCCTGACCCCGGATATCATCGCCTGATCGCATCCCGCGCAAGCCTTTCAAAACATTCGGCATGCATTGCCTCTGAGCGCGCCGTGGCTATAGTGCGCGCTCGTTCACGAGCCCGAAGGAAACCAGCATGGCAGCGATCGAGGTCGGCATCATCATGGGCAGCCAATCGGATTGGCCGACGATGCGCGAAGCGGCGGACGTTCTGGATATGCTGCACGTCCCTTACGAAGCGCGTATCGTCTCGGCGCACCGCACGCCCGACCGGCTTTGGGACTATGGCCGTGACGCCGCCGCGCGAGGTCTCAAGGCGATCATCGCCGGCGCCGGTGGTGCAGCGCATCTGCCGGGCATGATGGCATCAAAAACCCGCGTGCCGGTCATCGGCGTGCCGGTTCAGACCAAGGCATTGTCGGGTGTCGATTCGCTCTATTCCATTGTGCAGATGCCAAAAGGGTTTCCCGTCGCCACAATGGCGATCGGATCTGCGGGCGCGGCCAATGCCGGGCTGATGGCCGCGGCCATCCTCGCGACCTCCGATCCGGACCTGGCCGCGCGGTTGGACACATGGCGCGCGGAGCTCTCGGCGTCGATCCCCGAGGTGCCGCAGGATGACTGAGCCTCTGGCGCCCGGCGCCACGATTGGAATTTTGGGCGGCGGCCAACTGGGACGAATGCTGTCGGTCGCGGCGTCGCGGCTTGGCCTGCGCTGCCACGTCTTTGAGCCCGGCGCGGGTGCGCCCGCAGGTCAGGTCGCGGAACAGGTCGTGACCGCGCCATATGAGGATGACGATGCCTTGCGGACTTTTGCCGCGTCGGTAGATGTCATCACCTATGAATTCGAGAACATCCCAACTCGCGCGCTTGATGTGCTTGAAAGCCTCAGACCCATCCGGCCCGGTCGCGAAGCACTGCGCGTCAGTCAGGACCGGCTTACCGAAAAGCGGTTTCTAGCGGATCTCGGATTGCGCACGGCACCCTTCGCCGAAGCCTCGGACGCCACCCGGTTACAGGCCGCACTTGAGACGGTCGGCACGCCATCGATCCTAAAGACCCGCCGCTTTGGCTACGATGGCAAGGGTCAGGCCCGGATCATGTCTCCGGACGCCGCAGAGGGCGCATTGGCGTCTCTGGAAGGCGCTGATGCAATCCTTGAAGGCTTTGTCACTTTTGACCGGGAAATCTCGGTCATTGCAGCGCGTGGGATCGACGGGCAGGTTGCCTGCTTTGACCCAGGCGAGAACGTTC
>JBCCVT010000332.1:0-2725 GCA_039195015.1 Pseudomonadota bacterium
CGCCATCCGGTCGAGAAACCGCCGCCGCCCCTCGGCCCCTTCAATCCACAAGCGATCCATCGACGGGATGAGCCACAATACGCGCGCGATGCGTCCCAGGGCCACCTGGCTCGCCGCCTTATCATCAATCCGCACCTGCCGCGCCGCGCCGTTTTCGGACCAGGTCTCAACCTCACTGACCTGGCCTCCCCGCGCCAGGACGCCGGTCAGCTTCCAGCCGAGGCTTTCGGGCCGCCGCGCCATGTCCTCCGCGCTGGCCCGGCGCAGGCCCCGGCCCGGCGAAAACAGAGACACCGCCTCAAGGATATTTGTCTTGCCCGCCCCATTCGGGCCATGGATCGCGACCGGGCGGCCGTCCAGGGACAGCCGCGCCACCGCGTGGGACCGGAAATGCGACAGGGTGAGCGACACCAGCGCACGGCCCATCCCGCTCCCTTTCTTCTCTTGAAAAATACTCCCGCCGGAGGCGGTCAAACGCGCATCGGCATGACCACATAGACTGCGCTTTGGTCATTGCCCTCGCGCATGAGGGTCGGGTCACCAGCCGAGTTGAACATGAAAACCGCGTTCTCGCGATCCACCTGGCTCGCAATCTCAAGCAGATATTTAGCATTGAACCCGATCTCAAGCCGTTCGTCCCCATAAGCCACGGCCAGCTCTTCTTCGGCGGCGCCGCTGTCGGGCGCATTCACGGACAGGATCAGCCGGTCTTCCTCAAGATGCAGCTTGACGGCGCGCGACCGCTCCGAACTTACCGTGGCGACCCGATCCACCGCCTGCGCGAATTCGCTCGCATCCACCTCAAGCCGTCGGGCATTGGCCTGCGGGATCACCCGCGTATAGTCGGGAAAGGTTCCATCGATCACCTTCGAGGTCAGCGTGATATCGGGTGTTGCGAACCGCACCTTGGTGTCGCTGACCGACACGGCGATCTCCATCTCGTCATCATCAAGCAGCTTGCGCAACTCGCCCACAGTCTTGCGGGGTACGATGACGCCCGGCATCTCGCCCGCGCCGCTTGGCAGATCCGCATCGATCCGCGCCAGACGGTGCCCGTCGGTCGCCACGCAGCGCAACGATTTTCCACCTTCGGAGGCATCCGCGATATGCATGTAGACACCATTCAGGTAATACCGCGTTTCCTCGGTCGAGATCGCGAATTTCGATTTGTCGAAAAGCCGCCGCAGCATCGGAGCCGGCGCGCTGAAGTTTGAACTGTATTCCGATGACGCCATCACCGGAAAATCTTCCTTGGGCAGCGTGGCGAGCGAAAAATTCGATCGTCCGGCTTCAACCGTCAGGCGACCCGCCGCGCTGTCTGCGTTGAGGTTGACAAGTGCCCCGTCCGGCAGTTTGCGCACGATCTCGTGCAGCGTGGTCGCGGCAACCGTGGTCGCGCCTGCGCGTTCTACCATGGCGGGGGCCTTGTCGACCACTTCGATGTCCAGATCGGTTGCGCGGAACTGCACGCTGTCCCCGTCGGCTTCGATCAGCACATTGGCGAGGATCGGAATGGTATTCCGGCGTTCGACAACCGACTGGGCCTGTGCCACGGCTTTCAAAAGGGCGCCGCGCTCGATGCTGATCTTCATAGGTCTCGTCCTCCGCCGGGTCGGGAGCAAAAACTTAGCGGTTTGCCCCTGCGACACAAGATTTTTCTAGCGTTGTCGGATGGATGCAAAGGCCCGTCAAGCCATCCTCGGCACCGTCGCACCCGATCGAACGCGACCGTGGAATTGCGCACACAGGTTACGCGATGCGGGCCATATCAAAACAGGAACCCGCGTTGACTGTGACCGCTCAGTTGAACAGACATGCGGCCGACAAATTCCACGCATGGAGTGATGACGTATCCTTGCGCCTCCTGACCGCTTTTGGCTCGCTATCCAGGACCGCTACACGTGACCAGACCTGTGCGACCACAAGTGACCGGCCTGAAACAAGTTGCATCGCAGACAAATGCGATGCCAGAACATCGGAATAGCCCGGGTCGCGGCACCACACCGCCCGACTTACGTATGATTCCCTGCGCACCAACCTACACGTCACAAGTGATCGACCTGACCATCAAGACGTGGGCACCGGTTTTCGAAAAGACAAAGACCGAAGTGCGCCGCTTTCTTTTTGACACCTTCTATCCCGACGGGTGGGAAAAGCGTCACGCGGCGGACGTGACAGATTTGCTCGACATCGAACCGGCGAACATATGGATTGCCCTGCAGCAAGGGGATCTTGCGCGCTATATTGGGTTGTGCCTCCACCCAGAAGATCGGATGGGCGCGATCTAAATCCTCCCGGTGTCTCCGCAAACCCAGCGACAAGGTGTCGGGCATGCACTTTGCCGAACGCGACACCTGCGACCAGGGCATGAATACGTTGATAGTCGAAACCACGGGCGATGCGGGCCATGCACCGGCCCGCCGCGCCTAGGGAAGCCTTTGGGTTCAAGGAATGGCCAGTGGCGCGCCATTTCAGGGCGCTCCGAGGCTGTCATCCCTGGCGGACAGACGGGTCAACTGGGTCACAACCCCAGAACGGTCAGATTGTGGGAAAGAGACAGGGGTGTCTTCCAAAGAAACACCCCGTCTGGACTTTCATGCCTCAAGCGCGCGGCGCAGCATTTCCAGATCTTCGGCGATCTGGCCATCCGTCACCTTGAGCTCTTCGATCCGCTTGACACCATGCATGACGGTGGTGTGATCACGCCCGCCGAACCGGCGCCCGA
>JBCCVT010000333.1:0-2705 GCA_039195015.1 Pseudomonadota bacterium
AACCCCGATGGGTCCATCTCGCGCGGGACGGAGTCGCATGATCATGGCCATGCAACACTGTCGCTGGTCGAAGGGTTGCCGGCCTGGGGTGTGACGACCGTCACGATCCTGGCAGTGGCGCTTGTTGTGTTTTTTGGTGTCTTCGCAACCCGCCCGCTCTTTCGCTATATCCACGCCGCGCGGCTAAACGAGATGTACACGGCCTTCGCGCTGCTCATCGTGGTCGGCATCGCCTTTTTGATGATCCTTGTGGGCCTTTCCCCGGCACTCGGCACCTTCCTTGCGGGTGTGGTGCTCGCGAACTCAGAGTTCCGCCATCAGCTGGAAAGCGACTTGCAGCCGTTCAAGGGCCTGCTCTTGGGCCTGTTCTTCATCACCGTTGGCGCGGGGATCAACTTTGCCATCTTCTTTGACGCCCCGGTCACGATCCTCGGCCTTACGCTCGCGATCATGTTCGCGAAAGGCGCGGTTCTTTATGTCCTGTCGCTGATGTTCGGGCTGCAGGGCCGCGACCGGTGGCTCTTCACGCTCGGGCTCGCCCAGGCGGGCGAGTTCGGCTTTGTCCTTGTCTCGTTCTCGCTACAGCAAAACGTGCTGAGCCCCGGCCTTGGCCAGACCGCGCTTTTGATGATCAGCCTGTCGATGCTGCTGACCCCGCTCTTCTTCATCGCCTATGAACGGCTCTCGTCGCAAATGGCGGAAAGCCATGACGAACACGAACCCGATGAGATCGATGAACAGCAGCCGATAATCATCGCGGGGATCGGGCGGTTTGGTCAGGTGGTCAATCGTCTGGTGCAGATGTCGGGCTACAAGACGACCGTGCTGGACAACGATCTGGCAACGATCCAGCTGATGCGGCGCTTCGGGTTTAAGGGGTTCTTCGGTGATCCAACCCGGCCTGAACTGCTGCACGCGGCAGGCCTCAAGACCGCGCGGGTTCTGGTCGTGTCGCTTGATGACAAGAAGGCTGCGGTGGCCTTGGTGCACTATGCCCGGCGCGAGCGGCCCGATCTGCACATTGTCGCGCGGGCCCACGACCGCGTGCACACCTACGAGCTTTATCGCGCGGGCGCCAATGACATCGTGCGGGAAATGTTCGATTCAAGCCTGCGCGCCGGTCGCTATGTTCTGGAAAACATGGGCATGACCGAGTTTGAGGCCGCCAGCATGACCCAGTTCTTCTACAAGAAGGATCGTGAAGCCCTGCTTGACCTCGCCCAGCTGTGGGAGCCGGATCTGCCTGTGTCGGAAAACCCGGCCTACGTCGCGCGGGCCAAAGAGCTCGACAAAGAACTGGAGACCGAGCTTGTGACGCAGCTTGACGACGAACTCGACGCCGCCACGCCGCGGATGAACTGAAAAGGCCCGCGCAGGACATGCGCGGGCCTTTTGGCAGAAGGATTTTGTCGGTTAAGCCGCGCGGCTGGTCAGCACATCGTCGACCTGGCGCTGGGCGTCATGTTCATCCGCCCCCGACACCGCCGCAACCTCACGCGTCAAACGCTCCATCGCGGCTTCGTAAAGCTGACGCTCGGAATAGCTTTGCTCGCGCTGGTCGTCGGTGCGGTGCAGGTCGCGCACCACCTCGGCAATGGCGATGAGATCGCCGGAGTTGATCTTTTGCTCGTATTCCTGCGCCCGGCGCGACCACATGGCCCGCTTTACCCGGGCCTTGCCCTTCAGCGTTGTCATCGCCTTCGACACCACATCGGGCGACGACAGCGACCGCATGCCGACATCGGTGGCCTTATGGGTGGGCACCCGAAGGGTCATCTTGTCCTTTTCGAACGAGATAACGAACAGCTCAAGCTCGATGCCTGCCACTTCCTGCGTCTCAATCGATACGATCTGTCCGACCCCATGCGCGGGGTAGACGACGTAGTCGTTCGGGCTGAATTCAGGCGTTTTTGTTTTGCTCATATGGACCGGTCTTCCTCAGTGTTACCTGGCCTATCGGCGACAAAAACACGGCAGGGACACAGTGATATCTCCCCGTCGTGCTGTGTTGTGTGCCGTTTGCTGGCGACATGGCGCGCTGTACTTGCCGCACGCGCATCCCGATGCGATGGCCGCTGTTACAAAAACATAGCAAAAAAATGCCGCAATTTCTAGTGCGGCTGCGCTAACGCGTGGAGATCTCTTGAAAAACAGGCGTTTCCGCAGTGCAGCGGAGCTGGGGGACGCGTGCGCCGCGCGCGCGCAGGCGAATCATGGCTATCCGCCCTCACCCGCTTCTTCGGAAAAGTACTTCTCAAGCTTGCCGGGTTCGCCGTCGCGGTCATCGGCCTCGGGCAGCGGATCCTTCTTGGTGATGATCACGGGCCAGGCTTCGGAATACTTGCGATTGAACTCGACCCACTTTTCCATGTCGGGCTCGGTGTCCGGACGGATTGCGTCGGCGGGGCACTCAGGCTCGCACACCCCGCAGTCGATGCATTCGTCGGGATGGATCACCAGCATATTCTCGCCTTCGTAAAAGCAATCGACCGGGCATACCTCGACACAGTCGGTGTATTTGCAGGCGATACAGTTGTCGGTGACGATGTACGTCATGCGCGATTCCCCGAGGGTCCAGTGCGTTCGGATTTTGCTAGTGCAGCGACAGCCCAGCCGCAAGCTACTGACCCCGCGATATTACGATCCCGTGACGAAATGTGTCAATCTGAGTTGACATCCTCAAAGCATTGCGCCGCCTCGCTCGC
>JBCCVT010000334.1:0-2639 GCA_039195015.1 Pseudomonadota bacterium
GCGTCGATCATCTGTTGCGTGTCGATCCAGCCGTACTGGTCGACCACGGTCTGGGTCATGTAGGCCAGAACCGCGTAAGCTCCGCCAAAGGTCACAACAGCGAGTTTGGCGAAAAACCAGCCGATATCACTGAGCAATTGCTGGCCGCCCAGGTCGAGCGCGATCAGAGGTGCCAGCCAGAGCACCAACCAGATCGCGCAGGTGCGCCAGAGCGGCGGCGCGTCTTCGGTTGCCGGCGCGGGGACATCCGGCTCCTCGGCCGCCGTGACGTATCCCCATAGCGCCGCCAGCGCGATCAGAAGTGGAAATGGCAGGTTCAGGATGAAGATCCCCAAAAACGCGAGGATCGCGACTGCCCAGGCACCCGCACCGACGAGCGCCTTGCGGGATATGTTTCGCAAGGCCATCAGGACGATAACGATCACCGCCGCCTTGATCCCGGCAAAGGCAGCCTGAACACCCGGCAATTGGCCGTAAGCGCCATAGAGCGTTGCCAGCACGGCGATGCACAGCGCACCAGGCAGGACGAACAAAGCCCCGGCGAGCAAGCCGCCCGCGATCCCGCGCAGGCGCCATCCTGCGTATGTGGCAAGCTGCATAGCCTCGGGGCCGGGCAAAAGCATGCAGAGCGACAGCGCGCGTAGAAACACCCGTTCGCTGAGCCAGTCCCGTTCTTCGACCAGTTCCCGGTGCATCAGTGCGATCTGAGCGGCTGGGCCGCCGAAGGACAGAACGCCGATGCGGCCGAAGACGGAAAATAGGGTGCGGAAGTCGGGCACGCTCATGTGCGGCGGCCCGTCGGGCAGTCATGGAGCTCATCAAAACCGTCTCGCGCCCAGCGATAGAGCGCATCATAAAGCGCCATCCCCGCACGCAATTGATCGTGATCATCTCGGTACTGCCGCGACAGCCCGACCGACACCGCCAGGAGACCGGCGGCCTCGGGTGCAAGGTCGTGGCGGTTGGTGTCCGCGCCACGCACGACGCGCGCAAGCCGGCCGAGGCCGTCGCTATGCAGTTGAAATTCGTCGAGCATCGTGTCGAAGGTGCAGGCATCTTGGCGGTGACCCCAGAAGGTGTCTTCGACGTCGAACGGTGTTGCGCCAAATCGCTCGGCCACTGATATCACCTCAGACGGGGCAACGAAGAGAAAACGCGCTTTTGGATCGACGAACCGGCGGATCAGCCAGGGGCAGGCGATTCGGTCGATTTTGGGACGATGGCGCGTTACCCAAAGCGTTGCGCCATCTACCGGCGCGGGCAGGGATGCTGCTGGCACGCGCGGCGCGTCCGGGTGGTCGCGCCAGGCAAACTTGCCGCCCTTGAGGTACTCCGACGTCAGCCCGTCGGCGCGCAAATGCGCAACCACGCCCTGGCTGAGCTTGCGGCCATGCTGGCACACGAGAATGGATGGACGGTCGTCCAACCGGGACCTAAGCCCGGGCAAGTCCGTGTGGGTGTGGCGGATCGATCCGGGGATCAGAAAGGGGTCCGCGTCAAAATCTGCATCGATGCAGATATCAACGATTGCGGGGGCTTGCGGGGTTCCGATCAAGCGCAGCAGTTGCGGAACTGTGATCTCGTTGGGAGCGGGCATTGCATGAATCCTTTGGTCTTGGATGCATGCGAAACTTGGGCTGTCGCCTCACGGGGCATTCGCACCGTCCCCATGCGACACCCCTAGCGCATGGGCTTCGCCGCCGTCAACTCTGCCGACGGCCTGGATGTCAGGCCATATCGAGCCGGTGGCCGGTCATGCAGATTGGCAGGGTATCGGGGGGCATTTGACCGGTCTGTTCGAAGAACCCGATGAAGTCGAACTGGTTGTAGGTTTCGACGAATTTGTCGCCTTCGACCCGCGCCATGACTTGACCAAACACCTCGACCGGAGCGCCGGTATCCTTCACCGTTGCGTTGACTTGGATCAGCCCGGCCAGCCAATCGCCGTTTTCGACCGCCTTGGCGACTTTGACGGTCAGGGAATCGACCATGTTGCGCATCGCGAACACGAGATCGCGGAAGTCATCGATCCCCATTTGGAAATTCTGGATCACGCCGACAGCCTGAGTGTCGGGCGCAAAGTACTTCTCGATGGCCGTCAGATCGCCTTCGACCCAGACCTCGTCATACCAGTTTTGCAGCATTTCAGCTTTAGACATGAGACCCTCTCGAACGTTTGCGACAAGGTGCCTCAAAGCGATAAACAAATGCTGAACGGCGCAAAGCGATCGAAATCGGCCAGAGCGTTTTGGGAAAGTGCAGGCTTCTGTTGCCAGGTGCCTGCGAACCCCGCCTTACGCGGCTAGGCGCAAGGGCTTAGATTTCGGTCGATCAGACTGCTTACGCAGCCATTGCAACCGGAGCACGATTGTCATTTGCAATTGTACTGTTCGGACCGATAACGGTGGTACCCCGCCGAGACAAAGCTAACCCCTTTAGACGTCCGTCGATCCTGTTTCGGCCCCATGATCCCCAAATGAAGGATGTTGGTGGAGCCGCCGGGTACCGCCCCCGGGTCCGATCCGCTTATTACGAGCGCGTTTATGTCCATAGTCCCGAAAGACAGTGCCCATATAATCAAGCCGGGGACCGTTTGCAAAGGGGGGACGCCTCCGGCGGGAGTATTTTCAAAGAGAAGA
>JBCCVT010000335.1:0-2633 GCA_039195015.1 Pseudomonadota bacterium
ATCCGCGTGGGCTGGATCCGTGCGGTGGACGCATCCGCGCCACCGCGTGCGGTCTCGGCGTTGATGAACTGTTTCTCGGCGCCCTGAACCACCGCGCGCAGGCCGACTATTTCGTGCTCGGCATCCAGAGCGAAAGTGAAAAGCTGTTCATGTTCCGCGTCGAACTTTGCCGTCACGCTGGCCAGCGAAAACACATCCGGCGCGCTGTCGATGGTCAGTTTCATCCCCTGTCCGTGATAGCGGATGTCGATCTGGTACAGCACATCCTGATCGCTCTCCTGCACGCCCTCGACCGTCAGGTCGCGCGCCGCCTGAGCGTGAAGGTCAGCCAGCATCTGTCTGATGTCGCTGTCCGAAGTCTCCGCAACGCGCGCGACGTAGGTCTGGCTTGCCTCGTTGCGCAGCCGCGTCGTCGCATCGCCATAGGCACAGAGCACCCCCGGCCCCGGAGGAATGATCGCCGGCCAGGCATTGACGAGCCGCGACAACGAGTTGGCATGGAGTGGTCCTGCCCCACCAAACCCGATCAGCGCGAAATCCCGTGGGTCATAACCCTGTTCGACCGAGACCAGCCGCAACGCGCCCACCATGTTTTCGTTGACGATGCGAATGACGCCCTCGGCCGCGTCCTCAACCGACAGCCCAAGTGGATCAGCGATCGTCTGCATTGCCTTCACCGCAAATTCGTGGCTGATTTCCATGTCGCCTCCCAACCGCGCATCAGATGGCAGGTAGCCGAGCACCACATTGGCATCGGTGACCGTCGGCGCCTCGCCACCTTTCAGGTACGCCGCCGGGCCGGGATCAGCCCCGGCCGACTGCGGACCGACGCGCAGCGCTTTCGTCAATTCGGGCACATACGCGATCGATCCGCCGCCCGCTCCCACGGTGCGCACGTCAATGGACGGAGCGCGAACAGTAACATCTGCCACCCGCGTTTCCCGCCGCGTGCGCGCGACGCCGCCTTCGATGAGCGCCACATCCGTGGACGTGCCGCCCATGTCAAAGGTCAGCAAGTTGTCAAACTTCGCCTGTTTCGCGATCCAGAGTGCCCCCGACACACCCCCCGCCGGCCCGGACATCAGCAGGTTCACCGGCTGATCCATCGCGGCCTGCGCCGAACTGAGCCCGCCATCCGACCGCAGGATCTGCAGCATGACGTCGTTGCCCATGCGTCGTTTCAACTCGGACTGGAGGTTGTCGACATATGTCGACACGACGGGCCGGACATAAGAGTTCACGACCGTCGTTTCGGTCCTTTCGTATTCATACATCTCCGGCATCACGCTGGCCGAGGTCGAGACGGGGATATGCGGCGCGATCTCGTGTGCGATCTGCGCGATGCGGGTTTCGTGCACATCGTTGGTGTAGGAATTGAACAGCGCGATTGTCAGCGCTTCGATCCCCGAGCCAAGGAGCGTCTTGAGGTCCTGCAGGATCGCATCCTCATCCAGTGGCACAAGGATCTCGCCGCGCGCGTCCATTCGCTCATCCGCCTCGATCGTGAACTCGAGTGGCGCCAGCGGCGCAGATTTGTTCCAGATTACCCAACCACCCAGGCCACCGGGCACAAAGGACCGCGCGATCTGCAGCGTGTCGCGATACCCTTTGGTGGTCACAAGCCCGACCAGCGCTCCGGATGAGGTCAGCACCGTATTCGTTGCCACCGTCGTGCCGTGCAGGACCTCGGTGATGTCAGCGGGTTGAATGCCTGCGGTTCGGCAGATCTTTTCGATCCCGTTCAAGACCCCGATGGAACTGTCCGCAGGGGTCGACGGTACCTTGGCCGTAAAGGTGTGCCCGTTGCGTTCGTCAAGCAGCAGGAGATCCGTGAAGGTTCCACCCACGTCGACGCCCAGCCGAAGACCAGTGCCCGCCACAGGACTGGGCGCGGACACCTGCCCCGCCTCCATCCGGCGCAACCGCTCCTCGAACGCGGCAAGACGCTTTTCGTATTGCTTGATCAAGTCATCGGTGACCGCCATGGAACTCCCCTCTTTTATCTGCGCAGCGTCAACGCCCGAAAAACCACGCCAGAATCCCGCGTCTTCGCGGCCCGGGCTGATCAGCGGCCGCGGTGGCCAGCTCCACCGCGCGTTCCGACATGCCCAACGTGCTTTCGATAATCTTCTGCTGGCCTCTTATTTCTTCCTGCTGGGCCGAGATCCGGGTTTGCATCTGCTCACCCGCGGTCAGGGCGCGGTCCAGCATCTGTTCCGCGCGGCGCGCCTCGTGCTGACGCGCTTCGGCCTCGGCAAGAGCCTGGTCGAGCATTGCGAACGCCCGATCTGCAGTACCGAGCGCGCGGGCTCCCTCTGCGGGCCGGGTTTCCGCCAACGCCACCGCCCGTGAAAGCAAATCATCAAACCGCGAAAGCTGGTCGAGGCTGGTGTCAAGATGCGCGAGCGCGCGGTCCGAGACATTCAAACGCCGGGCATCCCGCGCCGCGCTGTCCTCCAGATGCTCAAGCGCCCGGTCGAGAAGCCCGCTCAGCCGGTTTTGTTCTTGTTCGGCATCTGCAATAGCCATTTCTGCCCGATCAAGCGCCGACGCCTGCCGAGCTGCGATGTCTTGAAGCGCGGCAATCTCCGCGCCTCGATCCACGGCATCGGATTGAAGCTCTTCGATCTCAT
>JBCCVT010000336.1:0-2556 GCA_039195015.1 Pseudomonadota bacterium
AATTGCGTCAGCAAGAGCGCCGTTCCCGTCCCCTCGCGCACATGTTTCGACTGGTCCGTTTCGTCATTCTCCTTGCCGTCGCATTCGGTGCAGGCTTCCTGTATTCGGAAATCTCACTGCATGAACGCTGCGAGGCGCGTGGAGGTGAAGCACGCGATGGCGTTTGCACGGGTATCTCACAATGACTGACCGGGTCTGCGTCGGCGCGGTGGGCGGCGCCTTCGGCGTAAGGGGCGAAGTGCGCCTCAAAAGCTTCTGCGCCGTCCCCGAAGACATCGAATTCTACAGCCCCCTGGGCGACGAGGACGGCAACCGCCAGTTTCATCTCACCCTGACTGGCCAGATCAAGAACGGCTTCTCCGCGCGCCTCGGCGGCATTGAAACAAAGGAAGAAGCCGACGCGCTCAAAGGTCTCCGCCTCTACGCCCCGCGCGACCGTCTGCCCTCGCTGCCCGATGACGAGTTTTACCATGCCGACCTGATCGGACTGGACGTGCTGGACACCGGCGGCACGGTGCTCGGGCGCGTCAAGTCCGTCCAAAACCACGGCGCCACAGATCTTCTGGAAATTCAGCTCCCGGGCCAATCCGCAACCGCCTTGCTCCCGTTCACGCAAGACGCCGTTCCCACCGTCGACCTCGACAGCGGCCGGATCATCGCCGATCCGCCCGACGGTGTGTTTCCCTAGGCCTCATACCCGTGCCAAGGCAATTCAGAGGCCCTGTTTCTTCAGGGCGAAAAACAAGCCTGTCCGGTTCTCAAGCCTTGATTGCTGGACCGGGGATCGATGCACACGTTCGGCCGGGAAATTGATCCAGTCCCTGACCACCTGCAGACACAAACAATGCAGAAAGACCGGGTCGGCGCGCAAATCCTCTCCATACCCGTCAAAAAAAGCATCGAGATCTCGGGTATCGAGGCCCGAGTCCAATGTCCGCTCGGCCTTACCATCCAGTCCGGGTGAAGGCCGGGTGAGAAACCGCGCAAGATCCATCGGTGCCGGTCCGCGTTCGCGTTGTGAAAAGTCAAGCCCGTAGGCGCAACGTTCGGTCAGGATCAGGTTCCGCGCATGATAATCCCCGTGCAGTGCGGTCGTGACCACAGGATGACCACCAGCGGCCCGCGCGGCCCTTTGCGAGAGCGCGCAAAGACCCTGAAACCGTCGCGGGCGCGCGACTTTGCGGGTCCCATTCCGAACGGCGCGCGCCAGTTTGCGCACGCGCCTTGTCGCGGGTAGGGCATCGTAAGGCTGCGGTGCAGTTGCACCGGCCCGATGCAGGTATCCGGCCCATCGACCACAGGCGTGCAACAGGTCTGACCTGTCGTCCAGACCAAACTGCGCGAGACTCAACCGGTCATGAGCCGTCTGACCTTCGACATATTCCGTGAGCTCCAGATTGCGCTCGGCATCGCTCCAGACAAGAGGTACGACATCGGCCCCTGAAGCATCGCGCAGCAACGCCTCGGCCTGACGATGCGCGTCGAGATGCTTGCGAAACTGCTCTGCCGGAACAACCGGTGTAAACAGCTTGAACACCAAGGATCGTTCGGTCAGAGACCGCAGCAACACGACGGTAATGTGGCGGCTCCGTTCGGCCCGCGTGCGCAGGAGATGTGATGTGTATTGGGTCGGGTCGATGCCGGTTTCAGCCGCGACCTCGGGCCAAACGCGGTGGGCTTCCTCCAAAAGCGCGCTGGCCGACTGGCGTTGCAGCATCTGGTCTCCTTACCGTGGACACCCGAACTACGTCACCACAATCCGTTTGCAAATCAAGGCGTTTCGCCTAGGAACGCATCATGAGCCAATCACCGCCCAACAAATCGCATGGCCGCAAGGCCATTCGCCCAACGCTTGCGCCGCGCGAGCTGATGACACCGACAGACGATCTGGCCGGTGTCTGGACGGCGCGGATCATTACACTGTTTCCCGAACTTTTTCCCGGTGTTCTGGGCGCCAGCCTGACCGGCAAGGCTCTGCGAGAAGGTCTGTGGCAATTGCAAACCATCGACCTGCGTGAATTTGGGATCGGCAAGCATCGCAATGTCGATGACACACCGGCGGGCGGCGGCGCTGGAATGGTTCTGCGTGCCGACGTGCTTGGACCAGCCATCGAAGCCGCGTGTGCGCCAGCGCCGAACCAGCCGCTGATCTACCTGTCCCCGCGCGGCGTTCCAATGACCCAGAAGATGATGTCGGATCTCGCTCGGGTGGATGGGGTCACGCTGATTTGTGGACGGTTCGAAGGTGTCGATCAGCGCGTTCTCGATCACTACCAGGTGCAGGAGGTCAGCCTCGGCGACTTTGTCCTGACCGGCGGTGAGATCGCAGCGCAGGCCCTGATCGACGCGACGGTACGGCTGCGTCCCGGCGTGCTCGGCAACGACGCCTCGACCGCGGACGAAAGCTTTTCGGACGGCCTTTTGGAGCATCCCCAGTTCACCCGTCCGCCAGATTGGCATGGCCGCGCAATCCCTGAGGTTCTGATGTCAGGCCACCACGGGCGCATCGCCGAATGGCGTCATGCGATGTCCGAGGACATCACGCGTCGGCGCCGG
>JBCCVT010000337.1:0-2556 GCA_039195015.1 Pseudomonadota bacterium
GCGCGCGCCATCCCGCCAGCGCGGCTCCGACCGCGACAAGCGCAAGCGCCACGGCCAGCGGAGACCAGGCGGATGGCCATCGCCATCCGATCAGCGTGCCGACGCCCAAAAGCCCTGCCAACGCGGCATAAAACCCGCGGCCCGGTTCTTCGGCCAGCCCGAAGTACAGCCCGATCCCGATGGCAAGACAGACCGGCGCCCACGGAAAAAGATTGCCGCGCTGGATCAGAAGCGTGTGTTCGATCCGACCCCGAATTCGCATGCTTGCCCTGCAACCCTGCGCTGGTTAGACAGGCCCCGACCCTATTCCTCACATGGTTTCCAGAAGGTTAACGCCCCATGCCAGACAAGGTTGTCACCCGCTTTGCGCCCTCGCCCACCGGGTTTTTGCATATCGGGGGTGCGCGGACGGCTTTGTTCAACTGGCTATATGCGCGGGGACGCGGAGGCACGTTTCTGTTGCGGATCGAGGACACCGACCGCGCGCGGTCGACACCCGAAGCGACCGAAGCGATCCTCCAGGGTATGGCGTGGCTGGGGCTCGACCATGATGGGGACGTGATCAGCCAGTTTGCGCGCGCTGAGCGCCATGCCAAAGTGGCGCATCAGCTTCTGGCCGAGGGCAAGGCCTATAAGTGCTATTCAACGCCCGAAGAGATCTCGGCCTTTCGCGAGACGGCGCGGGCCGAGGGCCGCAGCACGCTCTTTCGCAGCCCATGGCGGGACGCGGACCCGGCGACCCATCCGGATACCCCGTTTGTCGTGCGGATCAAGGCACCTCATGACGGCAGCACGGTGATCCGGGATCAGGTCCAGGGCGATGTGACGATCCGCAATGACCAGTTGGACGATATGGTGCTTTTGCGCAGCGACGGAACGCCGGTCTACATGCTGGCGGTGGTTGTGGACGATCACGATATGGGGGTCACCCATGTGATCCGCGGCGACGATCATCTCAACAACGCCGCGCGCCAGATGATGATCTACGAGGCCTTGGGCTGGGAGATTCCGGTCTGGGCGCATATCCCGCTGATCCACGGGCCCGATGGCAAGAAACTGTCGAAACGCCATGGCGCGCTTGCGGCTCAGGAATACCAGGCCATGGGCTACCCGGCTGCGGGTATGAGAAACTACCTCGCCCGGCTGGGCTGGAGCCACGGTGACGATGAATTCTTCACCGACGAACAGGCGCGTGAATGGTTCGATCTGGACGGAATCGGCAAGAGCCCGGCCCGCTTCGACACCAAGAAACTTGAAAGCCTCTCGGGCCAACATATCGCGCAGTCCGGCGATGCTGCGCTGCGGCAAGAATTGCAGAAATACCGGGCCGCGGCGGGGTTGGAGCCTTTTACGGCGGCGCAGTCAGACCGGTTGGAGGCTGCAATGTATTGCCTTAAAGACCGCGCGCGAACCTTCCCGGAACTGGTTGAAAAGGCAGCGTTTGTTCTGAATGAGCGACCGATCGAACGCGACGAGAAATCGGCCAAGTCACTCGATACTGTATCCCGTGGTATACTGAGCGAATTGACGCCGCAGCTGCAAAATGCTAGCTGGTCCAGACAGGAACTGGAGGAGACGCTGAACGCGTTCGCTGCCGAGCATGACACCAAGTTCGGCAAGCTTGCAGGCCCGCTGCGTGCCGCGCTTGCGGGACGGTCGGTGACACCTTCGGTCTTTGACATGATGCTGGTACTGGGCCGGGACGAGTCGCTGGCCCGCTTGACAGACGCCGCGGCAGATATTCCGGTTTCATAATCGGTTTACGCAGCCCGGTTACCACCTGACCTGTGCAGCCATGCGCAGGCTCGGCCCCGCGCGGGATGGCGATGCCCCGCCCGTGCAAGACAGGAAAGAAGGGACATCCATGACCGACAACAGCAAAACCGCCTCGCTGAGCATTAACGGCAGCACCTATGAACTGCCAGTTCATTCCCCGACGGCCGGTCCCGATGTTATCGACATCCGCAAGCTTTACTCCGATGCCGGGGTTTTCACTTACGATCCCGGTTATACCTCGACCGCGTCCTGCGACAGCACGATCACGTTCATCGACGGTGCCAAGGGCGAGCTGTTGCATCGCGGCTATCCGATCGATCAGTTGGCATCGAAATCACATTACCTCGAGGTGTGCTATCTGCTGCTTTACGGCGAATTGCCGACCACTGCGCAGCTGGAAGATTTCGAGATGCGGGTCACGCATCACACGATGCTGCATGAACAGATGCAGAATTTCTTCCGAGGGTTCCGCCGGGATGCGCATCCGATGGCAATCATGGTGGGTGTGGTTGGTGCGATGTCGGCCTTCTACCCCGACAGCACGGACATTCATGACCCCTGGCAGCGCGAGGTCGCTTCAATCCGGCTCATCGCCAAGATGCCGACAATCGCGGCCTGGGCCTACAAATATTCGATCGGTCAGCCTTTCGTTTATCCGCGTAACGACATCGACTATTCGTCGAACTTCCTGCGCATGTGCTTTGCTGTTCCGGCCGAGGATTATCAGGTCAACCCGATCCTCAGCCGCGCGATGGACCGGATCTTTACGCTGCATGCCGA
>JBCCVT010000338.1:0-2551 GCA_039195015.1 Pseudomonadota bacterium
CTGTTCGATATCCTCGACGCGCATCTTTCGGATCTCGTTCAGGTGGTCGCAGCGGCGCGTGGTGGCGGGCTCGACCAGCTGATTCCGGCGATCCTGTCGGCCTATGAGGACGCGGATGCCGAACACAAGCTACAGCTCGAAGCGCTTGGCGCGCTACCCGAGGACCTGCGTGCACCGTTGGTTGCACTTCAACGCCGGTTGATCACCGACATGAGCGGCGCAATCGCTGCAGAGCGGGCCGATCTTGACACTGACACTCTGCGCGCGACGACGATGACGGTGTTCGGCATCCTCAACTGGTTCTACATGTGGCACCGCCCGGGCAGAGGCCTGGATCGAGACGCCTATGCCGCGCTTGCCGCCCGCTTCGTGCGGGGCGGACTGGCCAAGGTCTGAGACAGGCCGATCGCTTACCGTTACTGGCGGTCAGGCGCCGTAACGCGCCATGAATGTATCCACGGCATGCAGGGCGACCTCGTCGACTTCGCGCTTGGAAAACTCGGTCTGGATGCCGAACACCGCGCGGGTCCAGAGCCGCGCTTTGCACAGTTCCGAAAACTGCTCGGCGGCGATTTCCAGATCGTCAATGACCAGGTCCCCGCATTGTACCGCCTTGGCGAAATATTCGCAAAGCTGTGCCCGCCCGCGCGCCGGGCCGTTTTCGTAAAATGCGCGGCCGAGTTCGGGAAACCGTTCGCTTTCGGCCACACAGACCCGAAACACCTGCTGCGCAAAGCGCGAGGTCAGGAAGGTCACGATCTGCCGCGCCGCAATCGTCAACCCGTCGCGGATCGGCTGATGTTCGTCGATCATGGCGGTGGTCTCTTCCGCCATCCGCACGCATTCCACCCGCGCGACCTCGATAAAGAGCAACCGTTTGTCCGGGAAATAGCTGTAGAGCGTTGCCTTTGAAACACCGGCTGCGCGAGCAATGTCATCGACACTTGCGCCTTCGAAACCGTCTGCCATGAAAACGTCGCGTGCGCCCGTCAGCACCTGCTCGAATTTGCGCCCAGTGCGCAGAATGCTCGCAACTTCTGTCATGTCTTCCCTGGTATCTCCGCACCTTAGTCTAGGCGAGATTGGTCATTTTGGACAAGCAATTGCTCTGATGCGCCCCGATACACGATACGTGAGCGTCAAGACCCCGCGTTGATCGGCCATAAGCCGCCCGGCCCAAGACGTCGCCATGTCGCTTGCCTGAGGCGAGGCCAACAGATAACCCATGGTCATGGTTGAGATATTTCTGCGCACTTTGCCATTTTTCTTCATTATCGGCCTTGGGTTCTGGGCCGGCCGCAGCAAATTCTTTTCCCCCGAAGCCACTGCTTATCTTACGAAGTTCGTTTTTTACTTCGCCCTGTCGGCGATGCTCTTTCGTTTCTCGGCTAACCTGTCATTGCGCGACGTCTATGACGGAAATCTCGTGCTCGGCTACCTCTGGGCATCGGCTTTTGTGTACGGCATCGCCACGCTAATTGCGTTCCTTCGGCGGCTCGACGTGTCCACCACGGCGGTCGAGGCGCAATGCGCAGTCATCGGCAACACCGGCTTTCTGGGTCTGCCGATGTTCGTCGTCCTCTTCGGTGAGGCCGCCGTTGGACCGATCATGCTGATCCTCGCGGTGGATCTGGTGGTGTTCTCAAGCCTGATTGTCATCCTGATCACCGCATCACGCGACGGTCGGATGTCGTTGAGTGTGCTTCGAACCATCGGGCTTGGCCTGATCCAGAACCCGATGATCGTGGCCATCTGCCTGGGATTTGCCTGGTCTGCCGCGGCGATCCCGATCCCGAGGCCGATGAACGACTTCCTGTCGATCCTCGGGGGCGCTGCCACGCCAGGCGCGCTTTTTGCCATCGGCGCATCGCTGGCCGAGAAGTCGGCAGAACGCATGGTCATCGCCGGCTGGCTGTCTTTCTGCAAGCTGGTCGTGCACCCGATCTTCGTGGCCATCGGTCTGCTGATACTCTTTCCCGTCGATCCGTTTTCGGCCGCGGTGGTGATTTCAGCTTCGGCCCTGCCTGTGGCCGGGAACGTCTATATTCTGGCCCAGCATTACGGGGTCGCGCCTCAACGCGTGTCGACGGCAATCCTTTTGTCGACCATGGTCAGCATCCTGACGGTTCCCGTTGTCATCGCCTCGTTCAACCCGGTCTGAGCAAAAGGCTGGACGCACACGGCGCCGACCATTAGCCATGAATTTGGGTCATCGAAGGGAGCGTCCACCAATGGAAACCGTATCCGAAAACAAAGCGTTTGGAGGCGTTCAGGGCGTCTATCGCCATCCGTCGTCGGCCTGCGGGTGCGACATGACCTTTGGGCTCTTCCTGCCGCAGGACGCGGGCGAGGCACCGGTGCCGCTGCTCTGGTACCTTTCAGGTCTGACCTGCACACATGAAAACGCGATGACCAAGGCCGGTGCGCAGAACTGGGCCAACGAACAGGGGATTGCCGTGGTTATCCCCGACACCTCGCCGCGCGGGGACGGTGGCGCCGATGATGACGCCTATGATCTGGGCCTGGGCGCGGGATTCTATGTCAACGCCAC
>JBCCVT010000339.1:0-2512 GCA_039195015.1 Pseudomonadota bacterium
CCGACGCGCTCCAATATCGCAGGTGCCATTTCCGACTGGTGGAACAATGCCATGTGGCGGCACAAGGATGTCACCTGGGCGATTGGCGAGACGATCCTGATGGCCTTCCTTGGCACCATGGGCGCGGCCATTATCGCTCTGCCGCTTGCCTTTATGGCGGCGAAACGCTTTTCGCCCGTCATGATGCTGCGCGCGGCAACGCGCCGGGTCTTTGATTTTGTGCGTGGTGTGGATGCTTTGATCTGGACCGTGGTGCTGGCGCGTGCCTTTGGACCCGGCCCTTTGACCGGCGCGCTGGCGATCCTGATCACCGACACTGGCACCTTCGGCAAGATTTTCTCCGAAGCGCTGGAAAACGTCGATCAAAAACAAATCGAAGGCGTGGCGTCCACGGGCGCCAAGCCTCTTCAACGTTACCGTTTCGGCGTGATCCCGCAGGTGGTGCCGGTGCTGTTGGCGCAAATCCTGTACTTCCTGGAATCCAACACGCGTTCCGCCACGATAATCGGGGCGATCACCGGCGGCGGCATCGGATTGATGCTGACCCAAGCGATCCAGACCCAGAAGGACTGGGAAGAGGTCGCCTATTACATCGTCCTGATCGTTTTGATGGTGATGTTCATGGACTGGTTCTCTGGCTGGCTGCGTGGCAAGTTGATCGGACGCACGGACTGATGGCGCGCCTTTTGATCACCGGTGTCAACAGGGGGATTGGCGCGGCGCTTCATGCTCAGGCGGTAGCCCTTGGCCATCAGGTTGTTGGCACCACCCGCGACGGACGGGATGGCACAGTTCCTCTGGTGCTGGACAGGCCGGAAACCATCGCGGAACAACTGTCGGGCATCGGCCCTTTGGATATCCTGATCAACAATGCGGGCGTAATCTCGCCCGACCGGCAGTCACCGCTCGATATGGACTTTGCAGGTTTCGCCCACACGCTGACCATCAACAGCATTGCACCGCTGGCTGTCGCACAAGCCGTCTTGCCTGGGCTGCGCCAAAGTGCTGCACCAAAGATCCTGAAAATTTCGTCGCAGATGGCATGGATGGGTTATCGCAAAGCTGATCGCATCGCCTACCGGGCTTCAAAAGCTGCTGTGAACAAAGTGATGCAGGGACTTGCCACCGCTCTTGAGCCCGAGGGGATTCCAGTTGCGCTTGTCGATCCTGGCTGGGTGCGAACGGATATGGGCGGCGCAGATGCAGAGGAAGACCCGCATGACGTGGCCAGCGGTGTTTTGAACATCGCCCGCGGCTTGGCTCCTGAGGACACGGGGAAGTTTTTCCGCTTCACAGGTGAGGAAAGAGAGTTCTAGACGTGGCGCGACTAACTGAAACAGAGCCATTCATTCACCCGGACTGCGAAATCACCGGCAGTTCCTTTGGTGCTTATGTCGAGATTGGCAAAGGCAGCCGGGTCAACAATTCTTGTTTCGGGGACTACTCCTATTGCGACCGTTATGCCGACGTCGCAAATGCGCAGATCGGCAAGTTCGCCAATATCGCGGCCTTTGCGCGGATCGGGGCCACCGACCACCCGCTTCATACGGCGGCCTGTCATCACTTCCTATATCGCTCGGATGATTATTGGGACGATGCCGGACGGGATGAGGACTTCTTTGCGCACCGCCGGTCTCGCACGGCCCATATCGGCCATGACACATGGATCGGTGCTGGTGCGATGGTCAAACCCGAGGTGACGCTGGGCCATGGTGCGGTCGTTGCCGCGGGCGCGGTCGTGACCAAGGATGTGGAGCCCTATACCATCGTCGCGGGCACCCCGGCCAAAGTGCTGCGCCTACGCCAGCCACCCGAGATAGCCGAGCGCCTGATCGCGCTGGCGTGGTGGGATTGGTCGCACGAGGATATCCGGCAAGCCCTTTCAGATTTTCGGTCCCTCACAGCCGAAGCCTTCCTCGAAAAATACGAGACCTAACCCTCCAACGTCAGGGTTACGCGGTCGCCCGCAAACCAAGTGCGACCGAACTCAACGGGTAGGCCAGCCTCATCCACGTTGACACCTGAGGACTTCAAGAGAGGATCACCTTCTGAAACCTGAAGATGCAGCGCGTGTGTCGCCGTGGCCCGCACCGCCGTCAGGCGGGTCGAGGCGCGGGTGTAGTCGGAGATGCCAGCCAGTCGCAGCGCCTCGGTCACGCTGCTGGTTTGGAGCAGGGCCTCTTCGATACCGGGAAGCCGTCCGAGGGGAAACAGACTTTCAAAAACGGCGATCGGCTGCCCGTCGGCGAGCGAAAGACCGTGATAGGCGCAAACCGGATCGCCCGGGGCAATCTGCAACGCCTTGGCCTCGCCTGTCGTCGCCGAACGCTCCTCGACGTCGAGAACACGCTTGTCGGGTCGTCTGCCCGCCGCGATCAGGTTCTCGTGGAACCGCACACGTTGCCCAATCGGGTAGTCCGTCGGCGTGGCTGCGACGAAAGCACCAGAACCACGACGGGTGCGGATCAGACCTTCTTCAACCAAAGCCGAGATGCCATGTCGGACTGTGTGC
>JBCCVT010000340.1:0-2505 GCA_039195015.1 Pseudomonadota bacterium
TGGGGCTCTACCTGATCTGTGCTCCATTTGGTCGCGCCGTCATCGACATTCTCGCACGACCCGTTTGGATCTATGTCAGCGTTGCGATCATGATCGGCACCGTCGCGATGGCGTGGCATGACGCCTCGACCGGCCTGCACGGGTACCCGGCGCATGCGATCCCCTACATCCCCGCGCTGATCGCTGGCCCGACCCTTGTTGTCGGATTGTCGCGCTGGATCGCGGGATGGTCGCATCGGACCGCATTGATATCCCAGACCCTGAGCCTCATCGGCCAGCGCACAATGGCCATTTTCGTCACGCATATTCTGGTCACCGCTGGCACGCGGATCGCTCTTGTTGGGGTTGGCGTGACGAATTGGACAGCGATCGCGGTGGCGGCGACGGCGCTTGGCATTGCGCTGCCGCTTGTGGCCGCCGGGCTTGCCGATCGCTTGCGTGTGACCGCGGCGCTTGGATGGCGCTGATGGCGCGACCGCGCAAACTGCTGATCAACGGCAGATTTCTGGGTGGAGACCCCACGGCCGTCAACAACGTCGCGCGGGATCTGTCGCTGGCGCTGCACGCCCGGCACGCCAACGGGCAGTCGGATTGGCCTGTGGAGATCCTTGTCCCACGGGATCTCGAATTGTCTGCGCACAGCACCGGAATTCCAATCCGCGTCGTCGGCCGACGCCGGGGCATTTTCTGGGAACAGCTTGATCTGCCGACGCAGCGGAACACCGGCGTGATCGCAGGGTTCTTCAACACGGTCCCATTGCGGGGGACCGGTTATGTCACGATGCTGCACGATGCGCATGTGTTTTCGACGCCCGAATCCTTCGGTCGGGCAACGCGTGTCTGGCGCCAACTCTTGTCGCGCAGAGCCGGGGCGCCAGGGAACCACCTGCTCACGGTCTCCGAGTATTCGCGCGACGCACTGCTACGCCACGAAATTGGTGCGCCGGACAGAATTGGCATTGCGCCGAACGGCCTGGGCCCCATCGGGCATTGCGCGCCGGAACCCGCGATCTTTGAACGCCTCGGATTGCCGGACAACGCATCATACTGCATCGCGGTTTCGAGCCTCCTGCCACACAAGAACATCCCCACGCTGCTGCGCGCCTTTGAAAACCCCGCGCTGGAGGGAACCTTGCTGGTGCTGGTGGGCGGCACCAGCAGGCTGGCCTTTACCGAGTCCGGACATGCGCCGGGCGAGAACACTATATTCACGGGCTTCATCGACGACGCGGAACTCGCCGCACTCTATGACCGTTCGCTTGCGGTTTGCGTGCCGTCGACTGAAGAGGGGTTCGGACTGCCTGCGCTTGAAGCGATGGCGCGCGGAACGCCACCGGTCATCTCTCCCAACGGCGCTCTGCCCGAGGTCGTCGGCAGCGCAGGTTTGATCGCGCAGGCTGACGATCCCGAAGATTGGGCCGTGCAGATCGTCCGACTGCGCGACGATCCCGTATTGCGGCAGAAGCTGTCACAGGATGCGACCGTGCGGTCCCGTTTGTTCAGTTGGGACGCCGCCGCCGAACGCGCGATTGATCATCTGGATCGGTGGTTTGCACCGGTCGACGGGCAGGACCGTTGACTGGTTTCAGTCTGCGAATACAGCCAGTTGCAGCACTCTCAGTCGCAGGGCGATCGCACTGACGGCTACCGCGATGACAACCGCCGCGGCAAGGCCGATGGTCAATTGCCATGCGTTGTCCAAAGGCATTGTTTGAATTGCCGTCCAGCCGGCAAAAAAGAGACCAGCGTATAGAGCCACCAAAGCCAGCGCCCAAACGAGATTGCGCAGTCCTTCACTCAGGTCGACCCTGGCCCAGCGGCCAATCACAAAAAGCGCTCCGGCTGAGGCCGCGATCTGCACAACTGCCTGTGCCATTGCAACAGTTGCGATGCCTTGAGGCGCGGAAAGGACCACTGCGCCGATCATCACAAAGGCCCAGGCTGCGTTGTAGTACATCGCCACCCATGTCGTCTTGCGCGCAGCAAAGGATGGCTCGATCAACGCGGTTCCCGAGCGGGCGGCAGCAAGCACCGACAATGCGTAGAAAGCTGTAATGGCCGCCGCATAATCCGGACGGAAGGCGAAACGAATGAGCGCTTCGCCCAGGACAACACTTGTCACGGCGAAACCGCCCATAAGGAACACATTCGCACCAACGAACCGCGCAAACACGGTGTCGAGCGACCCTGATTCACGCGCCGCTTGTCCGAAACTCTTGAGCGCAAAGCTCCGCAGCGGTTGGCCAATAATGTCCACGACCGCAGTCGCCAGCCGATTGGCAAAACGGTAAAGCCCCGACTCCGCCGTGCTGAACAAATAGGCAAGGATCAGGTCGGTTCCGAAATTTGCGGTGAAGGTCATCCCCCGCGACCCGTAAAGCCCGCTGGCGTAACGCGTGGCTTGCTTGGCCAGCGGGCCGTCAAACTGCATCCGAGGTCGCCTCGGGACCGCCAAACTGAACAGAATAAAGCCCAAAGACACCCGGATCGCGCGATAGACGACCA
>JBCCVT010000341.1:0-2491 GCA_039195015.1 Pseudomonadota bacterium
CATCGATGTGATTGTACCCAACGCCAAAATTCGCGAGCAACTTGCACCGGGGCTGCGGAACATCGGCAAACACTTCTGCCGAAAATGCATCACCAAGCGTTGGTACGACCAGATCGAAATCGGTCAAGGCCATCCGCAACTCTTCGGCTGTCAGAGGCGTCGTGTTCTCCCGTACGACCGTGTCATGCCCTGCGCGCGCGCGGTCCAGAACAGCCTCGGGCAAGGGCCTTGTGATCAGCAGTCGCATCAGTTCATTCGCCCGCCCAGAGGCACAGGACCATCCGGCCCAATCAGCCGGATCTCTCCCTCCGGGTCGGGCAGGCCAAGCACCAGAACTTCGGACATGAAAGGTCCGATCTGGCGTGGTGGAAAGTTGACTACAGCCAGCACCTGCCGCCCGATAAGCATGTCCGGCGTGTAGTGGGCGGTCACCTGGGCCGAACTCTTCCGTTCTCCGATCTCATCGCCGAAATCGATCCACATCTTGATCGCGGGTTTTCGAGCCTCCGGGAATGGCTCGGCGCGCAGGACCTCGCCAACGCGAATGTCGACCTTCAGGAAATCATCAAACGAAATCTCAGGCACTGGACAACTCCTGTGAGCGTTTCGTCGCGGCCGAGACGGCCCTGTTCAGCAAGGCGGGAAATCCTGTTTCAGCATCCATCAGAACCTGCAAAGCGGCTTGCGTGGTGCCACCGGGGCTGGTGACGTTCCGGCGGAGCTGATCGGGTCCGTCTTCCGACTTTTCGGCCAAATCCCCGGCCCCGGCCACCGTCGCGCGCGCCAGATGCAGCGCGAGGTCCGGCGACAAGCCTTGCGCCGTGCCCGCAGCAGCCAACGCCTCGATCAGATGGAACACATATGCAGGACCCGAGCCGCTGACCCCGGTCACTGCGTCCATCTGCGCTTCATTCTCCAGGCGAACCGTCTGCCCGACGGCGCCAAGCAAACTTTCGGCCATCTCCAATTGCGTCGCGCTGACATATGTATTGCCGATCAAAGCGGTGATGCCCCGGCCAATCGCCGCTGGCGTGTTGGGCATTGCGCGGATCACGGGTGTGCCCGGTCCAAGGATTCTTTCGAACTGGGCGATCGGCGTGCCAGCAGCGACGGACAGGAAGACTGTCGCCCCACCGCCCAGAGCCGAGATTTCGGGCAACGCCGCGCCCATCATCTGCGGCTTGACCGCCACGATCACGATGGCCGGCGCGGGCGGCAGGTCTTCGTTCAGGTGAACACCCTGCCCGACCAACCAGTCAGAAGGCTGCGGATCAACCACCCAAACCGATTGCGACGGCAAGCCCTGCGACAACCATCCGGCCAACATGGCCGATCCCATCTTGCCACAGCCCAACAGGACGAGGCCGCGATCGGCCACTGTATTCTCTGTCATGAAATGCGCCCTTCCCCGCCCAGGTTCAGGGCGCGAGGTTACGCGCGGCCATATGCCTCTGCAATGGCGACTTGCATGGCTTCATCCGGCGTCCGATCGCCCCAGACCAGCAATTGCATTGCGGGGTAATAGCGCTCGGCGCTCAGCACCGCAGCATTGATCATCGTGTCGATCTGTTCGGGACCGGCCACCTGTCCGCCCGCTTGCAGAAGACCGTAGCGATAGACCATCAGCTTCTGTTCCGGCCAATAGGTAAACGCGCCCGCCCAGCATTGGTCATTCATCTTGTTGATGAGTTCATAAAGCGCAGGCAGTTTTTCGGCCGGCGGCTCCATTTCAAACGTGCACACCATGCGCAAGGTTTCATCGAACCCGGACCAGGCCAGAGTGATGGAATAGGTCCGCCACTGCCCTTCAACCGCCATGGCGATCTGATCGTCGCCCAAGCGGTCAAAATCCCAATCATGATGTTCGGCAAGGTGCTCGACAATGTCGATGGGGTGAAGGTCTTCTTCGAGATACTCCTCGGAAAGGGCCATAGTACCACCTCTCTCAGTTCTAGCTGCTTGGGAATGGCAGCGCCCAAACGCTAGGTGCCTGCTCAATAGACCGGGGCGATCCCCCGTGCCCATACCAAATATGGTGCTGTGCCCGCTTCCGTCTGGCAAGCATTAATTTGAGGTCCAACGCAATAAGTTGTGGATCGCTGCGGAACGTCGTCCATAAATTGACAATGGGTTAATAACTAGGGGACTGTATCCAAACTTTTGCGCAAAAATCCTGCGTGAACCGGCGACACGATCCAGACCCGTCCACCGCGACCAAATGCAGGCTACGATGTGACGCGTCCGACAGGAAGTAGAATTCAAAATTGGCGCGGCAGCGCCGCTATTGGATTAGCCATCCCCTTTTGCGGCCGCTTCCAACGCCGCGATCCGGGCCTCAAGTGCGGCATTTTCCTCGCGCGCCTTCTGCGCCATCGCGCGCACCGCGTCGAACTCTTCACGGGTCACGAAATCCCGATCCGCCAGCCAGCGATCCACCAGCGACTTCATCGCCGTCTCAGCTTCTTCCCGCGCGCCTTGCGCGACACCCATC
>JBCCVT010000342.1:0-2442 GCA_039195015.1 Pseudomonadota bacterium
CAGAATTGGAGCGGATGCTCGTACGGTCGGGCATCCGGCTTTACAAATACTGGTTCTCGGTCACACAGAAGGAACAGAAACGCCGGTTCAGCGCCCGGGAAACCGACCCTTTGAAGCAATGGAAACTGAGCCCGATCGACAAAGCCAGTCTTGGCAAGTGGGATGACTATACCGAGGCCAAGGAAGCGATGTTTTTCTACACCGACACGGCGGATGCGCCCTGGACGATTGTCAAATCGAACGACAAGAAACGGGCCCGCCTGAACTGTATGCGACACTTCCTGTCAACGCTGGATTATCCGGGCAAGGATGTGGATCTGATCGGCGGGCCGGATCCTTTGATCGTCGGGCATGCGGCGCATGTGCTGCATGGCACCGAGCATATCCTTGGGACCAGCCTGCATCCGGACACACGGCACGTTCGGCAAAATTGACAACATGCAGCGTGGCCGTGGCAAGCGCACTAAGGGAGTATTTGTGCCGCGACCCGAATAAACGCGTTCGGGACGTCCGACCACGCGTAGCCGCCTGGCTTCTGCTGTACCGCGTAGAGGATTAGGCCACCGGCGATCAGGACGGTGACAGCAGATGCGCGTGGGGTCCGCCCGTCGCCGAGTGCCGACAGGATCGACGGCAGCGAAAATCCCGCGATGACGATCCCGAGCACAAGCGCGAGGTCAGTCTCCATGTCGGCTGCCTCAGCCCGGATCAGTGTTAAAGATCAGTCGTTCATCACAGGGAGCCACGCGCAGAATGTTCGTAGTGCCCGGCGTGTTGAACGGCACACCGGCGGTGATGACGATCTGGTCTTCCTTGGTCGCGAAACCGTCCGCGCGCGCCGCGCGCGCGGCGTTGACGACCGCCATCTTGAAGCGATCCAGAATATCCGTCACGACGCAATGACACCCCCAGCTGAGCGCCAGACGGCGCGCCGTTGGTTCCTGTGCTGTCAAGGCGATGATCGGCACACCCGGGCGCTCGCGCGCGGTCAAAAGGGCAGTGGTGCCGCTGTCAGTGTAACAGCAAATCGCCTTGATATCCGTTGTCTCGGCAATCTCGCGCGTCGCCGCTACGATGGCGTCCGCCACCGTCGACTTGTCTCCGCCGCGCGAGGCGTTGATGATCTGCGCGTATGTCGGGTCTGCCTCGACCTCGGTCGCCACGTGATCCATGGTCAACACCGCCTCGACCGGGTGCTGACCGGCGGCGGATTCGGCGCTGAGCATGATCGCGTCGGTACCTTCATATATGGCCGTGGCCACGTCAGACACCTCGGCCCGGGTTGGCATCGGACTTTCAATCATGGATTCCAGCATCTGCGTGGCAACGATGACCGGCTTGGCCGCGTGGCGGCATTTGCGCACAAGCCGCTTCTGGATCGGTGGGACGGCCTGCACCGGCAGTTCCACGCCCAGATCGCCGCGCGCGACCATGATCCCGTCCGACACGTCGAGGATATTGTCGAATTGCTCGATGGCCGCCGGTTTCTCGATCTTGGAAAGGATCGCCGGCCGCCGGTCCTCGGACGCGAAGTGCGTGGACAGCGCACGGGCCTCAGCCACATCTTCCGGCCGCTGCACAAAGGACAAAGCCAACCAGTCGACACCCAGTCCGCACACAAACTCAAGATCTTTTCGGTCTTTGGCCGACAGCGCCGCCAGTGGCAGGATCACGTCCGGCACATTGACGCCCTTTCGATTGGAAATCGTCCCGCCCGCGATCACTTCGCATTCGGCAAAATTCGCGCCGCAGGACGTCACCTTGAGCCGGATCTTTCCGTCATTCACCAAAAGGCGCGCACCAACCTCGAGCGATTGGAAAATCTCGGGATGTGGCAGGCACACGCGCGAGATGTCGCCCTCGGCCTCGTCTAGATCCAGCCGGAAATTGGCCCCTTCGACCAGTTCCTCACTGCCGTTCTCGAACGTCCCGACGCGCAGCTTTGGCCCTTGCAGATCCGCAAGGATCGCAATGGGGCGCTTCAGATCGGCTTCGACCTTTCGGATGATCTCGTGACGTTCCCGGATTTCATCATGCGAACCGTGGCTCATGTTCAGCCTGAACACGTCGGCGCCGGCCTCGTAAAGCGCGCGTATCATGTCATATGTGTTGGATGCAGGCCCCAATGTGGCGACGATCTTGACGTTGCGTTTACGGCGCATGAACCCCCCAACAGTTCGATGTTAGCGCAAAAGGCGTTGGTGGGCTTATGACCCAATTCCACTTTGCGGGCAACTGCCTTAGATCTGCCGCCAAAGAGATGACGCTGACATGACATACACGCCATTTTTCATAACCGGGTCCGGGCGAAACGCCCGTTGGGTAATCACATGTGATCACGCAACGAACACCGTGCCAGACTTTGTCCGAGACGGAGACCTGGGCCTCGCGCCAGAGGATATGCGGCGCCATATCGCCTATGACATTGGCGCGAAGGGCCTG
>JBCCVT010000343.1:0-2430 GCA_039195015.1 Pseudomonadota bacterium
ATCACGTCGTGCAGAACGATGCCACCTCCGGAATGCGCCGCATCATAGACGTCGGTTCGCGCCCCGAGCGAGGTGATCCAAATCGGAACTTCGTGCTTTGCTGCTATCTCCACGTGCTCATCAAGTCGAGCATTCGACTTGTGGACGATCTGATTGATGCCGAAAGGCGCGGCAGGACGGTCCGGATTGGATTGGTTATGGCGGTCAAGCTCCTCTTTGATCTGGATAAGCCACGCATCGAGGCTCTCGCCGTCCTTCTCGCGCGCGTTAAGCGCTGGAAACGTCCCGACGATCCCTGCTTTGCATTGCGCGATGACCAATTCTGGCCGGGAAATGATAAAAAGCGGGGCGCCGATCAGCGGCAGGCGCAGGTTTTTCAGTGCGGGTGGGACACTCAAGACGCGTTCTCCTTTGTCGCCGACCTCGGTACGACTCCCGAGGCTTTCGCCGCCTCGATCTCGTCTGAGGTCAGACCGATTTCGGCCAGGATCGCGTCGGTCTGAGCGCCCGGCGGCAACGGTTTCGACGGGGTGCGGGGCGCCGCACTTGCAAAACGTGGCGCGGGCATGGGTTGATCCGGACCATCGGGCACAAAGCCGCCGCGCGCGATGTTGTGCGGATGCGCGGTCGCTTCAGACGGGCTGAGGACAGGGGCAAAGCACGCGTCGCTGCCTTCCAGACACGTCACCCAATGATCGCGGGTTTGGCCCAGGAAAACCGCGGTCAGCCTTTTCCGGATCCGGGGCCACTGGGCGGGATCGGACCGATCTCCCAAGCTGGCATCATCCAGGTCGAGACGCGCCAAAAGCTCGGTCCAAAATTTCGGTTCGATCGCTGCGACGCTGACCCAGCCCCCGCAGGCGCATTCATAGACTGCGTACCACGGTGCCCCGCCGTCCAAAGAGTTTGCGCCGCGCGCATCCTGCCAGCGCCCCGATGCACGGCGCGCATGGATGAAAGTCATCAAGGAATGCGTGCCGTCCGTGATCGCTGCGTCCACCACGTCACCGTGACCGGTGCAGGCCGCTTTGAGCAATCCGGCGACCATGCCAAAGGCCAGGTACATGCCGCCGCCGCCAAAGTCGCCAAGCAAGTTGGCGGGAAAGGTTGGCGGGCGATCAGCCTCGCCGGTGGCCCAAAGCGCTCCGGTCAAGGCGATGTAGTTCAGATCATGTCCTGCGGCGTGGGCCAGCGGTCCGTCCTGCCCCCAACCGGTCACGCGGCCGTAAACTAAGCGCCGGTTCTTAGCGTGGCATTGCTCTGGACCGAGACCCAGCCGCTCCATTACTCCCGGCCTGAACCCTTCGATCAAGCCATCCGCCTGAGCGATTAGCTGTTTGGCCAACTCAACCGCGTCTCGTCGTTTGAGGTCCAGCACGATGGATCGTCGGCCACGGGCTAGAAAATCGTGAGGGTCGTAGACGGCGCCGGGCCGTTCAATTCGGATCACATCGGCGCCCATATCCGCCAGCATCATGGCAGCGAACGGACCAGGGCCGAGACCCGCAAATTCCACGATACGAAGACCGTGCAGAGGGGCTTGGGACCCGTCTGGGCTGCTCATGTCACAACGGCGTCACGCCGCGCCAGTTCCATTTTAAGGTCCTCTCGAATCCGGCCAATCACGCGCATCGTGATTGCAAGCTCACCTTTGGCAACGCCTGTGTTTGCAAAGCCATCGACCTGATGGACGATCTTGGTCAGCACTCTGACGATCGCCATTCCAGCATCTGTCGCAAAGGAAAGGTTTGAGCGGCGGTCCGCCGGATTGACATATCGTTCCGCAAAGCCGTGCTGTTCGAGCCGGTCCAAAAGCTGCGACATGGTAACCGTTGCGACATCCATCCTACCTGCGAGTTCCGACTGTCTGAGCCCATTTTTGCGCCACAAATGCGCCAGCGCCCAGGCCAGGCTGATCGTGATCCCGTATCGCTTGAGCTTGGCATCCAAGAGCGCGCCGCAGAAGCGGGCCAGTTCGCGAAAAACCGATTTGTTGTCGATCGTCTGGGACGACGGGTGCAATGTCGCCGCGGCGCTCAAATCGGGTCCCAAGTGAAGACCTCGCCCGAGCGCTCGAGCGGGTAGAAATCCGCCTGCAGCGCCGGCAGTGCGTGGTCGAGCACCGTCTCCGGCGTCCAGCCCTCACTGCGATGTACCGAGCGAATGGGGCGTGGCTGGCTCATCAGAAAGATCTCATTGTTGCGAATGCAAAAGATCTGCCCGGAGACCTGCGAGTCCGGGTTCGCCAGAGCCACGCAGAGCGGCGCGATCTTGTCTGGCGTCATCTCCTTGATCCGGGCCACGCGTGCCTTTTCGGCGTCCGTGTCCGCTTTGATTGTTCCAATTAGTCGTGACCAGGCGAAGGGCGCGATGCAGTTGGAGCGAATGTTGAAACGTGCCATGTCCAGCGCGAGCGATTTTGACAGCCCA
>JBCCVT010000344.1:0-2404 GCA_039195015.1 Pseudomonadota bacterium
ACCCAATGCGCCTGCCCTCGACCATCGTCGCCGCGCAAATCAATCTGCAACAGCGCCGGGTCGAGGGCCGGCAGCGCCTCCGGTTCGTGAGTGGTGGCCGTACCCGGAGGTGGTGCGCCGTATTTCAACTCGATCGGCGGAGCACCAAACACCCGCCAGAGGTCCGGAAAATGATCAGGGGTTGTCGCCATTCCTGTGCCATCAGCCATCCGCAGATGCGTGCTTTGCGGACCGCACCAGACTGCCCAGGCATCGGCGCGGTTCGGCAATGGGACTGCCAATGTGTCCGGTAAAACCGGCCCCGGCGCATGGGTGCCCGCGGTCATGTCACGCAGGCGGTCACGGTTTGCCGCGACGCAGAGCCAGTCTCCGCTGGCAAGTTGTGGCCCAAGCGCCAGGGCGGCCTGCTCGACCGGTTCTGCCAAATAGGGTTCGACAGCGAATGGCAGGGCCGCGCGCCGCTGACGTGCCGTCTTGACCGGCAGCGACACCGGAAGAATGAGCGCGGCGGCGCCCGGAAAGACGAATGGGGGGAGACCGCCCGAGGCCGCCGCAGCCCGCGTCAATCGCCCGCGTAAGGTTGGTTCGGCGCCAAGGTCCGTCGTGGTCTTCGACACAGGAACAAGGGCCGTCGACGCGCTTGGGACGCGCCCACCATTATCTGCGTTAAATATTTGTTTTAACACAATATTTTTCCTTTACGCGACGCTTCAGCGCGCCTATGTACCGAAAGATACGTGAGCCAGAGAGGAATAGTTTCATGCCCGCTGTTACCGTAAGATCCCGCAGATCCCGCAGATCGCGCGACACCGAAGCCGGTGTCACGCTGATCGAAATGATGGTCGTCCTGGTGATGATCTCGGTCGTCGCAGCACTGATTGTGCCAAACGTCATCGGCCGCCCGGATGAGGCGCGCGTGTCGGTGGCGGAGACAGACATGCGCACTGTTGCAAGCGCGCTGCAACTCTACCGTCTGGACAACGGCACCTATCCCTCGACCGTGCAGGGTCTTCGCGCTCTCGCCGAACGTCCGGTGAGTCCGCCTCTCCCGCAGAGCTGGCCTTTGGGTGGTTACCTGTCCGAGATACCCCTGGATCCGTGGGGCACACCTTATGTCTATCGAGCCGATGGCGGTGATTTCGAACTGGTGTCTCTTGGGGCCGATGCGGTGCCGGGCGGTGACGGTGTGAATGCCGACATTCCGCTGCGCCAAAGGCAGGCCAGGTCCGGGTTGTGACCATCCCTTCGTCGCACCGTGCCACCGAGACCGGCGTTACATTGATTGAAATGCTGGTCGTCTTGACGCTTTTCGCGATTATTGCCGGAGCCATCGTACTGGCCCTGCCATCCGACCGGCCCGGCGCGCAACGTGATCTGGACCTTCTGACGCTTGATGCGCGTGTCGAAGCTGCGGTTGACCGCACGCTGTCAAGCGGGACGGGCTTCGCCATCTGGCAGGACCGGGGCGACATCATCTTCCTTGAACAAGGAAGATCGGGCCGGTGGGTAACGTCATCCGATCCCCGTCTCAACCCGGTGAAACTTTCTGCGCGAGGGTCACGTATGTCTTTCGGAATGGACGATGACAGGGTGTTCGCGGTCTCGGCCGCGCTGGTTCCAGTAAGCGGAACGCCCCTGCGCGTCGTCGCGGGCGACGGGTCGGACCTATGGTTCGACGGCCTGCAGATAAAACGGGAGCAAGCGGGACGCGATGAGGACGCAGCGCAATAAAGATGACGGGTTCAGCCTGATCGAAGCACTGGTCGCGATGACCGTCCTGTCGGTGTCAGCCGGCGCTTTGCTAACGGCGGTCGAGGAGCACACCCGAGCTGTCACTGCCTATTCTGAACGCGCAACCGCGCGTTGGGTCGCGGAAAACCGGCTGGCCGAACTGAGACTGGGGCTCAGCAGTCTCGACGATGTCGTGGAGGCGGGCGGGCGGCAATGGCGGATCGCATTGGCGCGGACAGACACGCCCGATCCAGATCTGGTTCGCGTGGATATCTCGGTCGGACCATTGGCCGATCGTGACGCCACGCTGGCCCGGCTGACCGGATTTCTTGACCGGGCGGGCACCTCCACATGAAGATCTGGCGCGAAATCGCCCCGAGGGCGGCGATCGTTCTGCTCGCAACCGGCTCACTCGCGTATGCGGCACCGCCGGTTCTTCGGCATCTGGCGGGCATCGTGGTGATCGAGGCCACGGCGCCGTTGACGGTGTTGAACATTCCGGACGAGACGCCAACCGATCTTGCGCCGCTGTTTCAAAAGGCTCCGTTCGGGCAGGCGGCCCAGCCCGAAAAGAACGGACCAGACCCCGGCACAGAGGTTCCGAACATGGTATTGCGCGGGGTTTTCGTGTCGACCGGATCCCGGTCCGCCGCCCTTCTGGATGTTGATGGCC
>JBCCVT010000345.1:0-2394 GCA_039195015.1 Pseudomonadota bacterium
CAATTGACTGATGCATAAATGTCAATTGAAACCCCGGCCCCCCCACCCCCGGGGAGGGCCGGGGAATGTCAAACACATAGCTGTCCACCTCGACCCGCGTGACCTCGACCCCGCGGAAATGCGGGTGAGGCGCGGCGCAGGCTGACAGCAGCAGGAGGCCAAGAAACAGAACCGGTCGCATCCCGCCTATCGTGGCGCCGCGACCCTTAACATCCCTTTAACCAACGCGCAGACCACAGACGCTTCCGGGCTTGTGAAACCGCCACATGTGGTCATAATATCTGACCAATCACGGGTAAATCGCATGCCGTTTCAAAAAATCAAATCCGAAAAGCTGTCGACCTCCGTGGTGCGGCAGATCGAGCTTTTGGTGCTGCGCGGCATCCTGCGACCGGGCGAACGCCTTCCGGCGGAACGCGAACTGGCCGACCGTCTGGGCGTCTCCCGGCCATCCTTGCGCGATGCGATCGCTGCGCTTGAAGAACAGGGCCTGCTGACGGCGCGCCCCGGTTCCGGGGTCTTTGTTGCGGATGTTCTGGGCTCGGCCTTTTCGCCCGCCCTGACGCAACTCTTCGCAACCCATGACGAGGCAGTCTTCGACTATCTGTCCTTCCGCCGCGACCTCGAAGCCATCGCCGCCGAGCGCGCGGCCCGGCTGGGTTCGGACAGCGATCTGCAGGTGGTCCAGGCGGTCTTCGACAAGATGGAGACCGCGCATTCCAAACGGAACCCCGAGGAAGAAGCCCGGCTTGATGCGCAATTCCACATGGCGATCATCGAAGCGAGCCACAACGTGGTCATGCTGCACATGATGCGATCGATGTTCGACCTGCTGCGCATGGGCGTGTTCTACAACCGCCAGATCATGTTCAAACAGCGCACGACACGCGACACGCTGCTCGACCAGCACCGGGCGATCAACACCGCCCTCCAGGACCGCGACCCAAATGCCGCCCGCGCAGCGGTCGAGGCGCATATCGACTTCGTCAAACAGTCCCTTGCCGACCAGCAACAGGCCGACCGCAATGAAGCGGTCGCAAAACTGCGCCTGGCGCACGAACAGGAAAACTGACGCGCCGACCAGCTCGGATGGCATCGCGATCAATTCACCCAAGCGACGTGGGGATAACGGACTGGTATTCCGACATTCGAGCCTAGCTCAAAACTTGGAAGGTCTGTCCGATCTCGGGCAGCTTGCTGAGGTGGAAACAGGCCGCTCGGTCTGCTCCGCCCCCAAATGATCGACGCCAAACTGGCGGGTCTGTCACAAGATCTGCATGCAACGAAAAACCCCCGGCGCGGGCCGGGGGTGGGGTCGGTCATTTGCGCAAGGCAGCTCAGTGCAGTTTGGTTTCCACCTCGCCAATCGCGTCATCGATCAGCTTATTGGCGTCGGTCGCCGACATTTGCTTGGCAATCACCTCGCCCGCAGCGGCAACTGCGATAGACACGGCCTGGTCGCGCACCTCGCGCACGGCGGAAGCTTCGGCCGAGGCGATCTGGTCCTGCGCGGCTGCAAGACGGCGCGCGATCGAGGCTTCCAGATCGGCCTTTGCCTCTTCAGCGGCGGTGGCAGCGTCCGCCTTGGCGGTTGCGACGATGCGCTCGGCCTGCTCCTTCACCTCCAGATGCTTGCGTTCATACGAGGCGAGCAGGGTCTGCGCCTCTTCGCGCAACGCACGCGCTTCGTCCAGTTCCGACTGGATGGCATCAGCGCGCCGGTCCAGCATCCCCATCAGCATGGTCGGCACCTTGAAATAGACCAGAACGCCGAGAAAGATCAGAAACGAGATCAGGACAACAAAGTCGGTATTGGCGAGCGACACGAACGGGCCTTTGGCGGCCAATGCGGGTGACGCAAAGCTCAGGGTCAGGACAAGGGTCAGTGCAATGCGCATGGGCTTATCCTTTCATCCGGGACGCAACCGCGTCGGTAACCGCACCGGCATCGGCGCTGCCACCCAGGGCGGTCACGATCTCGCCGGCGGTGGCGGTGGCCACTTCGCGGACGCTTTCCAGCGCGCCGGCCCGGATCTCGGCAATCGCCTGTTCCGATTCAGCGGCCTTTTCGGCAATCTGCGCATCCGCGGCGGCAATCGCGTCGTTCAATTCGGCCTGAATTTCGGCTTTGGTCGCCGCAACGATCTGTTGCGCCTCGGCGCGGGCATCGGCAAGCGCCTGTTCATAGGCGCGTTCGGCCTCGGCCGCTTTGGCCTTGAGATCCTCGGCCGCGGCAATGTCGTTTGTGATGGTGCCAGCCCGATCGGCCAGGATCGACCCGATCCGCGGCAGCGCCACGCGCGACAGAATAAGGTAAATCACGACAAGCGTGACAACCAGCCAGAAGATCTGGTTGGGGAAAGTCGAAATTTCGAGCTGCGGCATGCCGCCGGA
>JBCCVT010000346.1:0-2364 GCA_039195015.1 Pseudomonadota bacterium
CGATCAACCGTGCGCGCAGGCGATCCTCGCCCGAAAACGCATGACCGCGCCCGGTCGCAAATCCCCCATCGCGGATGGCAGCGGTGTAGGCCGACGTTGCCGCTTCGTTTTGCGCATAGCCTTCTGGAAAGCGCGAGATGGCCGATGCGCCGAGGCCGATAAGCACCTCGGACGTGTCATCCGTGTAGCCTTGGAAGTTCCGCCGCAGCTTACCCGTCTTTTGCGCGATCGTCAGGCTGTCCGACTTCGTTGCGAAGTGATCGATCCCAATCTCCGCGTAATCATCCCACAGGAACAAGCGCCGGGCGGTTTCGAAGAGCGTCAGTCGCTCTTCCGGCGTCGGTAGCGATTCCGACGGCAGCATACATTGCCGCCGCGCCATCCAGGGGACATGCGCATAGCCATAGAGCGCGATGCGGTCCGGGCTCACCGACAACAGCTTTTGCACGCTCTCCGTAATCCGGGGCCGGGTCTGATAGGGCAGGCCGTAGAGGATGTCCGCGTTGAGGCTGCTGACACCCGCCGCGCGGATCATCGCTACCACGTCCCGCGTCAACTCGTAGCTTTGCACGCGACCGATGGTGTGCTGAATTTCGGGGTCGAAATCCTGCACCCCGATCGACGCACGCGTCATTCCGATCTCGCGAAACGCGTCGAGCCTTGGCTGGTCGATCTCGTTCGGATCTATCTCCACCGAAAACTCGGTATCCTCAGTGATCGCGACGGTCTCGTTGATGGCGTCCGCCAGCGCCCGGATCATGTCAGCCTGCAAGAGCGTCGGCGTCCCACCGCCCCAATGCAGACGCGCCAGATTGACGCCCTGCGGCAGGTGTTGTTTCAAATGCGCCAACTCGCCCGAAAGCGTCTTCAAATAGGCGCGTACGGGCACATCGCTCTGCGTGCCCTGAGTGCGGCAGGCGCAAAACCAACACAGCCGTCTGCAAAACGGAACATGCAGATAGAGCGATACCCGGCTGCCAGTTGGGATACCACGCACCCATTCGGCGTAATGTGCCGGGCCGACGCTGTCCGAGAAATGCGGCGCGGTCGGATAGCTGGTGTATCTCGGCACTTTTGCGTCAAACAAGCCCAGCTTGGCCATTCGAGATTTCGGTATCATGTCATTGTGCTTAGAGTGTACGGTGAGTCACAACATTGACCCAGATCAATTGGAAGCACGCATGCACGTCCCCGAACGATTGGCGCCGCCAGAGTGTTCGGACTGCCCGATTCGCCACCGGGCCGTCTGCGCCAGGTGCGAGCCAGATGAGCTGAGCCGACTTGAGACGCTCAAGTATTACCGAAGTTTCGAGGCAGGGCAGACGGTTATCTGGTCCGGCGACCGGATGGATTTTGTGGGTTCCGTGGTCTCCGGCATCGCGACCTTGACGCAGACGATGGAAGACGGGCGCACGCAGATGGTGGGTCTTCTGCTGCCATCGGATTTTGTCGGGCGGCCCGGCCGCGAGGGGTCGGCCTATGACGTGGTCGCGACAACGGAACTGGTGATGTGCTGTTTCCGCAAAGCGCCGTTTGAGGCGCTGATGCAGGACACACCGCATATCGCGCATCGCCTGCTTGAGATGACGCTGGATGAACTCGACGCGGCGCGCGAATGGATGCTCGTTCTGGGGCGCAAGACCGCGCGCGAAAAGATCGCCTCGCTTTTATCTATCATTGCGCGCCGAGACGCATCGCTGTCGCCGGGCCCTGCGAGAGGAACCATGGTGTTCAACCTGCCGCTGACGCGGGAAGCGATGGCCGACTATCTTGGTCTGACACTCGAGACGGTAAGCCGGCAGATTTCGGCGCTCAAACGCGATGGCGTGATCCTTCTGGAAGGCAAACGCCATGTGATCATCCCGGACATGGATCGCTTGCTGGAAGAGGCCGGAGACGATTCCGACGGCGGGTTCCTGATCTGAGGACGGGCGATGGAATTCAGCAGTTTGTTTGCAATGCTTGTGGTTGGCGTCCTCGCCGGTTGGCTCTCCGGCAAGGTGATGCGCGGTCGCGGGTTTGGGCTCTTCGGTAATACCATTGTTGGCGTAGTGGGCGCTTATCTGGCCGGCACGATCTTCCCCGCACTTGGCTTTTCTGTTGGCAGCGGAGCAATTGCCGCCGTGTTTCATGCAACGATCGGTGCCATTATTCTGCTGTTTGTGATCGGGCTCATCCGCAAGGCGTAGTGTCCCCGCTCATCGCCAGCATATGTCTGCAACCGTGTCACGCGGCTGTGCTGACCTCGATCAGATTACCGTCTGGGTCGCGCACATAGAGCGACACGATCGGACCTGTCGCCCCCGTGCGATGCACAGGACCTCCTTCAACCGCCACTCCATTCGCGTCGAAATGGGCCTGCCA
>JBCCVT010000347.1:0-2251 GCA_039195015.1 Pseudomonadota bacterium
CCTGTTTATCGCCTCGGGTGCCTTCCACATTGCCAAACCGTCGGATCTGCTGCCCGAGCTTCAGGGCCGTCTGCCGATCCGGGTCGAGCTGCGCGCACTGACCGAGGAAGATTTCGTGCGCATTCTGACCGAGACCGACAACGCGCTGACCCTGCAATACGCCGCGCTGATGGGCACCGAAGAGGTGACCGTGACCTTCTCGGAAGACGGGATCGCCGCCCTTGCGCGGATCGCGGCCGAGGTGAACCAATCCGTCGAAAACATCGGGGCGCGCCGGCTCTATACCGTGCTTGAGCGGGTGTTCGAGGATCTGTCTTTCTCTGCGCCCGATCAGCCGGGGACCGAGATTGTGGTTGATGCGGCCTTTGTCGAAAAGAACCTCGGCGAACTCAGCGCCTCATCGGACCTCAGCCGGTACGTGCTCTGATCGCGGACGCTGCATCTTTGGGCAGAGCCCGTGATTGTCGCGCAAGCCCCATTGCGCATTCCGATGCGTGATCTACTGTCGCGGGAGATTCATTTCGGTCGGAGCAAAACCCCCTCAACCACGCCACACGCGGCGATGGTGGGATCTTCGCCGAAATGCGGCTCTGATCTTGGGATTCCGCATGCGACCGTTTGTTCTGATTGTGCTGGGATTGGCGCTGACGGCCTGCACGGACCGCAACTATTCCGCCGTTGTCCCCGAGGCCGCCGAGATCGGCACGCCCAGAACCGTCTTTGTCGGCACGACCCGTGCCCAGCGCGACACCGGTGTCTATTCCTATGACCGATCAGAGGCGCTGTCCCTGCTTGAACTGACCGTATCGATCCCGCCCGATCATCAGGAGGGGCAGCTCGATTTCAGCTATGGCAATCCCGACCCGACGACCGAATTCACGTTGGCCGCCCAGAACGCGTTCCCGGATCCCGACGCTTTCCGTGCCCGCGTGCGGCAGGAGCTGAACAAACGGCCCCGAAATGATCGCGAGATCACCGTCTTTGTGCATGGCTACAATGCAACGCAGACCGAAACCGCCTTTCGCGCCGCCCAGATCGCGCATGATCTCGAGGTTCCGGGCCTCAGTGTCATTTACTCCTGGCCAAGCCGGGGCAAGGTGCTTGGTTATGTCCACGATTTCGACAGCGCGCTTTTTGCGCGGGACGGGCTGGAGCAACTCTTGCGCCTTCTGCGCGAGGCAGGGGCCGAGCGGCTCGTGGTCGTTGCCCATTCCATGGGTTCGGTCTTGCTCATCGAGACCCTGCGCCAGATTGATCTTTCCGAACCGGGTTGGGCCGCGCGTTCGCTGGGCGGCGTGATCCTGATTTCGCCCGACATCAATGTCGACGTGTTCCGCACACAAGTGCAACGGCTTGATCCGGTGCCTGAGCCATTCCTGATCTTTACCTCAGACCGGGACAACGCCCTGAATATCTCGGCCCTCCTGCATGGCAGTGTTGACCGGCTGGGATCGATCAACGACATCGAGAGGCTGTCGGACATCCCGGTCCAGGTCCTTGATGTGAGCGCGTTTTCCCAAGATGCCGGTTCCAGTCACTTCGTCGCCGCAACCTCGCCCGCGCTGATCGCGATAATGCGCGACGCGCGACGGGTGAACACCACGTTTTCCACCGAAGAAGGCGGGCCACTGCAACTTAACGCCGCTGGCACGCTGGAATCCGGCGACGCGGTTCAGGTGCTGCTCGCGCCGCAAAACGATGATCTCTGAGCGCCGATGACCAGTGGCGTGACCGTCCCGCTGCAGTCGTTTCTGCGCGACAACGGGCGCTGGCTGGGGGCGGGCAGTGCTCTGATGTTTCTGTCGAGTTTCGGGCAGACCTTCTTCATCTCGATCTTCGCGGGCCAGATCCGGGCCGAGTTTGGTCTGAGCCACGGCGACTGGGGCGCGATCTATTCTCTGGGCACCACCGCCTCGGCGATCGTGATGGTCTGGGCGGGCACGCTCACGGATGTGCATCGCGCCCGCGTGCTCGGTCCGCTGGTGCTCACTGGCCTGGCCGTCGCGTGCCTTGGGATGGCGCTCAGCCCCTGGGCCGCCTTGTTGCCGGTGGTGATCTTTTTGCTCCGCTTCTTCGGGCAGGGCATGAGCAGCCACATCGCGGTTGTCTCAATGGCGCGGTGGTTCGTGGCGACACGGGGTCGCGCACTGTCTGTCGCGTCGCTTGGGATCTCGGTGGGCGAGGCGTTTCTCCCCCTGATCTTCGTGGCGGCGATGGCGGTGATCGATTGGCGCGTGCTCTGGGTGGTCGC
>JBCCVT010000348.1:0-2246 GCA_039195015.1 Pseudomonadota bacterium
ATGGCGTCACCCGAATGGACAGACGAGCCGTCTTTGCGCTGGAAGCCATGGTCAGATCATGTTCGGCAGGAGTGCCTGGCCGCGCGTGATGCGGCCGTCCTTTTGGACCAATCCATGTATGCCAAGATATTGGTGCAGGGTCGGGACGCGTCGCGCGCGTTGAACCATGTCTGTGGCGCGCAGATGGATGTCGAGATCGGCACCTCGGTCTACACGCAGTTTCTGAACGCCAAAGGCGGGATCGAAGCGGATGTGACGTTGACACGAACCGCCCCTCAAGCGTTTCTGGTTGTGACGGGCCATCCAAGTCAGATGCGCGATCAGTATTGGATCAAGCTGCATGCCGATCCGTCTTGGCAGTTTGAGATCTTCGATGCGACCTCGGCCTATAGTCTGCTGACGCTACACGGACCCAGGTCGCGCGACATCCTGCAGTCGCTGAGCTCGGACGATGTCTCGAACGCGGCCTTCCCGTTTGGCGCGGCGCGGGAACTGGATGTTGCACATGCGCGCGGATGGGTGATCCGCCGGTCCTTTCTTGGCGAGCTTGGCTTTGAGATGATCTTCCCGACCGAGTTCACCCAAAGTGTCTACGAGGCTCTGATCGAGGTCGGCGCGCCAGGTGGAATGCACCACATGGGCATGTTTGCGATGAACGCGTGCCGGATAGAAAAAGGCTTCCGTCATTTTGGCCATGACATCGGAGAAGACGACACGCCCTACGAGGCCGGGCTGAGCTTTGCGGTAAAACTCGACAAGCCGGAGAGGTTCCTTGGAAAGGACCGTCTCATCCGACAAAAGGCCGAGGAAGCCCCGGCCTACAAACACCGCCTCGTGTCGATCAAGGTGCCGGAACTTACGGCCGAGGCAGGGCCGTACCTCATCCATAACGAACCGATCTGGAAAGGCGGCGCGATTGTCGGCCACGTTACCTCGGGCGACTGGGGTTTTCGGCTCGGCGCGATGGTTGGGCTGGCCGCGATCGAAAAGGACAGCGGCGTAACGAAAGCCTGGATCGAAGACGGTGGTTTCAAGGTTCAAATCGCCGGCAATATGTACCCGATCGAGGCGCGACTCGCGCCATTTTATGATCCCAAGGGCGAGATCATGCGCGGCTAAGCAAGAACAGCAGAGGGAGGATCCGTGTGAACGACAAAACAATTCTCGTGGTCGGCACCTACGATACAAAAAACGATGAGCTTGAATACATGGTCGACCGCGTTTGCGCCCTTGGTGGCAGAGCGCTGAGCATGGATATCTCGGTTCTGGGAGATCCGGAAAAGCCGACGGATTATTCCAAACACGATGTGGCCGAAGTGGGTGGAAGCTCTATTCAGGCCGCCATCGACAGCGGCGACGAAAACGCCGCGATGCAGATCATGGCCACGGGTGCCAGCGCGTTGGCACGACGCCTCCACGATGAAGGCAAGTTCGATGGGGTTGTCGTGCTTGGCGGCACGATGGGCACGGATGCAGCGCTCGATATCTGCCAGTCCTTGCCGCTTGGGGTGCCGAAATACGTGGTCTCGACCGTGTCCTTCTCGCCCCTGATCGAACCGCAGCGTTTATCAGCGGATATCCAGATGATCCTTTGGGCTGGCGGGCTTTATGGTCTGAACTCGGTGTGCAAATCCTCGCTCAGCCAGGCGGCTGGCGCGGTCCTTGGGGCCGCAAGGGCGGTTGAACCACCCCGCGATGATCGGCCCGTGGTGGGGATGACGTCTCTGGGTTCGTCCTGTCTGAGATACATGAAAGGGCTCAAACCCGAGCTTGAGAAACGCGGGTTCGAAGTCGCCATCTTCCACGCCACAGGGATGGGCGGCATGGCCTATGAAAGCATCGCGCGCGGCGGTGGATTTGCCTGTGTAATGGATTTCGCCCTGCCTGAACTGGGCAATCTGCTGGCCGGTTCGGTGGTCAATGCAGGAACGGATCGGATGTTGAACGCGGGCAAGGCGGGCACCTCGCAAATCATCGCGCCGGGGTGCCTGGACCTCATTGACTTTGCGGGCTGGCAGGACATCCCGCTGCAATATCAGGACCGTCCGTTTCATGCCCATAACCGGTTGATCAAGTCGTCGGGCCTGAACGCTGAGGAGCGCCGCGAGACCGCGCGCGAAATGGCGCGGCGGCTCAAGGCGTCGGACACACCGGCGCACGTCATCCTGCCCAATGGCGGCATCGAGGAATGGGATCGCGCGGGGCAAGAGGCGCATGATCCCGAAGCGCTCGCCGCGTTTTGCGAC
>JBCCVT010000349.1:0-2209 GCA_039195015.1 Pseudomonadota bacterium
AAGTGACCGGGCCGAGGCGACCAAGACCGCCGGGCAGCTATTGGAGCGGCTGAACATTCCGCAGCGTCTGTGGCCGCTCAGCCCGACCACTTTTTCGGGTGGGGAACAGCAGCGCGTCAACATTGCGCGCGGCTTTGTACATCCCTATCCGGCCTTGCTCTTGGACGAACCGACGGCAAGCCTCGATACGGTGAACCGCGAAACGGTGTTGCGGTTGATCCTGGATGCCAAGGCGCGCGGGGCGGCAATCCTGGGCATCTTCCACGATGCTGGAGCGCGCGCGCGTGTGTGCGACCGCGAGGTCGATGTCACGGCTTTCGCGCCGCAAAGGGTGGCGGAATGATGCCCGACAAACGCGCACCCGTCATTGCCGTTGTGGGCCCGTCCGGGGTTGGCAAGGACAGTGTGTTGCAGGCGATGTGCGCCACTGATCCAAGCTTGCGGCTTGTCCGTCGCACAATCACCCGGGCAGAGGACGCGGGTGGCGAGGCATTCGACGCAGTTGACAACCACCGCTTTCAAGAGATGGTCGATGCGGGCAGTTTTGCGCTCCACTGGAACGCGCATGGGCTGCGCTACGGAATTCCGGCAACCATCAACACGCTGCGCCAGCAGGCTCCGGCAGTTCTGGTCAACCTGTCGCGTGGCGTACTGTCCGAGGCGGAACAGGCCTTTGGTGACTTGCGGGTCATCCTGCTCACAGCGCGACGGGAGATCCTGGCGCAGAGGCTTGCCAGCCGGGGACGTGAGACTCGCGACGAGATCGAAAGGCGCCTCGACCGGTTAAGCGTTTGCCTGCCTGTGGGATTGAGATCCGTCCATGAAATCGACAACAGCGGCGCGTTGCAGTCTACGGTCGCAGCCGCGCTGGCCGTGTTTCAACCGGAAAGCGCATAGCGATGGATCAGCTCGAACCGGCCCTGATCGTCCTCTCCCACCAACGCAAGGGTGTCCAGGTTGAATGGGCGCGGCAGTTGCGGGGCGAGCGATTGCTCCAAAACGGTTGCGGTGCCGTCGATGGCCTCAGACGGCAATCGCCCTGTCAGTGTGATGTGGAACCGGAACGCATCAAGCACGTAAGGGTAGCCCCATTGCACAAGGTTCACCTCTTGCAAGGGCGTCAGGCCAGTGGCCCGACGCCGCGCCAATTCTGCGTCAGTCGCAGGCGCGCGAAACGCGTCGAGTTCGGTCACGCAGGTCGCCGCCAGCGCGGTCAAAGCCTGGTTTTCGCCATCGGGCACCAGCGCCAGGAAGCGACCGAGCCTGCCAATGGTCAGGCCGGGCAGACGCACGGGCGCCAGTCGGCCCGCAAGCGCGGCCACCTCGGCTTCAAGTTCGACGCGGCTGTGCCCGTCCGACAGACGGAACGGTGGCTTGAGGGTCGCGTGCAACCCGTACTTGCGCGGTGTGGCCGTGATCTCCGAGACCGGCAGAGGCAACCCGTCCAATTGCGGATGCGCGGCTGGTACACCCTCTTCGACATCCCAGCCAAGCCACGCAGCGCCCCATTGACCCCAGTCTTCGGTCATGGGCGGCAGGTAGTAGATCGCAAATCGGGAATGTGTCACGGGGGCTCTTGCAGTTGGGACCCGTCCCGAAGGACTTGGAAACGGACATGACAGAAGACCTGACCCTTGCCAATGCCAAGCTGGTGCTTGCTGATGAAACCATTCTTGGCAGCGTTCGCATCAAGAACGGTCAGATCAGCGATATCGGCACCGGTGCCGCCGTGCCCTCCGGCGCGATTGACTGCGAAGGCGATTTCGTCGCGCCGGGGATGATCGAGCTGCACACAGACAACCTGGAACGCCATATCCAGCCCCGACCAGCCGTACACTGGCCGCATGCGTCGGCGATCATTGCCCATGACGCCGAATTGGCGGGGAATGGGATCACGACCGTTTTCGATGCCATGCGGGTCGGGTCGAACTTGCGCCAGGGTTCCTACAGGAAATACGCGCGCGGATTGGCCAGCGAGCTCTGGCATTTGCGCGAGGCTGGCGCGCTGCGGATCAGCCATTTCCTGCATTTGCGGGCCGAGGTCTGTTCCGAAACGCTGGTCGAGGAAATGGCCGAATTCGGCCCCGAAGACCGCGTCGGCCTTGTCAGCCTGATGGATCACACGCCCGGCCAGCGCCAGTTCCGCGACATGACCAAGCTTGAGCATTACTTGAAAGGCAAGCATGGCATGACCGACGAGGCCTTTGCC
>JBCCVT010000350.1:0-2200 GCA_039195015.1 Pseudomonadota bacterium
CCATTTGCGGCACACGTTTGGGATTGACAAAGCTCGTGACCTCGATCCGAGGCAGACCGGCGTCCAAGGCGCGATTGATCAGGCTCAGCTTATCTGCCGTCGACAGAAGCGTTTTCTCATTTTGTATACCGTCTCGTGGCGAGACTTCGACAACTTCGAAGAAATCTCTGGTCATTGTGTCGCACCTAACTAGTTTCGTATACTAAATACGGCGCTCATCTTCGGCGTCAATGTTGCGACGGGGGGTTGCATGACAGAGGAAGCCGCGCGGCAAGGGCCGCTCACCGACTTGCGTGTGATCGAAATGGGCCAGCTGCTCGCGGGGCCATTTTGCGGCCAGCTGCTGGCCGATTTCGGCGCCGAGGTGATCAAGCTGGAACAACCCGGCGCAGGCGACCCAATGCGGCAATGGGGGCGCGAAAAGCCCCATGGCAAATCGCTCTGGTGGCCGGTTGTGGCGCGCAACAAGAAGTCTGTCACTTTGAACCTGCGCACGCCTGAGGGCCAGGAGATGGTGCGCGATCTCGTGAAATCTGCTGACATCCTGATCGAGAATTTCCGACCCGGTACGATGGAGCGGTGGAACCTCGGCTATGAAGACCTGTCGGCGATCAACCCCGGGCTGGTGATGGTGCGGGTGACCGGGTTCGGGCAGACCGGACCCTATTCCGCGCGCGCGGGCTATGGCGCGATTGGCGAGGCGATGGGCGGTCTGCGCTATGTCGTGGGCGACCCGAGCACGCAGCCAAGCCGCATGGGCATCTCAATCGGGGATGAGCTTGCTGCGGTGCATGCTTGCATGGGTGCGCTGATGGCCATCCATGCGCGTGAACGCACCGGACGAGGTCAGATCGTGGACAGCGCGATTTACGAGGCGGTGCTGAACATGATGGAAAGCCTCGTCACCGAATATGACGTGGCCGGATATGTGCGGGAACGCACTGGGGCAATCTTGCCGAATGTTTCTCCGTCGAACGTATTCGACACTGCAGACGGCAAGCTCCTGCTGATCGCTGCCAATCAGGACACGGTCTTCCGACGGCTTGCCGAGGCAATGGGCCGGCCCGAACTGGCCGAGGACTCTCGCTATGCCACGCATTCGGCGCGCGGTGCGCACCAGGTCGAACTGGATGCGCTCATTAACGACTGGACGCGGACTATCTCGCTGGACGCGCTCGAGGCACGGATGAACGAGTTTGGTGTGCCATGCGGTCTGATTTACCGGGCCGAGGACATGATGCAGGACCCGCATTTTCAGGAACGCGATGCGCTGATCAAGGTCGATCACCCCGATTTCGGGCCGATCACGATGCAGAACGTGGCCCCGCGCCTGTCTGACACGCCCGGAGCGGTGCGGCATGTGGGGCCGGGCCTTGGTGAACACAACGACTATGTCTATGGAGAACTTCTGGGCCTGACACGCGAGGCCCAGGGCGATCTGAAAGACCAGGGCATCATCTGATGTGCCCCGGGGCCCGCAGATGACAGAAGCAAAGGCAGATCGCGGCTGGCAGTTTCTGACGGTCGCCGACGCAGCCCATGAGCTGGAATTGCCTCGCCTGCGCGTGCGGGAATTGGCGGCCCGAGGCTTTCTGCCCGCCCGACGTGACAACAACGGGCTCTTGCGGGTCGACATACCCGATGGCTGGGCGCGTCCGGATGCTGGCCCCATCGAAGACAAGCTCAAGCCCGAAGCACTGGTGAGCCTTCTTTTCGATGAGATCGAAGAGCTTCAATCCGATGCCGTGGATCGAGGCGCGGAGATTGCCGCGCTTCAAGACATCGCAGCTCGGCAGGCGTCGGCGCTTGATCGGGCAGAAATGGCTATTGCAGATGCCGAGCAAAAACAAAACCGGCTGAGCGGGCTTCTCGACCGGGCGCTTGAGCATCTGGAGGACAGCGCAGCGCGGGATGCCCCGCGTTTCAATGTCTCGGACCGCGCGCTCGCGCAACTTGACACCGGCCTCGACCAGCTTTCGCGGTTTGACGATTTGCTTTCACGGGCGGTGGCGTTGGCGGAAACCCGACCCGCAGACGGAGCCCGCGCGCTCGATACCGCAGATCGGGCGTTCGCGATGCTCGACCAGGCCCTGGCCGAGGCCGAAGCGCGTCAGCAAGAGGCGCGCCGCGCGGAACAGATGCTGGACCGCGCCCTGACCGCGGGTGAGCAGATGCAAACCTGGATCTCGGCCCAGCAGGA
>JBCCVT010000351.1:0-2191 GCA_039195015.1 Pseudomonadota bacterium
CCGCGATCCGTCGCCCGAAGAAATCGCCATGATGATGCCATTCGTTGAACGCCACGTGACGTTGGCCGCGCCCGAGGTGATCGTCCTTATGGGCAATATCAGCTGTCAGGCCGTGCTCGGCCGTCGCGGCATCACACGCATGCGCGGCACGTGGATGGAGGCGTTCAAGCGTCCTGCGTTGCCGATGTTTCACCCCGCCTATTTGTTGCGAAACCCGTCGGCCAAGCGCGAGGCTTGGGCCGATCTTCTGTCTTTGCAAGCCCGGTTGATGCAATGATCGATCTCGCTGTCCTGCTTGCATTTGTCCCGGCCGCGCTCGCGTTAAACCTCACACCCGGCGCGGACATGATGTTTTGCCTCGGGCAGGGTATGCGCGCGGGCCGGAGGGCGGCGATTGCCGCCAGCGCGGGAATATCCGTCGGCGCGATGGTGCACGCGGCCATTGCGGGTGCAGGGTTGGGTGCCGCTGTTGCAGCGCTGCCCTGGCTTTTCGATCTGATCCGTTGGGTTGGCGTGTGTTACTTGTTGTGGCTGGCCTGGCAGGCGGTGCTTGGCAGTGACCACGGCCCAGACGGCGCTCCGCCGATCGGCACGGTGCGTGCCTTTCGAACCGGGCTTGTGGTGAACCTCACGAACCCCAAGGTTATCCTGTTCATCCTGGCCTTCGTTCCGCAATTCGTTGATCCGGACGGTCCGATCCTCGCTCAGTTTTTGATCTTTGGCCTGATCCTTTCGTTGGGTGGATTTTTCATCAATGCTGCCGTAGGAGCCTTTGCCGGACGCGCGACGCAGAGCTTGACCGGATCTGACCGCGCGCGCCGCGTTCTCGGCTGGATCTCGGGTGGAATTTTCGCTGCGCTCGCGCTACGCCTTGCCATTCTGGAAAAAGCGTGAGCCATGTCTCGGATCGATGAAAGCCGCGACTTTCTCTCGGTGCGCATCGCGGTGCTGACCGTATCGGACACGCGGTCGATCGATGAGGACCGGTCGGGGCAGGTACTGGTCGACCGGATCACAAAAGCAGGCCACGCGGTCGCAGACCGTCAGATTGTTGTGGATGAACGTGCCAAGATCGCAGATCAGCTGCGCATCTGGATCGCCGACCCCGAGATCGACGTCGTGATCTCGACCGGGGGGACGGGGCTGACGGGGCGGGACGTAACGGTCGAAGCCCATCGCGACGTCTACGAGAAGGAAATCGATGCGTTCGGCACGGTCTTCACCTGCGTCTCGATGGAAAAGATCGGCACCAGTGCGATTCAGTCCCGCGCAACCGCCGGCGTTGCGGGCGGGACTTACCTTTTTGCGCTGCCCGGCAGCCCTGGCGCCTGCAAGGACGCCTGGGACGCAATCCTCGAAAAACAGCTCGATTACCGGCACCGTCCCTGCAACTTTGTGGAGATTTTACCCAGGTTGGACGAACATCAGCGACGGAAGTGATTGCGTTGCGCGTTAGGGTAAGCATCACCTTGTCGTCACTTGGCGTTTTGCTTTGATCCGCTAGGTGGTAGAACGGTTCTAAACAACTGCCTGAACGGGTCCGGTACATGCGCTTTTTTCGCCAAAGTCTGGTTGGCGTTTTTCTTACTTGCCTGACTTTGGGCCTGCTCGTCTATGCCGGGCAGATTTTCTTTGGTGCAATCCGGGCCGAGATGGAGCGGGAGGCACGCATTCCGCAGCCGCGCGAACGGGTGTTCGCGGTCAACGTCGTCACAGCCGAGTATCAGACTGTCGAACCGGAGCTTGAGGCTTTCGGGCAGATCCAAAGCCGCCGCACGCTCGAATTGCGGGCGGCATCTTCGGGCCGTGTCGTTCGGCTCGAACCTGAGTTTGTCGAAGGCGGTAATGTAAGCTCTGGCGATGTTCTGGTTGAAATCGACCCAGCAGATGCGCAGGCGGCCCTGGATCGTGTCGAAAGCGATCTGATGGATGCCGAGGCCGAGGTGCGCGACGCAGTGCGCGAACTTGATCTGGCCCGCGATGAGCTCACCGCCGCCGAGGATCAATCCGCCCTTCGTGATCGGGCGTTGCAGCGCCAACAGGATCTGACGCGCCGCGGTGTCGGGACCACGGCGGCTGAAGAAACCGCCGAGCTTTCGGCCGTTTCCGCGCGTCAGGCTGTGTTTTCGCGGCGCATGTCCGTGTCGCAGGCCGAAGGCCGCGTTGATCAGGCCGCCACGCGGCTTGCGCG
>JBCCVT010000352.1:0-2189 GCA_039195015.1 Pseudomonadota bacterium
AATGCCGGTAGAGCGACCGCCAGTAGGGCTGGATGATCGTACCATCATCGCGCATCAGTTGCTGGATCTGCTCCATGAACCCGCGCCGCGTATCCGCATCGGCAATGGCCGAGGCTTGTTCCAGCAGCGAGTCGAATTCCGCGTCGGCCATGCCGGTCTCGTTCCAGGCCACGCCGGTCTTGTAGGCCAGCGTCAGCACCTGAACCCCAAGCGGCCGGTGCCCCCAGTCGGTCGAGCTGAACGGATACTTGTTCCAGTCGTTCCAGAACGTGTTGCCGGGCAGGATCGTGCGCTTGACGTTAAAGCCCGCGTCACGGAGCTGCGCGGCCAGCGCATCGGTCGTGTTGCGGCGCCAATCGTCGTCGATCGAGATGATCTCATGCTCGAAATCGAGCATACCCACCTCTTCCATCAGCGCGCGTGCGGCGTCGATATCCCGCTCGGGCGCACCGATATCGGCGTATTCGGGATGGATCGGACAGACATGATGGTTCTCGGCTATCGTGCCCTGATTGGCATAGCCAAGCTCCAGCAGCACCGCGTTGTCGCAGGCCAAGGCCAGCGCGCGCCGAACACGGGCATCCGCATAAGGTTTTTCGCCGCCAACCTCGGTGTCGCGGTTGGTCCGCAGCACAAGCGTGTTGGCCGAGACGGATTCGCTCTGGTTCCAGCCGATGGCCTGGAAGATTTCGACGAACTCACCCACGGTCTCATAGGTCATGTCGATCTCTTCCGCTTCCGCCGCCGCGACATGGGCCGAGCCGTCGGTGCCGTAATCGATGAACTCGATGCGATCCAGATACGCGCCCTCGCCCCACCATTCGTGATCGGTGTTGCGCTCCAGCGCTGCCTTCACGCCGACCTCGTATTCCACCAGTTTGTAGGGGCCGGTGCCGACCGGATCCGCGCCGGGATCGCCCGACCACCCGTCCGGTACGATGGCCGCCGGATATTCGGTGACTGCGGGAATGATCGTGATGTCGGGCCGCACAAGGTTCAGCTTCAGCGTCAGGTCGTCAACGATCTCGAGCGCGCCCTCGGCAGCGCCATCCCCGGCCTCGTTCTGCAGCGATCCCATGCGCGCGGCCATGGAGTTGCCTTCCCAGGTCCCGTCGCACCAGCGATTGAAGTTATAGGCCACATCCTGCGCGGTCAGGGTCCCGCGCCCGTCGTTCCAGTTCACATTGGGCCGGATGCGCAGCAGGTATTCGGTGGCGTCGTCATTGATCTCCCAGCTTTCCAGCAGGCGCGGCTCGAACGTGCCATCCGCGTTGTACTGAACAAGATACTCCAGATACCCGCGCACCACGTTGCCAAGCTGCGGCCAGTTGAACAGCGGCGGATCCAGCAGCGCGCGCACGACCTGCTGAATGCGGATCGTGCCGCCCTGCTGCGCGTGCCCGGCGGCCTGCACCGGCTGCGCCATGCCGATCATGCCATAGGCTGTGGCGGCGGTGACGCCCAGAGCCGTCGCGCGGGACAGGAACTCGCGCCGGCTGAGCTGGCCCTTTGCGACCTCTTGCGCATGCATGAAGACAGCCGGATGGATCGAGTCCTTGTCGAAGAACTGTGTCATTGTGAACTCCCTGTTTATGGATTACGCGCCCCGCGCTGTGCATAGGCGGGCCTTCCCGGTCATGTTAGCGACAAAAGCTGTCGTGGATAGGACCAATCTCATGCGGGCGGCGAGTCCAATCGGACCTGATCGGATGCATGTGGCGCTATCCGGTCGACCTCTCTGGCCACGCGCCCGGTGGTCAACGGGGCTGCGGCAAGGCGTGGCGGAAACCACCGCAAAAACGCGTCCGAATTCCCGCGCCGGATCAGCTTGTCCGGCGCGACTTACATGACAGACATTGCGCTCACGCAGCGTTGCCATCGAAAACTACATCAACAGAAATCTGCGACACGAGAACCTGAATGCCGAACATATTTATCGGCGATTCAAATGCAGTACACGGCACTCTACCGCCTGTTCCAAAACGATCCAGGTGGTGAGAGATTTATCTTGAAACGACTGTTTGACGTCACACACTCAATTTTCCAGAAACCGGTGCTTCAATCGCGCGCCTTTGCGGTTCGGTTGCCACCACTTCATTCATTGAGAGCGCCTATTCCTTAGCTAAAATGGGCCAGCGCTGCGAAATTCCGGCTATGAAGCCTAGGCTATGTGGAGATTGATCAGCTCA
>JBCCVT010000353.1:0-2139 GCA_039195015.1 Pseudomonadota bacterium
CCCATCGGCATTGCGCAGACCTCGGGCGCCATGGCCAGCCAGGGGGCGCAGTCGTTTATCTGGGTCATTGCAGTGCTGAGCACGGCGGTTGGCCTGTTGAACCTCTTTCCCGTGCCCGCCCTCGATGGCGGTCACCTGGTGTTCTATGCGTACGAGGCCGTGGCGGGCAAACCGCCCAGCGACCGGGCCTTGCGCGTGTTGATGACGGCGGGGCTTGCGATGGTTCTGACGCTGATGGTCTTTGCGCTCGCAAACGATATCTTCTGTCCCTAGGCACCGCGATTTCCGGCCAAATGCCACATTTGCGCCTCAATTGGCCAAACTCGCGCCGCATTCCGCAGGTATCTAAAAGTATCTGAACGGAGAAATGCGATGCAAACGATTCAAAACAGTTACCGGGGTCTCAGCCTGCTGATGGATCTCAACTGGGATCGCGTGCTCTATGTCGGCACCATTTCACTGGCGCTTGGCGCCGGAGCCTGGCTGAGCACAATCATCGGCTGATTTTTCCCCTTTCGGGCGATTTCGACACATTCCGAATTCGGGCGTATCGCCCATTTTAGGCGCGCATGTAGTTGCGCGCCGATTTTTACCCACATGGTTTTGACAAGACCTGCCATAGCCGGTACTCAGATACGCATAATGTACTGAGGATCGGGGTAGGTCATGAACTGGGGCAAATCGGGCGCGGGCGCACGCTTTTTCGGGCAATTCAAAACAATCACGTCTGCTGTACGAACCGCCGGTTTTTGTCTGGTTTTATCAGTGGCTTGGCTCGCCCCTGCGACGCCCGTTCTGGCGCAGCAGTATACGCTGAACACGATTACCGTCGACGGCAACCTGCGGATTGGTGATGCGGCCATCCTGACCCGGGCAGGAATCGCCCGTGGCCAGAGCATCAGCGCGGCGCAGTTGAACGAGGCCTATCAACGGCTGATCGACTCGGGCCTTTTCGAGACGGTGACCTTTGATCCGGCGGGCAGCAGCCTACGCATCACGGTGGTCGAATTCCCGACGATCAACCGCATCAGTTTCGAAGGCAACAACCGCATTGATGACGAGGCGCTTGCCGCCACGATCAATTCCAACGAACGCCGCGTCTTCAACCCGGCGCAGGCGGAACGGGACGCCGACCTGATCGCCAATGCCTATGCCACCGAGGGCCGTCTGGCCGCGCGTGTCACCCCGACCATCATCCGGCGGTCGGACAACCGCGTCGATCTGATCTTCGAGATTTTCGAAGGCGATAACATCGAGATCGAGCGGCTGAGCTTCGTCGGCAACCGCGAATTTTCCGACCGGCGTCTGCGCCGGGTGATGGAGACCAAACAGGCAGGCTTCTTCCGGGCCTTCGTGCGCTCTGATGCGCTGATCGAAGACCGGATCGAATTCGACAAGCAGTTGCTGCGCGACTTCTACCTGTCGCGCGGGTATATCGACTTCCGCGTGAATTCCGTGAATGCGGAGCTGACCGAGGAGCGGGACGGCTACTTCCTCGTCTTCAACGTGCAGGAAGGCCAGCGTTTCCGCTTTGGCGAGATTACCGTGACCAGTGACGTGCCGGGCGTGGATTCCGATGTCTATCGCGATATCGTCAAGATCCGGCCGGGCGTCGTCTATTCGCCGACCCTGCTGGAGAACGACATCGCGCGCATGGAACGGCAGGCGCTTCGGGATGGTGTCGATTTCCTGCGGGTAGAACCCCGGGTGACACGCGATGATCGCAATCTGGCGCTGAACATCGAGTACATCCTGACGCGCGGGCCGCGGGTGTTTGTCGAACGGATCGACATTGAGGGCAACACCACCACGCTGGACCAGGTCATTCGGCGCCAGTTTAACAGCGTCGAGGGCGATCCCTTCAACCCGCGCGAAATCCGCGAGGCGGCGGAGCGTATCCGCGCCCTGGGCTATTTTGAGAACGCCGAGGTGAATGCGCGCGAAGGCTCGACCCCCGACCAGGTCGTGGTGGATGTGGACGTCGAAGAGGCGCCAACCGGCTCTTTCAGCTTCGGGGCCTCCTTCTCGAATAACGATGGGATCGGCTTTGCCATCCGCTTTGCCGAGCAGAACTTCCTGGGACGCGGACAGCGGCTCAGCATCAATGTGGCAACCGCGGAGGACTCGCGCCGCTACGGC
>JBCCVT010000354.1:0-2090 GCA_039195015.1 Pseudomonadota bacterium
GCCGGGCGTGCCTCGAATGCCGCTTTGGAGGACCTGCGCAGCCAGATCGTCAGCTATCGGCAGGGATTTCTGGAGGCGCGAGACCGGAACTCCGCACGCATCGCGACGGTGCAGTCGCAGCTTGATGCCCTTGGTCCGCCGCCCGAGGACGGCGTAAGCGAGGCTGAAGAGGTCGCCATTCTGCGCGCGAACCTCAACCAGCAACTGACGCAGTTCCGCGTACCCATTGTGGTATCGCAAGAGGCCTATAATCGCGCCAACGGGCTGATCACCGAGATCGACAGTATCATTCGGGAACGTCAGGCCGAGGCGCTTTTGAAACGCGGACCAAGCCCGCTGAACCCGTCGCACCTGGTGCCGGCGGTCGAGGATCTCTTTGACGCGCTGCGCAATCTTGCCGTCGAAACCCGGGTTGCCACCCGCAATGCAATTCAAACCGGCGAGTTCCAGAACGCATTGCCGGCGGTTGTGATTCTGACGGGCGTTGGATTCTTGCTGCTCTTGCGCGGTGGGCGTTGGTCGCAGCGGGCAGGGAGCGCCCTGACCCGTGTCAGCCACAGCGGCCAGAGTGTCTGGGAATTCTTCGTTTCTCTTGGTCGGATCGTTCTGCCACTGCTGGGGCTTTTCTGCATTGTCGCTGCGGTTTCGGTCTCAAGCATCCTCGGGCTTCGTGGGCAGCTTGTACTCGAATCCGTGGTGGGTTGGGGTGCATTGCTGATCGGGTTCAAATGGCTTGCCGCGCAGGTCTTTCCCAAGACCGGCGATCCGCTGATCCCCGTGAGTGCGGCGCGCGCGCGGTCTGCGCGACGCAACTTTTTTGCGGCTGGTTTCGTGTTGGTCTTCCGCGACTTTGCCAGCATCTTCGAGCAGATCGAAAACGCGTCCGAACCGACCAAGGCGGTGTTGGTTTTTCCGATCATCATCGTCGCGGCAGCGGTTTTGCTGCGGACCCGACAAGTGGCATTTCCAAGCAACAAGGATATGGCCGAACTGGCGGCCGATGGATCCAAACCCGGCATATTGCGTATCGCGACGGGCTTGCGTTTGATGTGCCTGTCGATCGGTATCGTGGCCCCGGTTCTGGCGGCTTTTGGCTATTCCCAACTGGCCGAAGCACTGGTCTTTCCAGCCATTGCCACTCTGGCTGTCTTTGCCCTTGTGATGGTCCTTCAGGAGTTCCTCAGCAACATCTACGGCTGGCTGACCGGCAAGGGAGAGGCCGCATCGGAATCGCTCTTTCCTGCGCTTGTGGGTTTTGCGGTCTCGATCTCATCGCTGCCGTTGTTGGCTTTGATCTGGGGCGCGCGCGAGGCGGATCTAACCGAACTTTGGCAGCGTTTCCTGCAGGGGTTTGAGATCGGTGACACCCGAATCTCGCCCACCGATTTCCTTGCTTTCGTTGTTGTTTTCCTGGTCGGCTATGGACTGACCCGCGCGCTGCAAGGGGCCTTGGCCAACAACCTCTTGCCGCGCACGCGGCTTGATCAAGGTGGACAGACAGCGGTTGTCTCGGGCGTGGGCTACGTCGGGATTTTCCTCGCAGCGCTGATCGCGATTTCCACGGCCGGGATCGATCTCTCTTCGATCGCAATTGTCGCCGGTGCCTTGTCCGTCGGGATCGGTTTTGGCCTGCAGACCATCGTACAGAATTTTGTGAGCGGCATTATCCTGCTGGTGGAACGTCCGATTTCGAAAGGTGACTGGATCGAGGTGAACGGCCAGATGGGCTATGTCCGCGACATATCGGTCCGGGCGACGCGGATCGAAACCTTTGACCGAACCGACGTTATCGTTCCAAACGCCGATTTCATCAGCGGGACGGTCACAAACTATACCCGAGGCGATACGGTGGGCCGGCTGATCCTGCCCGTCGGCGTCGCCTACGGCACCGACACCCGCAGGGTCGAAGCCATCTTGCGCGAGATTGCCGAAGCGCATCCGATGGTGCTCGCCACGCCGCCGCCCTCAATCGTCTTTCAGGGGTTCGGCGCGGATTCGCTCGATTTCGAAATCCGGGCGATCCTGCGGGACGTGAACTGGATCTTGTCGGTGAAGACCGAAATGAACCACCAGATCGCTGCGCGGTTCAC
>JBCCVT010000355.1:0-2089 GCA_039195015.1 Pseudomonadota bacterium
GCTTGCGCAGCGTCGAGCGGGCGCGCGAAATGATGCAGGCGATCCGCGATCTGGCGCCGCGTTTGACGGTCGAAAACCGGGTGCAACTGCGGTGGGAAACCTTCGCCTTCGAGGCAATTGAAACACTCGACTGGGCCATGGCGGCCGATCTAAAGCCGTCGCTTGCCTTTAACGACCACCTGTCGATGGCGATGCGCAGTGCGGACACGCCGATCCAGCAGCGCCTTTTCGAACATAATCCCGGCTTTGCCGTGATGGATCTGTCGGACGCGCCGCTGTTCGAGACGCGCTATCGCCGGCATGCGGAACGATCCGGGCTCGATTTCGACGACCACAAGAAACTTGTCATGCAGGTCTGGGATCGCCGTCCGGACGTTGTGGAGACGCTGAAGACCGTCGCCGCCAAGGCACGTGCCAGGGACATCCCTATGCTCAGCCATGATGACACCCAGGCCGAGACGCGCCTTTTCTATCATGGCCTCGGTGTCACCTCGACCGAGTTCCCGATGACCATGGGCCCCACGCAGGCGGCACGCCAGAACGGAGATCTGATCATCTTCGGGTCTCCCAACGCGGTGCGGGGCGGCAGCCATATCGGCTCACTTGGTGCAGCGGACATGGTTGAGGCCGGCTTCTGCGACGTGCTGGCCTCGGACTATTACTATCCGGCCATGTTGGCCGCAGTTGATCGTTTGGATCGCGAAAAGCGGGCCGATCGCCTGACGCTCTGGTCGCTGGTGTCGGATGGCCCGGCGCGGGCGATGGGGCTTCAAGACCGCGGCCGTATCGAGACCGGCAAACGCGCCGATTTGGTCCTGGTGGATTGGCCCGAGCGCGCCACCCCCGCCGTGCAGGGCACCTGGGTTGCCGGGCGCTCCGCTTATCTCGCGACACCTCGCGGGTAGGTCCTGGCTGCGCAGCTGAAAAGGTCTGGCCAGCGCTCCGTTGTGAGCGTCCGGTTTGGCCGACCGCACCCCGGCTCTCAACTCTGACCCTCCGGCATCTCGGTCAAATCGATGCGGTAGAGCGCGTCCTTTCCGTCACCATAAGCCGGTGGCGTGTCGGATGTACCAACGAAGACCGCGCCTGCCTTCTCCATGACCCGGCGCGAGGCCATGTTATGGTGATCCGAGTTCAGGTCCACATGCGGCAGGCCGACGGATCGTGCAAGAGGCAGGATTTCCCTTAACGCCGCCGTGGCCAATCCCTTACCGCGTTGCCAAGGAACCACGCCGTATCCGATATGGCCCAGGCAGTTCGGTGGCAGATCGGCGGTGCCCGGTTGCCACCGGAGACCGATGCTGCCTGCGCACCCGTCCTCGGACCAGATCCATCGCTTGAGGCCCGGCAGCCGCGGCACCGTGCTGCCGTCAGGCAGAAGAACCGGCTTGCCCTTTGCGTCCGGATCTTCAAGCGAGGCCACGAAACCGGCGGGATCCGCATCGATGAATGCCAGCTGTTCCCGCGCGACCGCGGCCCGCACATTGTCCGGCGACCAGCCGCGGCGCAGCGCGTCGGCGTAGCTGGGCAAAAGATCCAGGCTGGGGCGTCTCAGAACGCCGCGCATAACACGGTCCTCTCTTGGCTCAGAGCATCTTTTGCATGCGATATTTCTCGACGAAGGCGCGGATGTCGAGCCACTGGATGCCGGGCAGCGCTTCGGTCGAATGACCGCGATGTTTACTGGGGCCTCGGCAGAAGCGCGCAGGTCGCAAGCGCAGCCGGACCGGCGTTGGATGGTGACCCCAGGGCTTGCCAAATCCCTGCGTTGCATCATGGCGGACAAGCGTATCAGACCGACTGCAAGCATCGGGCATGCATCCGGATGCGAGACCGGGCATCGGGACGCAGAGTTTTGTCCCGGACAGGTTGTTCTCCGCGTTCACCTCCAGGTGGCGGTCATCACTTCAAAGATGTGTCCTGTCTCGCGTTTCACGCCCTGGCCAGCACAAAGTCATGCTCGACCAAGTAGAACGGTTCGTCGAACCCGGCGTCTTTGATTGCTTGCGGATCTTCAATCAGCTCGAACTTCGCCATCAGGCTCTCTTTCACGCCGAATACGACATCGGAGTGGATGTAAGGATCGTCC
>JBCCVT010000356.1:0-2087 GCA_039195015.1 Pseudomonadota bacterium
CCCCCCCCAACCCCCCCTCCCCCCCCCCCGCGTCACGCCCCCACCCATGGCCGAACTCCCGCGAATTTCGACCCCTGAGAACAGATACGCCTTGGACCGGATGGTCTTGAACAGGCGCGCGGGCTTGAACCGGTGATGGCCAAAGATCTCTTCGTCAGCATGGAAGGTGACGGTCGTGCCGCGGCGGTTCGGTGCCGAGCCAATCTCGGCCACAGGCCCAAGTGGCAACCCTCGCGAGAACCGCTGTTCAAAGAGCGTCCGGTCGCGCGCGACCTGAACCACCATTGAATCCGACAACGCATTGACGACCGACGCGCCAACCCCATGCAGGCCGCCCGAGGTCTCGTAGGCCTTGCCCGAAAACTTGCCGCCCGCATGCAGTGTGCAAAGGATCACCTCCAATGCTGACTTACCCTGGAACTTGGGATGCGGATCGATCGGGATACCGCGCCCGTTGTCGCGCACGGTCAGCGCGTGATCTTCATGCAGTTCAACCTCAATCCGGTTGGCGTGGCCTGCGACGGCCTCATCCATCGAGTTGTCGAGGATCTCGGCCACCATGTGATGCAGCGCGCGTTCATCCGTGCCGCCAATATACATGCCCGGTCGCTTGCGAACCGGCTCCAAACCTTCCAGCACCTCGATCGAAGAGGCGTCATATGTGGCGTGCGAACCGCTGAGGAGATCGTCGGGCATCGGGTGGCTGCTCTTTTTGTCTTGGTTACTGTGTATTTTGACATTGCGCGGCAAGCGGGGCAACGGATTCCTTCGCGGTCGGGTCTCGTCAGGTCACGCCGGACCTGTCGGCAGGGCTATAACGTCGTCAGGTGGGGCACCAGTCGCGGATGGACGCAGCGCAGGCCTCCGGGATCTGGTGAAAGAGCCAGTGGTCGGCGTCGTCAAAAGTCACGCGCATCAGGTCCTCTGCGAAGTGTTCAAGCCCATCGGTCGAACTGTATTGCAGCGCCTTGTCCCGCATTCCCCAGAGCAACAGATGCGGACAGCGGACATGGAGCCTGTCCTCGGGCAGGGGAGGGAGGTAGGTGATCGGCTCGCCGGGTCTCGCCACGACCAGAGGAGACGCCCGGTACCAGTTCAGCATCGCATGAAGCCGCCCGGGCCGGGACCATTCGGTGATGTACTGCGCCTCGATCTCGGGCGACATCCAGTCAAAGCTCATCTTGGCCGAAAACAATCGTTTCAAACGGGAAAACCCATCCGCGCTGAGGCGATCCTCGCTGCCCTCGGCCCTCAGCACGGCGATGTATTCCGAAGCTTCCGACTGCGCGCCGCCTGCTGCCAACTCCCGCTGAAATGGCACCGGATGCACGCCGTTGCCGATGATCAGACGCTCAATACGATCCGGGAAATAGGTGGTGATGCCATAGGCCACGGCTGCACCCCAGTCATGGCCCAGAAGCGTGACGCGGCCACCGAGCCGATCGATCAGCGCCACCATGTCCGAGACGAGCTGCGCGATCGCATAGTTCTTAACACCCGGGGGCGCCCAGCTTTGACCATAGCCGCGTTGATCGGGAGCGACGCAATGGAACCGGTCGCTCAGGCGTTCGGCCAGATCTGACCAGGCTCCTCCGTATTCGGGAAAGCCGTGCAACATCAGAAGAGGCGGTTGGCTGGCGTCGCCCCAACTGCGGACAAAAAAAGACTGACCGTTGAGCGAGATATGTTCGCTGCGCATGGCTCCGACAGTACAAGCGATCGATCATTTGCCAAGAGGTGATCGCGCGTCGCTTTTGGCCGATCGGGTCAGAGGTGATCACCGAGCCAATTAAAAAGCGGCTGCAAATGGCTTGCCACCTCGTGCAAGGCAGCAACGGGTTCCGCGTGCTTGTCCTCGGGCACGTCCGTCCAAACAGTGAGGCCCTTGCGGCGCAAAAGATCCGCGCGCGGATGGTCCGCATCGAACGGAGCCGGGACCCGTTTAAGCTCAAGTCCATCCTGGCAACTGCCAGCCAATCCGGTCTGGAGGCTGGTGATCCCGAGCTTAAACGGGTCCCGGCTCCGTTCGATGCGGACCATCCGCGCGCGGATCTTTTGCGCCGCAAGGGCCTCACTGTTTGGACGGA
>JBCCVT010000357.1:0-2064 GCA_039195015.1 Pseudomonadota bacterium
CAGCAACGTCTCGGTCGTGATCCAGCCGGGTTCGCGCTTGATCCCCGGCAGCAGCGTTCCCCCTGTCACACCGCTTGCGGCAAAGATTACGTCTGACGTTACCATTTCGTCGCGCAAGTAGATCTGATCAAGATCTGAAATCCCGGCCGTGTCCGCCCGTGAACGCTCATCATCGTTGCGGAACAGCAGCCGGCCCTGGATCTGACCGCCCATACACTTGAGCGCCGCTGCCGCAAGCACGCCTTCGGGCGCGCCGCCGATGCCCATGTACATGTCGATGCCGGTCACGCTCGCCTCGGCGCAATGCATAACGCCAGCAACATCCCCATCGGTGATCAGGCGGATCGAGGCACCGGTCGAACGGACCTCGGCAATCATTTCGTCGTGGCGGGGGCGCTCGAGAATACACACGGTGATGTCGGACGGTGCGCAGCCCTTTTCGGAAGACAGGGCTGAGACACGTGTTGCGGGTGGCATATCAAGCGTCACCAGCCCTTCCGAATAGCCCGGGCCGATTGCCAGCTTCTCCATATAGACATCCGGGGCGTGAAGCATGGATCCGCGCGGGCCCATGGCGATCACGGTCAGAGCGTTGGGCATGTCTTTGGCCGTCAGCGTTGTGCCTTCCAGCGGGTCCAGCGCAATGTCAACGCCTGGCCCGTTGCCGGTACCAACCTCTTCACCGATGTAGAGCATCGGTGCTTCGTCCCGTTCGCCTTCGCCGATCACAACGACACCGGTGATGTCGAGCAGATTCAACTGCTCACGCATGGCGTTCACGGCGGCCTGGTCGGCAGCTTTTTCGTCACCACGCCCGATCAGCGGAGCCGACGCCAGGGCCGCCTGTTCGGCCACTCGCGCAAGGCCGAGCGACAGCATCCGGTCATGGAATTCAAATGTATTCGTCATGAAACGATCCCTTTGGTGTCTTGGGGGAGGGTGGATCAAACGCTTTCAATCCGCAAGGCGACGGGGGGCTGGATGACGGCTTCGGTTTCGGTCATGGCGGCAATCGCGCGGTCCAGCGCCGCGCGTGTTGTCTTGTGCGTCACGATCAGCACCGGCGCTTCAGGTTCGGAATGCCCATATTGCCGCATCCGGTCGATTGAGACCCCCGCATCCCCGAGGATTGCCGCCACTTTCGCCAGCGCACCCGGTTTGTCGATCAGGGTCATGCGCAGATAGTACGGTGCGGGCAACACGGATTGTGCGCGGGCGGCCGCGTCGAGCGCAGTCGCGGGCTGACCAAAGACCGGCAATCGCACACCTCGCGCCAGGTCACAGACATCGCCCATGACCGCGCTTGCCGTTGGTCCCATGCCGGCACCTGGGCCGCGCAGCACGATCTGTTCGACGGCGTCGCCTTCGATGACCACCATATTGGTCCCGCCTTCCAACTGGCCAAGCGGTGACTGTGCCGGTACGAGACAGGGCTGCATCCGCTGTTCCAAACCTCGACCGGTCTTTTGGGCGACGCCCAGCAGCTTGATACGGAACCCCATATCTGCGGCCGCGCGGATGTCTTCTATCGACACGCGATCGATGCCCTCTATCTCGATTCCACCAAAATCCGGGCGCGTTCCAAATGCAATCGCCGAGAGAATCGCCAGCTTGTGCCCGGCATCGATCCCGCCGACATCAAGCGTCGGGTCGGCTTCGAGATACCCAAGTTCATCGGCTTCCTTGAAGACATCCTCGTAGGGCAGACCGGAATGCTCCATTCGCGTCAGGATATAGTTACAGGTCCCGTTCATTACGCCCATGATGCGGGTGATCTCATTCCCGGCAAGTCCTTCGCAGAGCGATTTGATCACCGGGATACCGCCCGCCACGGCGGCCTCGTATCGGATCGCGCGCCCCGCGATTTCGGCACGCTCGGCAAGGGCTTGCCCGTGCAGCGCCAGTAGGGCCTTGTTGGCTGTCACCACGTCCTTGCCAGCATCGAGCGCAACTTCGATTGCGTCTTTTGCGGGACCTTCAGAGCCGCCGATCAGTTCGACGAACACATCGACATCCGACCGTTGCGCAAGTTGAACGGCGTCCGCCTCCCACGCATAGCCCGAC
>JBCCVT010000358.1:0-2056 GCA_039195015.1 Pseudomonadota bacterium
CCTCGCGCGGCAGTTTCCCGAACCGGTCGATCAGTTCTGCAGCAAAGCCTTCAAGCTCCACCTTGGTCGTCAGCGACGAGAGGCGCCGATAAAGCCCCAGCCGCACGTCCAGATCCGGCACGTAGGCCTCGGGGATCAGCACCGGCACGCCCAGATTGATCTGCGGCGCCCATTGGTCGTCCGCGTCGCTCAGCCCCTCCATCTCACCTGCTCGGATTTTGGCGATCGCCTCTTCCAGCATCGACTGATAAAGTTCATATCCCACATCGCGCATCTGACCCGACTGCTCTTCGCCCAGGAGATTGCCTGCGCCCCGGATGTCGAGATCCTGGCTCGCCAATGTGAACCCGGCTCCCAGCGTGTCGAGCGAACCGAGCACGCGCAGCCGTTTCTCCGCTGTGGCGGTCAGTCGCGCGCGCGGTTTGGTTGTCAGATAGGCGTAGGCACGGGTTTTCGACCGACCGACGCGGCCGCGGATCTGATAAAGCTGCGCCAGGCCGAACATGTCCGACCGGTGCACGACCATTGTGTTCGCCGTCGGGATGTCGAGCCCCGATTCCACGATCGTGGTGGCCAAAAGCACGTCGAATTTGCCATCATAAAAAGCGTTCATTCGGTCATCAAGCTCGCCCGCCGCCATCTGACCATGGGCCACCACATAGGTCAGTTCTGGAAGTTGCTCCTTCAGGAAAGCCTCGATTTCCGGCAAGTCCGAGATGCGCGGCACGACGTAGAAGCTCTGTCCGCCCCGGTAGTGTTCGCGCAAGAGCGCCTCGCGGATCGTCACCGCGTCGAATTCGCTGACATAGGTGCGGATCGCGAGGCGATCCACGGGCGGCGTGCCGATGATCGACAGGTCGCGCACGCCCGACAGCGACAGTTGCAAGGTCCTAGGTATCGGCGTGGCGGTGAGTGTGAGCACATGGACGTCGCTGCGCAATTGCTTGAGCCGTTCCTTATGCGCAACACCGAAATGCTGTTCTTCGTCAATGATCAGCAGACCGAGGTTCTGGAACCGGATGCCCTTGGCCAAAAGCGCATGGGTTCCGATGACGATGTCGATGGTGCCGCGCGCAAGGCCGTCACGGGTATTTTGAGCGGCTTTCGCGCCGACAAAGCGGCTGAGCTGGCGTACTTCCAACGGAAAGCCCCGGAACCGGTCCTGAAAGCTTGCCGCATGCTGGCGGGCGAGCAGCGTGGTGGGTGCGATCACAGCCACTTGTACGCCCGACATGGCCGCCACAAACGCCGCGCGCATGGCAACTTCGGTCTTGCCGAACCCGACATCGCCGCAAACCAAACGGTCCATCGGCGTGCCGCTGGTCATATCGCTCAGCACATCCGAGATTGCGCGCAGCTGATCGTCGGTTTCCTGATATGGAAAACGTGCCGAAAACGCCTCCCACACCTGGGGCGGCGGATCGAGGATCGGCGCCTTGCGCAGCGCGCGTTCGGCCGCCACGCGGATCAGCTTGTCCGCCATCTCGCGGATACGTTCCTTGAGCTTGGCCTTCTTTGCCTGCCACGCGCCGCCACCAAGCCGATCCAGCAGACCCTCTTCGTGACCGTAGCGCGACAGCAATTCGATATTCTCAACCGGCAGGTACAGTTTGGCGGCTTCGGCATATTCAAGGCTCAGGCATTCATGCGCCGCGCCAGCGGCCGTGATCACCTCGAGCCCGCGATAGCGCCCGATCCCATGGTCGACATGCACCACCAGATCACCCGGCGACAGCGATTGCGTCTCGGTCAGGAAGTTTTCCGCCTTTCGCCGTTTACGCGGCGCGCGGATCAGACGGTCGCCCAGAACATCCTGTTCCGAGATCACCGTCATAGTCGGGGTTTCGAACCCGTGCTCCAGCGACCAGACCGCCAGGTAAAGGCCCGATTTCCCAACAGAATTGGCCGACGGGATGTCGATTGTCTCGGCGAGGCCCTCATCTTCAATAAGCCCCGCCAACCGCTCCCGCGCGCCCGCCGAATAGCTGGCGATCACCACCGGACCGGCCTGCAGGCGCGCTTTCACGTGATCAGCCAAAGCAGCGAAGAGACTAAC
>JBCCVT010000359.1:0-1992 GCA_039195015.1 Pseudomonadota bacterium
CAGATGGCGCACCAAGGTCTGAAAAAACGTCTCATCCGGGATCCAGGTGGTGCGGAAGAAGCGCATGACGTCGCGGCGCTTGGCGGTGAAGTCGAGGATCGCCTCGATCGTGCGGCGCCGCAGGCACCACCACTGGCTGCCGATCATGATCCGCAAGTCATCGGGGATCGGGCGCGCCAGCCCAAGCTTTTTCTGCCACCGCATTGAGGCGTAGAACAGATCCTTATGCGCGCGTTCGTTGAACCAGTGGCGATAGATCAGGCGTTCTTCCTTGATCCCGGTCTTGATCCAGTCGCTGTCGAAGAAATCGAAGCTTTCGATGAAATCGGCGTCTTCGCGATCAAGATAGGCGTGGACGTATTCCGCCGGTTTGATCGCCATGCAGTCGCCTGAGAGCATGTAGAAATGCGTGGCGTCCGGGAACGCGTCGACCGCCGCCTCGACGGCGTTGAGCGTGGCGCGCACAAGGCTCCATTCCCCCCAGCCGCAGCGGACGCGGCGTTTGGCGAATGTGACGCGCGGGTTTTCGGCCAGGGCAGAGGTGATCTTTTCGTAATCCGCTTTGCGGGCAGAGGCGTCAAAGTGGATCGCCATGCAATCGCCAGCCCGCGTCAGCCGCCGCGCCTGGTGGATGATCGCGGTGGGGTCTTTGTGACACAAAAGGACGAAGGCGATCTTTGCCATTCTGGCGCTTGTGCGCCCCCCTCTATCGGCTTGTTGCTGCTCTTAAGAGTGTTATCGTGAAGGTCGATTGAAGAGACAACCGTTTCTTGATGTTTTGACGGCCATGGGCGGGAACCCGGCGATACAGCCAGGACGGGCCGGCGGTTTGGGGGCGAGCATGGGGTTTCCCGGCACCTGGATGACCGAGAGCGAGAGCATGGTGTACCGCGTGGTGCCCAAATGCGCCTGCTCGTCCATCGGGCAGATCATGTATTACTCGGACCATGCGGCGTTTTTCGACGGCGATATTCATGATGCCAAGACCGGCCTCCACAAATGGGCGATCGAAGAGAGCCAGCCGAAGATCACCGATAACGTGCGGGCGCATGGCTCTTTCTCGTTTAGCTGCGTGCGCAACCCCTATACCCGGATCCTGAGTTCCTTTTTCGACAAGATCTGCGGCATCCAGCGCAACGGTCAGCGCTATCGCGGGAACCTGGTGCCGATGCTGGCCCAGAAATACGGGATCGAGGTCGAGGGCACGTTCGACCAGATCGCAAGCTTTCGGCGGTTCCTCTTGTTTGCCCGCGACACGATCCGGTTCCGCAAACCGATGGATCCCGACATCCATTGGTCGGCCATGTCCGGCCACCTGTCGACCTTCATCGTCAATGGCGGGCGGTTCGATCAGATCTTTTTCACCGAGACCTTCAACGACGGGATGCAGAAGGTGCTGAATGCGGTGGACACGCCGGTGCCCATCGACCTGGCCGCGGTGCCGCGCTTTAACGAAAGCGAGGGGCACGGACCCAAACGCGCGCATCCGGTGGAAGACTTCTTTGACGATCTGTCGATGCACCTGGTCTACGAGATCTACAAGCGCGACTTTCAGCTGTTCCGCTACGATTTCGAGAACCCGGGCAACAAGATGCCGCTGGGTGAGATCGACCTCGATGCGGTGCATGCCAAGCTGGGGGATTGCGCGCAGAGGGGGCGCTGCCCCCGCCGCCTGAGGGCGGCCCCCCGGAGTATTTCTGCCAAGATGAAAGCGCGTCAGCGTGTCTGGGCGTGTTCGAAGCGTTGGCGCGCGACGGCTTCGTTGCGTTCGTCCTTTTGCTGGCCCAGAAGCGCGGTTTCCACGAAATCGAGATGGGCCGAGATGGCGGCGCGACCGGCCGCGGGGTCGCGCGCCTGGAGCGCGTCATTGATCGCGCGGTGCTGGTCGAGCAACATGTCGCGCGTCATCCGTTGCTTGAACATGACCTGGCGGTTGAAGAACACCCCTTGCTGCAGCAGGTCGAACATCGAGCGCATCATGTGCAGCATCAC
>JBCCVT010000360.1:0-1952 GCA_039195015.1 Pseudomonadota bacterium
AACGGAACGGCCTTACGCGCTGGCAGAGATCTACGATGCCTCGCTCGAGGCCGCGTGTCGCGCCGCCTATCAGAAGGACTACATGATGTTCGGCTACGGCCCCTGGGCCGACAGCTAGGCCGCGCGGCTCGACTCAACCTCGGTCAGCATGGCGTGCAGCGTCGCCGAGTCGTTGTTGGCCCGCAGCTTCTTGCACAGCGTCTCGTTGCGCATGGTGCGCGACACAAGCGCCAGCGCCTTGAGATGCTCAACCCCCGCGTCCTCGGGTGCGAACAGGGCAAACACCAGATCCACCGGCAATCGATCCACCGCATCGAAATCCAGCGGTTTGTCCAATCGCGCGAAAAGCCCCACCACCCGGTCGATCCCGGGGATGCGCGCATGCGGCAAGGCGATTCCATGGCCGACGCCAGTGGGGCCAAGGCTTTCGCGTTCTTGCAACGCATCCAGCGCAACACCGGCCGGGACGGTATGCGCCGTTTCCAGAAGATCGCTCAGCTCTTGGAAGAGCCGCTTCTTGCTGGTCACCGACGGCAGGATCCGCACGGCCTCTTGATTTAGGATCGAGGAGAGTTCCATGGCAGTTAAAACTCTATGTGATTTCAGTGTTAGGTCGGGTCTATCCAGCCGATGTTCCCATCGTCGCGGCGATACACGATGTTAACGCCACTGTCTTTGCCTTCCTTGCGAAAAACGAGAACGGGTGCCCCCGCGAGTTCCATTTGCATCACGGCTTCACCAACGGTCAGCGCAGGGATCTTTGTCTCCATCTCGGCGATGATCATCGGCTGCAGCGAGTCCGGTTCCGATTCGTCCGCACCGTCCGATGACGCGAGCACATAGGACGACGCCCCAAGAAGTTCAACGGGCTGCGCGCGCTCGCGGTGATGGTCCTTCAGACGCCGTTTGTACCGCCGCAGCTGCTTTTCCATCTTATCGGCGCATTTGTCGAACGCGGCGTAAATTTCGGTCTCATGCGCCTTGGCCTGGGCCGTCAGGCCGGTCGACAGATGCACCGTCGCCTCGCAGACATATTCGTGCGCGTGCTTGGAAAACACGACGATCGCGTCCGTGGGCCGTTCTGCATATTTTTGGACAACCGCGCTCAGCTCATTTTCCACATGGGTCTGCAACGCCATCCCGATGTCGATTTGCTTGCCGCTGATTTGGTATCGCATTCGCCCTCCCCAAATTGATCCCGCGCAGTCCTGCGCGCGGGTCCGTGCGCTAACGCCGTGTTCTTGTGTGATTTAACCCTCGTGCCGGATGGTCCAGACCCATCCGAATTTCATGTGCCCCGCGATAATGAGACGCTCCACGAAGGATGATGCGCACCGCATTCATGCACCCATTTGGGCCGCGTTATCCCCGCCTTGTCAACGACAAGCGCACCCGCCTGCGGCGACTTTTCCACCGATATCAAAATGTAGCGTCGTCGGGGTCAGGCGACCACAATCAGCCGATGCGGAAATGTTGGCCTAGGTAGACACGGCGCACATTTTCGTCGCGCACCACCTCGTCGGTCGTCCCGCTCATCAGCACCTGGCCGTCATGCAGGATGTAGGCGCGGTCGACGATCTCAAGCGTCTCGCGCACGTTATGGTCGGTGATCAGTACCCCGATCCCCCGGTCTTTGAGGTGGGACACAAGCGTCCGAATCTCGCCCACCGCAATCGGATCGACCCCGGCAAAGGGTTCATCGAGCAGCAGATACTTGGGGTTCGCCGCCAGACAGCGCGCAATCTCGGTCCGCCGCCGTTCCCCGCCCGACAAGGCCAGGGCCGGCGCGCGCCGCAGGTGCGTGATCGAGAAATCGGAGAGCAGCTCATCCAACCGTTCGTGCCGCTTGGTGCGGTCGGATTCGCTGATTTCGAGGATGGCCATAATGTTGTCTTCGACCGAAAGCCCCCGAAAGATTGACACTTCCTGCGGCAGGTAGCCGATGCCCAAAC
>JBCCVT010000361.1:0-1947 GCA_039195015.1 Pseudomonadota bacterium
CGACGGTCAGCCTCGCCGTAGGCGGGTATCTCGCGGTCACTGCGGTGATTCAACTGGTCGCGGGGCCTCTGTCGGACCGTATCGGTCGACGGCCGGTTCTGCTTGGGGCACTGGCTGTTTTCACATTGGCGTCGATCGGATGTGCTGTGGCCCGGGAAGTCTGGATGTTTCTGGCTTTCCGCGTTCTGCAAGGGGCCATCATCTCTGGCTATGCGCTGTCGCTGGCGATCGTGCGCGATACCACGTCCGAACGGCGCGCAGCGGGGATCATTGGCTATATCAGCATGGCGATGGCGGTGGCCCCTATGCTGGGGCCGATGCTGGGCGGCGTTTTGGATACGACCCTTGGTTGGCGTGCGAATTTCGTCTTTTACGCGATATCAGGTCTGTGCCTTTTTGTCCTGAGCTGGGTTGATCTTGGGGAAACGCGGCCCGCCGCGCCGGACAGGGCAGCGACACGCTCGGTGGGCGCGCTTACACGAGAGCCGCTGTTCTGGGCCTATTCGCTCTGTGGTGCGTTTTCGACAGGCGCGTTCTACATCTTTCTGACGGGCGCACCTCTGGTTGCGCAATCCGTGTTTGGCGTGTCCACGGCAGAGCTCGGCGTCTACATCGGAACCATAACCGCCGGGTTTATGCTGGGAAGCGCGCTGTCGGGTCGCTTTGCCGCGCGTTTCGACCCCACGACCATGATGCTTGCCGGCCGGCTGACCGCCTGCACAGGTCTCACGGCGGGCCTTTGCCTGCTTTGGATGGGCCACAGCTCCGCTGTACTTTTCTTTGGAAGCACCGTTTTTGTCGGACTTGGCAACGGCCTCACCATGCCAAGTTCCAGCGCCAGTGCCATGTCTGTCCGCCCCGATCTGGCCGGTAGCGCTGCGGGTTGGAACGGTGCCTTGATCGTCGCCTGCGGAGCCGTGCTGACCACGCTGACGGGCCTTATCCTGCCGCAAGAGGGAGGCGCCGTCGACTTGTTGGTATTGATGCTGGTTGCGTCGGCCGCAGGTGTGCCTTCTGTCCTGTGGGCGCGGCGAGTGCGGGGATCTGCGCGACGCGACGCTGCATGATCACACGCAGCGCATTCCGCCGTCGATGACACACGGAATTTATGATGATAAATGAAAGGTTACACAATGCACGGCGAACCGCATATCGCGGCTCGGCCAGAAGAACCGAGGTGTCCATGGACGGCGGGATCGAGCAACGCGGACGGACGAAACGATCGCGCCCGGTGCGCGTGGCGGACGAGATCAAGCAATGGGTTGTCGAACGCGACCTGAAGCCGGGCGACAAGCTGCCGAACGAAGCCGAAATGATTGCGCTTTTTTCAGTGTCAAAAGGCACAGTCCGCGAGGCGACACGGATTCTCGAGGCGCAGGGCCTGATCCTGACCCGCACCGGTCCTGGCGGCGGGAGCTTTGTTGATAAGGTGTCCGCCGAACGGGCGCGGTCATTGCTCGGCAACTATTTTTACTTTCAGAACCTCTCGCTTTCCGACATCTATCAGATGCGCAAGACGCTCGAGCCGGAGCTTGTCGCGGACATCGCAGGCCGGTTGAGCGATGACCAGATTGACGATCTTGCGCATCTTGTCGGGCAACACGACACGCCAGCGCAATCCGCGGAAGAAGAGATCCAGGAACATGTCTCCTCGCTCGCCTTTCACGCCAAGCTCGCGGAGTTTGCGGACAATCGTCTGTTGGGCTTTATCATCGCCTTCATGGCCGAGATGCTGACGGAGATGACAGTGTATCGAAAGCTCTATGATCCGCCCAATCACGAGCTTTGGCGGCGCGGGCGACAACACCAGTTGGATCTCGTGGCGGCATTGCGCGCCGGTGACGGGGTGTCAGCCCGCGCGATCATGGCCTCTCACATGGCCATCGCCGAAGAGCTCATGCAAGCGCAGGAGGCCGAGCTTGCCCGGCGCTTCATCCCAGACTGATC
>JBCCVT010000362.1:0-1944 GCA_039195015.1 Pseudomonadota bacterium
CGGGTCTTTGATTTTGTGCGTGGTGTGGATGCTTTGATCTGGACCGTGGTGCTGGCGCGTGCCTTTGGACCCGGCCCTCTGACCGGCGCGCTGGCAATCTTGATCACCGACACTGGCACCTTCGGCAAGATTTTCTCCGAGGCGCTGGAAAACGTCGATCAAAAACAAATCGAAGGCGTGGAATCAACGGGTGCCAAACCCTTGCAACGCTACCGCTTCGGCGTGATCCCGCAGGTGGTGCCGGTGCTATTGGCCCAGATCTTGTACTTTCTGGAATCCAACACGCGTTCAGCCACGATCATTGGCGCAATTACGGGCGGTGGTATCGGCCTTATGCTGACCCAAGCAATCCAGACCCAGAAGGACTGGGAGGAGGTCGCCTATTACATCGTCCTGATCGTCGTCATGGTGATGTTCATGGACTGGTTCTCGGGCTGGCTGCGCGGCAAACTGATCGGACGCAAAGACTGATGGCGCGCCTTTTTATCACCGGTGTGAACCGGGGAATTGGCGCGGCCCTTCATGCTCAGGCCGTTGCCCTTGGCCATCAGGTGATTGGCACCACGCGCGACGGGCGGGATGGCACGGTTCCTTTGGTGCTGGACATGCCGGAAACCGTCGCTGCACAACTGTCGGGCATCGGCCCTGTGGATATCCTGATCAACAATGCGGGCGTAATCTCGCCTGACCGGCAGTCACCGCTCGATATGGATTTTGCAGGCTTTGCCCACACGCTGACGATCAACAGCATCGCTCCGCTGGCTGTCGCGCAAGCCGTCTTGCCCCAACTGCGCAAGAGTGATGCACCAAAGATCCTGACAATTTCGTCGCAGATGGCCTGGATGGGCTATCGCAAAGCGGATCGCATCGCCTATCGGGCGTCAAAGGCTGCTGTGAACAAAGTGATGCAAGGACTTGCCACCGCTCTTGAACCCGAGGGGGTTCCAGTTGCACTGGTCGATCCCGGCTGGGTGCGAACGGATATGGGCGGCGCGGATGCAGAGGAAGACCCGCATGATGTGGCCAGCGGTGTTTTAGACATCGCCCGAGACTTGACCCTGAAGGACACCGGAAAGTTTTTCCGCTTCACAGGTGAGGAAAGAGAGTTCTAGACGTGGCGCGACTGACTGCAAAAGACCCTTTCATTCACCCGGAATGCGAAATCACCGATAGTAGCTTTGGAGCCTATGTCGAGATTGGCAAAGGCAGCCGGGTGAACAATTCCCGGTTCGGGGATTACAGCTATTGTGACCGCTATGCCGACATCGCAAATGCGCAGATCGGCAAGTTCGCCAACATCGCTGCCTTTGCGCGGATCGGGGCCACCGACCACCCGCTTCATACGGCGGCCTGTCATCACTTCCTCTATCGGTCGGATGACTACTGGGACAATGCCGGACGGGATGAGGACTTCTTTGCGCACCGCCGGTCTCGCACGGCCCATATCGGCCATGACACATGGATCGGTGCAGGCGCAATGATCAAACCGGAAGTGACCCTTGGCGATGGAGCGGTCGTTGCCGCGGGCGCCGTCGTGACCAAGGATGTGGACCCGTACACCATTGTCGCAGGTACACCGGCCAAAGTGCTGCGCGTGCGCCAACCACCCGAGATCGCCGAGCGCCTGATCGCACTGGCGTGGTGGGATTGGTCGCACGAGGATATCCGGCAAGCGCTTCCAGATTTTCGGTCCCTCGCGGCTGAAGCCTTTCTCGAAAAATACGAGACCTAGCCTTCCAGTGTCAGCGTCACCCTGTCGCCCGCGAACCATGTGCGGCCAAACTCAACCGGCATACCGGCTTGATCCACGTTGACACCTGAGGACTTCAACAGTGGATCGCCCTCTGAAAGCTGTAGGTGGAGCGCGTGTGTCGCCGTGGCTCGTACCGCAGTCAGGCGGGTTGAAGCGCGGGTGTAGTCGGAGATGCCAACGAGCCGCAGCGC
>JBCCVT010000363.1:0-1880 GCA_039195015.1 Pseudomonadota bacterium
CCCGGCCATCTGACCGAAACGGATCCAGCGCTCGATACGCCCTTCGATCCAGGTGAGGTGGACAAGTGTCTGCATCGGCTCAGCGCCCCCGCCGCAGATAGGCCGGCGAAACGGCGGCATGGCGTTTGGCGGGCAGAACGCTGTCTTCGGTCTCGTCTGAGGTCGAGGTCTTCTCGCCCCTGGTGACCCAGGCCTGCAGATCGTCGACCGCATAGACGACACGCCCGCCGATTTTCGAGTACCGCGGGCCGGTCCCGTAGGTCCTGTGTTTTTCCAGAGTGCGTCCGGAGAGGCCGAGAAAGCGAGCGGCTTCCGGGGTTCTGAGGTAGCGGGGCGGGAGTCCTTCATTTGGGTCGGGCATTTTAGCATCTCCGGTGGCTAGGCCGCGCGACGGCGCGTCGCGGGCTGTCGGAGGTCATGAAAACGGAAGAGCGCCGTGAGGAGGGATGACGAAGATCGCGCCGTGAAAACGTCACCCCCAAAGGCCAACAGGATCAGGGATTGATGGGAGTTCGATTTTCGGAGATCGCACGGTGATCACTTGCGCGGCTTGGAGCGCCCCGTGGGTCCTTTGCCGAGAAGGAGATAGCGATAGCCTTTGGTGGTGAGATGCGTACCATGGGCTGACAGTCGGGTGATCTGGGCCTTGAGGGAGCTGGTCTTCCAATGCTCGCGCGACACAGCCTCGGCGCCGTACAAGTGCCGCGCGATCGTCTGGTAGCTGGCATCGTCCCGGCGCGCGTCGAGCGTGCGCAGTGCAAGCTGGATGCGCCGTCGCTGCTGCGACGTCAGGGGCGGAGGGGATCGTTTGCGGTACAACAGCTGCGCGCGAAGCGCCTTGAGTATGTCCACTCGTGCCGCCCAATGTTCGTCCAACGGCAGCAGAATCCCAATCGGGCGTTGGAGGTTTTTGGCATCCAGCACAAGCAATGCGCCTGTTGCGAGGCGCACATACATCAAACCGCCCTGCGTTCCGATGACGGTCAGATCATCTGCATCAATGTGCGGCGCGGCGGTGTCGCCGCCGGGGACCGGTACAGCATACCCGACCGCCGCCGGGGCGGTTGATGGCTTCCAGAATACGGGTGCATCGGGTGCGTCGATGTCCGGGTCAACCGGGAAATCGCAACCCCCATGCGGCCGGTGATTTCAATCCATCCCGCATTTGCGGGTAATTGGCGCGATAGTCGGAATTACGGCGCAAGCACTCCCAGGCCAGCCCGGACAGGTCGAGACTGTCGAAATGCTTGTACGCCGTTTCGTCTTGCCAATCCTTGGTCATGGCGAAGCTCCGCGTCAGCTGTTTCGATGAACAATGAGTATAGCTTGGTGATGCGTCAAAACGACGGCAGGAACGGTTGCTCTGCGCAACCTGCGCGAGTGTTCGCCGATGTCTTACGGATAAGGCGAAGTTCAGCCGTTACCGCCCTCAAGCAGCTTGCGATAGCCGTGCTCCGTCATCCAATGAGCGCGGGCGAGGTGGCTGTCGTACATCTTTTTGGCACGTTCTGGTTCTTTGGCGGCATCTATACCGAAAAGAATCTCACCTACTTCCTGAAGGCTAGCACCGCTTTCTGCGGCGTCGAACAGGCGCAGGTACAGCGTCATGTGCGCATGGTCGTAATCGGTCAGCTCATCGCTTTGTGGTGCGAGATCAGCGATCGGCGTGGTGCCGGTGGCAGACATGATTCCCCCTCGCCGTTGGGCGTTAAGGCTCATAACAGCACATCAGATTGCATGTGCAAGGTCGGATTGCGGTCAGTCAAACTGCAGATGAGCATTATAATACGTCGCACCAAAATACGCGATAGGTTCTTTACTCGCGGATGGACATCCGCGTTGTTTTTGCAAGAAATCTCAAGCACTACCGCCAATTGCGC
>JBCCVT010000364.1:0-1840 GCA_039195015.1 Pseudomonadota bacterium
CAAACCCGCGCGCTTGGAAGCGCCCGGCGTCAAAGCCCGACGGCGCGCCGACGTTTGGCCAATTCTTTTTGGATGGTATTGCCGCGGGTCAGATCTTCAGCCACGTCCATGATGTACCAATCGTTGTTTTCATGGTGCTTCTGCCAGATCTGACCATCCTCGTCCGCCACGTGCTGCCAGCAGAGCTTGGTGATCTCGTCATTGGTCGGAGACTCGGGGGTGAGCCAAACGGCTTCATAACATAGCGTACCGCGTGTTGTGACGTACCACTTGCCATCAGCCACAGGTTGGTCTTCCCAAATCGCGGCAAATTTGCCGCCCTGTCCCCAGTAGGATCCGCCCTTGCTCCATGTCCATGTCTGACCCAGGTAGAGTGCGACAATGGCATTCGGGTCCGCCGGTTTTGACGGACGGGGCTTGGGGTCGGCTGCCGTACCGTGTGCACCTATTCCGAACACCGCCACTCCGACGGCCAGAACGCACGCTTTGATAGAAATAGTCTTCATCTCAACACCTTGTAAAAATTATTCGCGATCGCCCTCTACCTGGGCTGCCGGCCAGGAATTCTTGACCGGCATCGCGGATTTTTTCAGGGTGAAGCGCGGCTGTCATGATCCAAACGGACCATGAAAGGCCGTACCGCATATGAGATAGCCGCGCCGATACGCGGCCAATGGAGATCACGGAACACCGCGCGATGCTGGAGCGGGACGCATACACGGCACTGACGCATATCTACGACACCGCGCTACATCTCGGCCGGTGGCGGCGGGCGCTGGATGCGGTCGCTGATGTGGCTGACGCCCGGGCCATCGCCCTTCGCCTGCGCCGCAGCGATCCCGAGGACGCCGATCTGACCTTAATGAACACGACGTACCTGAAATTCTCGCGCAGCTTTTGGGGTGTCTATTACGGTGTGCGACTAAGCGGTCTGCAAGAGCCCGACTGGGCCTTTCTCGACCGGCAGGCGCCGCAAGTTCTGGTGCGGGATACGCAGATGGGCATCGATGCTGGCAGCCTCGATGCGCGGGCCGACTACGCGCTTTTGCGGCGGCGACTGGATGTTCGGCGTCGCGTTGGCGTGCGGCTCAACGCTGACAAGGTTTGGTTCGATGCGATGAGCGTTGCCTTTCCGAACGGGCGTGACGATGTGCCGGAAGACGCCATGCGCGTGCTGACACCGCTGCTGCCGCATCTGTCGAAAGCGGCTGAGATCGGACGGACGTTTCGCCAGCTCAAGCAGCGGTACAAGGCGTTGCTTGGAGCGTTGGATCATGTCCATGTGGGCCTTGCCCTCGCTCTGCCGTCGGGTGAGGTCATCGTGTCGAACGCCGAGGCGCAGCGGATCTTCGACCTGCGCGATGGCGTCGCCAAGGGACCGGATGGCCGACTGATCTGCACCGACGGCGATCAGACGGCAGCGCTTGGTGCACGGGTGTCCGAAGCCGCGCAAACCGCAAAAGGCGAGGCCGACCAGGCCGAAATGCTGATGGCCCTGCCAAGACGCTCGGGCGGCGCACCATTTCTATTGGACATCGCTCCGTTGCGGGATTCAGTGGCCGAGCTTGACCGCAATCTGCAAGGCGCACTGATCACGCTCATCGATCCCGACCGCGTGCCCTATCTCCGACTGGAGCGGTTCGTGAAACTCTACGGTCTGACCCCGGCCGAAGCCGAGGTCTGCCAGCTGATTGTCGAAGGCTGTCAGGTCGATGAGATCGGCGAGCGCCGCAACACATCATCGGTGACCGCCAAGAACCAGATCAATGCGGTGCTGGCAAAAACCGGCGTGAGCAAGCGCACCGATCTGATCCGATTGGTGATCCGGGTGCTGCCGCCG
>JBCCVT010000365.1:0-1814 GCA_039195015.1 Pseudomonadota bacterium
CGACGAATGGCGCATTGTGCCCGACACATCGGCGGCCTATTCGCTGGAAGAGCAATACGATTGGATGGAACTGCCCGAACAGGCTGAGATTGCCGCAACATCCGAAGATGCCGAGGGCGAAGGGTTGGACGAGGCCGTACAAGCCTTGCTGGCCGAGGCGCATGCGGGTGCGGGCGGAAAGGCTGTTGCGCCGGCAACAGCCGCCAAGCCGGTAGTCAATTTGTACACGCCCGGCAAGCCGGCCACGTTTCGCGTGCAGGGCAACATGCGGTTGACCGACGATCCCGATCACGATGTGCGCCATATCGTGCTCGACACGGCTGGTCTGCCTTTTCCCGTGCTCGAGGGCCAGTCGATCGGGGTGATACCGCCCGGCATGGACGCATCCGGCACACCTCATCTGCCACGCCTTTATTCCGTATCCAGTCCCAGGGACGGAGAACGCTCGGGCTATCACAACGTATCGCTGACGGTGAAGCGCGAACCCGACGGCGTCGCGTCCAACTACCTGTGCGATCTTGCAGTCGGCGCGACGGTCGAGGTGACCGGACCCTTTGGCGCGACCTTCCTGATGCCGAACGACCCCGACGCCCGGCTCTTGATGATCTGCACCGGCACCGGATCAGCTCCGATGCGCGCGTTTACGATGCAACGGCAACGGGCTGGAGCCGCCGATAGCAGCATGACGCTGTTCTTCGGGGCTCGCTCGCCCGCTGCCTTGCCCTATTTTGGCCCGCTAAAGAAGGTGCCCGAGACACTGATGAGGCAGCATCTTGTGTTTTCCCGGGTCAGTGATGCGCCCAAGGAATACGTGCAGGACAGAATGCTGACTGAACAGGCCGCGGTGGCTGAATTGCTCTCCGATGACCGATGCCACGTCTACATCTGCGGGCTTAAGGGCATGGAAGACGGTGTCGATGCTGCTTTGACCGAGATCGCAAAAGATGTCGGTCATACCTGGGTCGAACTGCGCGACCACATGCGTGCCGAAGGCCGGTTCCATGTGGAGACCTATTGATGGCCGATGACCGGTTCGGCGCGGCTCTTTTCGAACATACAATTCGCGTTACCTGGGCCGATTGCGATCCGGCCAAGATTGCATATACCGGGCGCATCCCAGGTTTCGCTCTGGACGCCATAAACGCCTGGTGGGAGGCGCATCTGGATGGCGATGGTTGGTACCAGCTTGAGCTTGACCGCAACCTTGGCACACCCTTTGTGCACATGTCGCTGGACTTCCGCGCGCCGATCACCGCGCGCCACAGGCTGATATGCTCGGTCTGGCCATCTCGCCTTGGCGATCGGTCCATCACCTTCCGGGTGGATGGCCATCAGGACGGTGCCCTTTGCTTTGAAGGCCGGTTCGTTTGCGTCTTTGTCGTGGCCGACGCATTTCAATCCTGCCCACCGCCCGATGACATCCGCGAAATTGTCAGTCCATTTCTGCGGCCTTAAGGAAACAAGTTTGCGCACAATAGTGCACATAGTGGCCGCGTGGCCCGAACGCGATTGCGGCTGCGGACGCGCACTTCTAGATTTATGCAGTATCATTCACAAAGCACCGTGATGACAGATCTTTCGAACTCGCCTAACCCCGACGAAGACGGCGTTGACGCCTTGCTGCGCCGCGTCGGTGACAAGGTGCGCGTTGCGCGCCAGAAACGCGGTCTACCGCGTCGGGTTCTGTCGGACATGTCCGGTGTGTCTCCCCGCTATCTGGCGCAGCTTGAGGCAGGGGAGGGCAACATCTCGATCGGTTTGTTGCAGCGGGTGGCGCGCGCTCTGAACCATCCGATCGAGGACTTCGTTCAGGA
>JBCCVT010000366.1:0-1807 GCA_039195015.1 Pseudomonadota bacterium
ACGGCGGATCAGTCGATAGAGCGCACGACTGTATCGGACCTTGCCCTCGCATTGTCGGAAGAAATCACTAGCGCACCGGCCCTGATCCTCTACGGCCCGCTCGCAGAAACCTGATATCGAAACCTTTTGCCTGACCTGGGCACAGGTTCCATGCCGCCGCAACGAGACGGCCCAACGGTGTAACGGGAAAGACGGGGAAGCGTCTTGGACCATTGGCCCAGTAAGCAGCGAGCGGCCGCACACCTGGCATTTCCGATTGAACCCCGCGTTTAGCCCGCCGCAGAATTGTTGAGGGTCCATGGGTTGGCCGGGTCGACCGCGTGGAATTCGCGCAAACTCAAAGACGAGGATCCCAGGTACTGCGATATCCCGTATTGATTGACGCGCCTTTTTCTAGGCACCTAAGATCATGACCCAGCTTCTTCTCATCGGCATCGGCACAGGCAACCCTGACCACGTCACGGGCGAGGCGCGCAATGCGATGCGCGAAGCCGCGTTGATCCTTGTGCCGCGCAAGGGCGCGGACAGGTCTGACTTGGCGGATCTGCGACACCAGATCTTGGAGACTGCGGAGGTCACCGCGCCAGTGGTCGAGTTTGATCTGCCCAAGCGCGATCCGGCGCTGCCTTATCTGGACCGTGTGATCCAGTGGCACGACCGGATTGCCGAGATCTGGCAATCCGCCATTGACGGGGCAGGTGCACCCGAGGGGCCGATCGCATTGCTGGTATGGGGCGATCCGGGTCTTTATGACAGCACCATGCGGATCGCCGAGCGGCTGCGCCCGAGACCGCAGGTTCGCGTGGTCCCGGGGATCACCGCTCTGCAAGCGCTGACTGCCGCGCACGCCATCCCGTTCAACACGCTCGGCGGATCCGTGATGGTCACCACCGGTCGGCAGCTGCGGGATGGAGGCTGGCCGGAGGGCGCCGAGACCGTGGTCGTAATGCTCGACGGCGAATGCAGTTTTCAGCACTTGGATCGGATTGATCTGACCATATGGTGGGGTGCGTTCCTTGGCATGGATGAAGAGATATTGGTGCATGGGCCTCTGAGTGACGTGAGCCAGACGATTATTCATCTGCGCGCCAAGGCCCGGGCCGAACACGGTTGGATCATGGATACCTATCTCTTGCGGGCAGAGACGCGCGACTGACGCGGATCAGTCTGCGTCGATCGGGTTCGGCCCGTCATATCGCCACCTGTAGCGGGGTGGCGTCGGACCTTTGTTCCGCCCACCCTGCTGCATCTGTTCCCAGGCATGGGCAAGGATGCCAACCGAACGCGACAAGCAGAAGAGGCCGCGCGCGAGCGGCGCGGCAAAGCCTAGTTCGGCGTAAATCACTGCGGTCGCGCCGTCGATATTCATCGGAACAGGTTTGCCCTTGCGCGTATCGAGAACCGTTTGGACCGCTCTTCCGATCTCGGCGAATTGGCCCGATACCGTACCTGCGGCGGCGGCGTCATCGACCAGAGCCAAGAGCCGTGGCGCGCGCGGGTCCTCGGGCTTGTGAAACCGGTGCCCGAAACCAGGGATGAAGTCAGAGCGGTCGCGCCGCCAGGTATCGATCGCATGCTTGGCCGCGTCTTGTGTGGACTGGCCTGTCTCCATCGCGTTTGTGATCATGCCATACAGTTCGACCGCCTGTTCACCGGCCCCCCCGTGGACGTCATCCAACATGTTGACCGCAGACGCCAGAGCGCCATTGAGGCCTAGCCCACAGGTGACGGCCATGCGGGCGGTTGCGATGGACGGTGCTTGCGGACCGTGATCCACGGCGGCGACCAGAGCCGCTTCGAGGAGCCG
>JBCCVT010000367.1:0-1799 GCA_039195015.1 Pseudomonadota bacterium
ACCCCCTTCGCCATCGTGACCAGATCGGGTTCGACGCCGTAGTTTTGGTAGCCGAACCACGTGCCGGTCCGCCCGATACCGCAAACAACCTCGTCAATGTGCAGAAGCACATCGTACTTGTGGCAGATCTCTTGCACGCGCTGCCAATAGCCCTCGGGCGGGGTGATCACACCGCCACCCGCCGTGACCGGTTCGAGGCAGAGACCGCCGACAGTATCGGGACCTTCGCGCAAGATCACCTCTTCAATCGCGTCGGCGGCGCGTTGGCCATAGTCCTCGACATCCCACTGCGCGCGGTACTCGAGGCAGTGCGGCACTTCGACGAAGCCCGGCGTAAACGGGCCATATTGCGCGTTGCGCTGTTGCTGGCCGCCCGCCGAAAGCGCGCTGATCGTGGTGCCGTGGTAGTCGCGTTCGCGGAACAGGATTTTGTGCTTTTTCCCGCCGTAGCGCTTGTGCGCGATCTGGCGGATCATCTTGAAGGCCTTCTCGTTCGCCTCGGACCCAGAGTTGCAGTAGTAGACCCGGCTCATCCCCGGCATCTTGTCGATCAGCTTTTCGGCAAAGCGCGCCCCGGGGATCGAGCCCGCAGAGCCCGCGAAGAAGTTGATCTTGACCAATTGATCGCGCACGGCGTCGGCGATGCTTTCGCGGCCGTAGCCGACATTCACGGTCCAGACCCCGCCAGACACGGCGTCAAGATGCTCTTTGCCGTGCTGATCCCAGACTCGCATACCGCGGCCTTCGACAATGATGCGGGGATCGGTGTCCTCAAACGGCTTATGCTGGATCAGATGGTGCCAGATATGCGCCTTGTCGGCGGCGACAACACCGGTCAGGTCGTTCTCTGGAAATGTTCCGTCCATGGCACAGGCTCCCTTTGTCTTTGACTCGCGCGATGCGGCATTGGTGGTGAGTTTTGCATATCAGGATAGGGCCAGTCACGTCCCCAGCGTCGGCCCAGACGGGGCCCGCGCGGCGCGATCTGCGCGCCAATTGCCCTGATTCGTGCCGTCTCTGCCCGAACTCGCCGCGCGACACGGACGCTATGGCCATTGTCGCCCGGGCCTTGCGATATCGGGGGTCTCGCCCCGGCACTGTTGCCAGAGCGCCGGCCAATTGACCCTTCATTGGGCAGGATTTTGGCCGGATATCCACAATTTGGGTAAAACCTTCAGCTACTACTCACGTGTTGAGTGTTGACCGTAACGAGTTGAGTCCGGACCCCCCATTGCCGGACCGGGAGTACCAAATGGGCGACCTGCCAATCGTTTCCGGCGCTGTGCGTGCGCGTTCTGCCACCCAAACGCCGACCCCCAACGATCTTCGGACCCAGGCCAAACTTCTCGCGCGTGCCTTTGGACGCGACGAAGAGGGCTCGTTCCTGATCTTCTCGCTGTTTTTGTTCATCGGCATCTTGTTCATGGGCGGCATGGCCGTCGACCTGATGCGGTTCGAGACCCAGCGCGTCGAGATGCAGAATACAATCGACAGCGCCGTGCTCGCCGCCGCCAATATCGAGCAGACGATCGAGGCAGAGACGCTGATCCGCGATTTTGCCGACAAGTCGGGCATCAACCCCGATCTGATCACAGTCCCCGAGCCGGAAGTTGTGCTGGCCGGTGCCGACCCGGATGCGGGTATCGACGGCACGCTTGTTGGCCGCACGGTCCGGGCGCGGGGCGATCTGGACATGGATACCTTCTTTATGAAGCTGCTGGGCATCGAAGAGCTGCGCTCGGCCTCGGCCGCGACGGCCAACGAAGGTGTTCAGAACGTTGAGATTTCGCTGGTCGTGG
>JBCCVT010000368.1:0-1790 GCA_039195015.1 Pseudomonadota bacterium
ACCGCCACTTTCGGGGTCTTACCGCTCGACTGACCCAAGCTGAAAGCCTCAATGTCCCCGGGATTTGCGTCCCGTTTTTCTGTTGTTTTTATCCGTGTCGCCGCCGGTTTCTTAATGCCTGTCCAGCTGTGCGATCGGGGTTATTCCGTTAGCGGATCACCGACCCGCATGATTTCCCACTCTAGCGATATGCCACTGGCGGCGTAAACCTTTTTTCGAACGTCTTCGCCCAGTCCTTCGAGATCTGCGGCTGTGGCGCCACCGGCGTTGATCAGGAAGTTTGAATGCTTCTCGCTCATCTGGGCGCCGCCGCGCCGCGCACCGCGCATGCCAGCGTCGTCGATGAGCTTCCATGCCTTCAAATCGTGCACGTCATCGGCGCGTCCGGTCGATGAAAAGCCAGCCGGGTTGCGAAAGGTCGACCCCGCGGTGCGGTCCTTGGTGGGCTGGGTCGCGTCGCGTTTATCGATCTGATCGCGCATTCGCTCGTGCAGGGCTTCGGGATCCCCCATCGGCGCTTTGAACGTCGCCCGGGTCAGAACCGCGCCCGGTGGCAGTTCGGATTTGCGATAGGATAGCGCCAGATCCTCAGGGCCAAGCGTTACGATCTCGCCCGACCGCAAGACCGCCCGCGCGCTGGTTAAAACATCCGCAACGTAACTGCCATAGCAGCCGGCATTCATCCGCAAGGCGCCGCCCACGCTGCCGGGGATCGTTCGCAGAAAGGTAAGGTCGAGCCCCGCATCCGCGGCGCGCCGGGCAACATGGGCATCCAGAGCAGCAGCGCCGGCAACGACAGTCTGGTCTTCGATTTCGATCTTGTTGAACCCACGGCCAAGGCGGATCACAACTGCGCGCAGACCGCCATCGCGAACGATCAGGTTTGATCCGACGCCCATCGGGAAGACCGCGACACTGTGCGGGAGGTCGTGCAGGAATGCGCTTAGATCGTCTTCGTCGGCGGGTTGAAAGAGCCAGTCGGCCGCGCCGCCCACACGCAGCCACGTGAGGTCATTCAGCGCACGGTTCGGCGTCAGGGAGCCACGGGGTGAGGGAAGCTGCATCGCACTCTCGCAGTTTTTTGCGGGTCTAGCGCGGGTGCGGCACTGCCTGCAACCGTCGCGACGCGCCCAACGTCGTGGCCACGCGGCAGATGCATGACCGGTCGCGTCGTCAAAGACGGAAGTCCGTGTCCGTTCAGCCGCCTAGTGGCTCTGCCTGTCCAGCTTACCGCGCATCCAACGGCTCAGATGAATGACGGGCCAGCGCAGGACCGACACGCCCATAATCAGCACAATTATCCCCACCAGCGGCCCGTTTTCGAATGTCACAAAGCCGACCAGCGGAATCCCGATCGCAATCAACACATAAGCCCGCGACCAATGGTTGTCGCGCGACGGCGCGATGGCCGCCACATTCGCACCGATCGCCCAGATACAGGCCAATACCAGCGAGGTGGTCATTGCACGAACCTTCCGGTTGCCTTGCGCCAAAGATGTTGGAGCGGATTACGGAACATGGACAAAAACGCAGCCAAAGCACCTGCTCCGGCAAGAAGCCCGAAGTCATGGCCGAGCCAGAGGATCAGCACGGGCGCTGCCACCAACAGCAGCAAGCCCGGCGCATATTGAAAGCGCAGTGGCAGGAAAGCGACCAATGTCGCCAAGATTACCCACGCGATGGCCAGCGTGGCGGACAGGCTCATTTCACGTCTCCCGCACTCCGGATGGCTCTGGCCACGATCCGAAACAGGGTGGGATCGCGGCGCGTCGGCCATTACTCAACTTTTG
>JBCCVT010000369.1:0-1789 GCA_039195015.1 Pseudomonadota bacterium
CGGCCTTGAAACAGCCCGCATCCTCCCACGCGCGATACAGCCGCGCTTCGGCCTCGGATGCGTCGAATGTTTTTTCCATCGCCATGGCGCGATCCCTTTTTGGTCGATGGATCATCTAGCGAAGCGGGTGGGGAAGGGAAAGGTGGCAGATCGGCATTTCTTCCGATCCAGCGGCTGATCGGTGGCACGCGCCAGTTTTGCGGACTCTCGAACGCGGGGCAGGGCAACGCTTTCTTCATCAGAATCGGTGCCGATAGAGTCGCGATCTGGGCAGTTTGTCTAAGGATCGCATCAGGAGGAAGCGGACGGGACGGTTGTAAGCACCGCCGATGGCGCGGACGGCATTCGATCCCGCCGCTTCGATCCTACCTACGTCCGGTGTGAATTCTGCCAACGCGCCGAAGGCGCAAAACAAGGTCTTGCGTGCACGCAGGGCACGCGCCTTTGGATCAGGCGGTGCGGGATGCGGCGACGGTGGTGTCGACAAGGGGCAGGCGGATGCCCGGTTGGATGACACTCGTGTCATAGGCTTTGCGGCCAAAGACGTCGCGCACCATTGGCGCAAAGAAATCGAGAGGCAACGTGTCGTAGTCGGGGTCGAACGACGCCTGGTCCCAGAGTTCGCAGAAGGCTGCGCAATCTTCGAAATAGGTGTGACCACGATGTCGCTCGCGTTTGTTCTGATCAAACCCGTCCAAATGGTGCCCGTAGTAGAGCATCTGGAAGTCGCCATGGTTCTGTACGCACCAGGTGCACTGCTCGCGGACAAAGGGTTTCAGGATCGTCGCAGCGTATTCGTCGTGATTGTACGGCGCATAGATATCGCCGATATCGTGCAGCAGAGCGGCGACAACCCAATCGATATCGGCCCCGTCCCGCCAGGCGCGTGTTGCCGATTGCAACGAATGGCCAAGCCGCGTGATCTGGTAACCACTCAGCGAGGCGTCAAGTTCGACCAGCGCGCGCAGCAACCGGTCCGCAGTCCCCCGCGTGTGGTCGATCTCATGAGCGGTGAGGAATTCGTACTCCTCCCGCGTGCCGTCCTTCATCTGGATAAAGCTGACCCGTTCCATGATCTTCAGCTCCGCATGTACTCGACACCGTCGTCCACAGCCTGCGCCGGTTCCGGGCGCGGGTAAAGCCAGATCGCGCCATTGGCATGTCGCGGATGACCCTAGCTCGCCGACCCCGACCGGTCGATTTTGGTGGAAAGGTGGATCAGGCTTTCTGATGACCGCACGCCGCGAATCTCGCCGATGCGGTCGATCGTATCGTCCAGGGCAGCGGTGGTATCGGTCGAGATCTGCACCATCAGGTCCCACCGGCCCGAGGTCGTGTGCACGATGTCGATGGCCGGCAGGCTGCGCAACCGGTCCAGCACAGCCGGCGCACTGCGCGGCTCGATCGCGATCAGCGCCGTGGCGCGCAAGGCCGGTGTGGCGGCGTCGCCAAGACGCAGCGTGTAGCCGGCGATAACCCCGTTGCGTTCCAACCGTTCAATTCGGGCCTGAACCGTGGTGCGTGCCGCACCCAATTTGCGTGCGAGGTCCGCAACCGGGGTGCGGGCGTTTTCGCGCAGCAAGGCCAGGAGTTCAGTGTCAAATTCGTCCATATGATGCACAGTCTCGTCGATATGACGAAAACGCAAGGCAATCCGCACAGTTTGACAAGTGATGATGACGCGACGGCTCGGGATAGTTGTAGGGAACGCAAAGGTATCGAAAATGAAGCAAGACCCCGCCTTGTGGCCTGATCCCCGGACGCATCTGACGCGCCTCAATCCTGATCA
>JBCCVT010000370.1:0-1740 GCA_039195015.1 Pseudomonadota bacterium
GCCTCGCAGGCAAAGGAGCCGGCCGACACCCCGACCCCGGCGTAGTCGCTGAGCTCCTGCATCCGTTTTTCCGACGCGTCGCGCCCATCCCAGAACATCAGCGCCGACATGCCCATGATCAGGTAATCCGGCGCGCAGGTCATGCATCGGTCAACGGCGTCGTTAAGCGTCGCCCCAATCGCCTCGACCAGCGCCACGAAATCCGCATCATTGTGGACGGGCATGTTCGGCACATAGATGCGCCCGAAATGGTTGGTCACGCCAGGCACCCGCAAGTTGTCCATGTCTGGCTGTACGATTGTGTTGGTCGACGGCGCGACTACCGCGAATTTGCAACGATATCCAAGCGCATCCCGGGTCATGGCACCCTCCTAATCCATCGGTTTGCGACCGCGGATCAGTTGGCTGATGGCCACCGCGACAACCAGCCCGCCGCCGTAAAAGAGGTTCTGCACAAAGCTGTCCACGCCCAGGAAATTCAGCCCCATGATGCCGGTCGACAGGAAATAGACCGCAACAAATGCTCCGATCGCGTTGAACCGGCCCGGATAGATTGCGGTGGATCCCAGAAAAGCAGCGGCAAAGGCAGGCAGAAGGAAGGCGAGCGCGGATGACGGGTCCGCAGCCCCTCGCATACCGGTGTAGAGAACACCGGCAAAAGCAGCCATGGTCGATGACGCGATCAGCGCCAGTGCTCGTACACGCGTGACATTGACGCCAGACAGCCGCGCAACCTCGCGCCCGCGCCCGACGAAAAGCATTCGCCGCCCAAGCGCGGTATGCTGAAAGACATACCAGAGCACAATCGTCAGCCCGAGCGCATAGTAGAACCCAACCGGAATTCCCAAGACACGGGTCAGGATCACGGCCCTGACCAGTTCCATCGACACGCCGGCGATTGTTGCGCTGTCGGACACCCACAGGATCAGCCCGGCGGTGAAGTACCCCGTGCCCAATGTCACGATCAGCGAGAACACCCCGAAGTAAAGGATGAAGAACGCATTCACCGCGCCGATTGCCGCTCCGGCGAACAGGGCGATCAAAATAGCGCTGCCAATCGGATAGCCCATCTTGACGTTCAGCACGGCGATCAGCATCGAACTGAGCCCCATGACGGCGGCAATCGACAGATCGAAATCGCCGGTCGTGAGCGGGATGATCAGCGCCAGGGTCAGCACGACGACCATCGCGTTCGACCCCAACATCGATGCATAGGAATTCCAAGCAAACATCTGGGCGGGCTTGAACGCGCCGAGAACCATTATGATCGCCACCCAGGCGACGATCAGCCCGTACTTCTCGAACCAATCCGACCATCGGAAAGCCGAACGGGTCGTCGCCCGTGCGTCGAGCGAGGTCTCAAGGGCCGCAATCTTCGCCTCGAGCGCTGCGATCCGATCATCATACCCATGTGGTTTCATGCGCGCCTCAGGCGATCCGGCTGACCGAGCGATAGCAATGCTCGGCAATGGTGTCTTTGGTCAGATCCGCGCCCGATAGATGGGCCATGACCGACCCACGCGAGAAGATCAGAACGCGGTGGCAGATCTCGGCCAGTTGGTCGTAATCGGTGGAAGCCACAAGGATCACGGCGCCGGTCCTGGCGGTGTGGTCAAGCGCGTCCCAAATCTGCTGGCGCGCACCAATATCAACGCCTTGCGTCGGTTCGTCGAGCAGCAGAAGCTCAGGATCAATCTGAAGCCATTTCGACAGCACGACCTTTTGCGCGTTGCCGCCCGA
>JBCCVT010000371.1:0-1732 GCA_039195015.1 Pseudomonadota bacterium
TCCGCTTCACCCTCTAGGAAGTCTTGCTCCGGCGGCACGCAGGAGGGATGGCATTTCAGAACCCGGTCGATCACCCAGATCCGCCTCTCAGGCAGGATTTCACGCAGATGGTCATAGGTTCGGCCGTTGCCGAGCCCGAGGTCAAGCACATCTCCGGGCCGTCCTTTGATCCGCGCGGCGGCCCAGTTCAACCCGTCCCGCTGCGCGCTCAGGCGCCGCAGCATCGAATCCAGCCGACTCATAGTGGAACCCTCCCGTCATTCGGCATGCGCCATGGCTGCACGGGTCCATGTGCCAGGCAAGTCATCAGGTCTCTGACCCAGTCCCAGAGCCGATCCGTGTGAACCAGATGGTGGGTCAAAAGACCATAGGGTTCGGCATTGTCCGCGCGGCCATTGCGTCGGTCGGCGAGCTGCTGAACGATCCGAGCGATCAGGATCTCAGGCGGCACAAGGTCCCTTGTACCGCGCCAATCGATCGGGTCGATGTGCGTATTGATCCGAGCAAGGCCGGGCGCTGCCATCGCCTCGCCTCGCGGGCCGTAGGTCGACACCGCGGAAAAACCGAGCCCGACGATCGAGGCAAAGAGGTCGGGCGTCATCCGGTTCCAAGGCGGCACGAAGATCGGAGCGGTTGGACGCGGCAGGAGATCCTTCAGACAGTCGCGCCCCTTGCGAATGTCATCCATCATTTCTTCGATGGTTCGATGCCTGCCGAACTCTGCCTTTTTTTCGGATTCCGGGCTATGCGATTGATGCGTCCAACCGTGCTGAACGGGGATAATCTCCGGAGTGTTTGCGAGATAAGCGCCGAGTTCCGGCAAGGCCGGTTGAGGGATGATCGCGAGGTGCACGGGAATTCCGGTTTCCCGCGAGAGTTGCCGCAATTGGTTCAGCGCATCTGAGGGCTGCGTCGCGTCGTCATCGCGCCACCAAAGCGGCAAGGTCAGGCCCGCCTCGCTCCAGAGGTCGAGCTCTTGATGCAGAGGGTCAAAGGTTTTTTTCGTCACGCTCGCTTCTCTAACAGTTCTTGCAGGATGGAGACGCTGCGCGCCGCGCCGTCGAACGCGAAATCACCGGTTTCGCGCGGGCCTTCTCGTGCCACTGAACGCACGGCTGATGCGATCGCGTGCGCCGTTAGCTCTGAAGTACGCACAACCCGTACCGCAGGCAAGGCGGCCAGCGCTCTTGCCCGCAGGCCCTGTTCAACCTCCTGCCCGTCGTCAAAGGGGACAAAGGCCGCCGGTGTGCCGGCCTGTAGGATGTCTATTGCGGTATTGTATCCGCACATACTGACGGACGCGGCCGCCCGACCCAGCAGTGCGCGAAAATCAGGCCGGGCGGGTTCGATGATCGCATTGGGTGGGAAGCCCTTGGACGCGAGCGCCGAGATCCTGTCCATCGCGCGGTTACCCCCGACAAGAAGACGCCAACGCATTTCTGGCGTTGCTTCGGCAGCGGCCAGTGCAGCGTGGAAGATTGGTGTTCCGACCGCGCCGCCTCCGGCGCTGACAATGATTTCTCCCTGGCCTGGGCCGTCAGGATCTGGTCGTGCATAGGGCGGCGCGACATAGCCTGTGTAGCGCAGGCTCGGCTCCAGGCGGTCCGATACGGGCCAGCTGAGCTCCAGCGGCGTGGCGGACGGGTCCGAATGCACGAGCACTGTGTCGTAGTGGTCGGCGATGATTTCGTCCGCATGCTCTGCCTTGGCGGGTTTCGACGGAGGGGCCAGA
>JBCCVT010000372.1:0-1719 GCA_039195015.1 Pseudomonadota bacterium
ACAGGCTCGTTCTGCGCGAGGGTCGCCCGGACGATCTGGCACCCCTGCACGAAATCTTTTCAAACCCGCTGGCCATGCGCTATTGGGATCGTCCGCCTTACACCGACATCTCGCAATCGCAGGAGTTCCTCGACGCCTTCATCAAGGCCGATCCCGCCACGCAATATGAGTTCATTCTGGAATGCGACGGTCTCTGCATCGGGAAGGCCGGCGTGTGGAGCGCGCCCGAGATCGGTTACATCCTGCATCCGGACTATTGGCGAAAAGGCCTCGCGTTCGAGGCGCTCTCAGAAATCATTCCCCGCGCGTTCACCGCCCTGCCCGGGATCGACCGCCTGACAGCAGAGCTTGACCCCCGGAACACCGGGTCTTGGCGCTTGCTGGAAAAGCTTGGGTTTCGCCGCACCCATGTGATCGAGAAAAACTTTCTCTACGGTGAGGACGAGTGGTGCGACACGGCCTACTACGAATTACCTCGGCCATTATCGACTTAAAGGGGCGTCGCCGGACGCGCGCGATTCAGCTACTCGAACCCCGCTTCCTTACCCGCGCACCGCCGGGGCCATGCGATACACCGCACCCTGCCCGACCGATATGAACCAGATTGATCCGTCCGGAGCTTCGATGATGTCGCGCACGCGCGCGGTCTCGGGTCCGTTGATCTGTTCGACCTCGCTCAACCGCCCACCGTCGAGCCGCGAGATATAGTCGAACTTCAACGAACCAACGAACATGCTACCCCGCCATTCGGGCCAGAGCTTGCCCGAATAGACCAGCAGACCTGACGGCGCGATGGAAGGATCCCAGTAATGCGCGGGCTGTTCCATCCCTGTCTTCGAGGTGCCCTCACCAATCTTTCGGCCACTGTAATGCACGCCATAGGAAATGACCGGCCAGCCATAATTCGCACCTTTCCGGATCCGGTTCACCTCGTCCCCGCCCCGCGCGCCGTGCTCGGCGGTCCAGAGCCGACCATCAAGGTCCAGCCCGGCGCCCTGCGGATTGCGATGACCGAAGGACCAGATATGCGGCTGCACGCCGGTCTGACCGACAAACGGATTGTCGCTGGGAACCGACCCGTCCCGGTTGATGCGGACAACCGCACCATTGTGGTTGCTCCGATCCTGTGCTGACGGACGGTCACCCCGATCACCGATCGTCACGAAAAGCGTCCCGTCACGGGCTTCGACCACCCGGCTGCCGAAATGCCGGCCCGTACGGCCAACAGGCGCAGATTCGAAAACGGTCCGCATGTCCGTCAAACGGCTGCCATCCTGAGACAGCCGCCCAATGTCGAGAGCGGTCCCCGATCCGCCCCCCTGCCGTTTGGAGTAGGTCAGGAACACCTCTCTGGACTGCGCAAAATCGCGGGGCAATGTCACGTCCAACAAGCCACCCTGTCCGCTTTCCACCACGGACGGGACGCCTGCGACCTTCTGCGCGCGGCCGTCGCGGACATGGATCAGGTCTCCGTCACGCTCGGTCACTAGAAACCCGCTGTCTGGCAGGATCGCGACACCCCAGGGGGCGTCAAGCCCGGTCACCATCGGTGTCACCGCCACCGGACCCGCCCCCGTGTCCAGCGTTTGCGACATCACCGTCCCGGCGCCTATTCCCGCCCAAATACCGAAACAAACTGCAACAATCCTGCGCATTTTCTACCTCCGGTTTTCTTCACTTCTCAGATAGTGCCGGATGGCGCTTGGTGGAGGTCACATC
>JBCCVT010000373.1:0-1689 GCA_039195015.1 Pseudomonadota bacterium
ATTGAGCGTTACGACGATGTTCCAGCGGTCCATCTGACCCTGGTTTATCTGCTGCGTGCCGTGATAAAGCCCGCTGGTGTCGCCGAGGCCGACCGTGTTGGCGGTTGCGAAAAGACGGAAATTCGGGTTCGGACGAATGACCCGGTTCTGGTCGAGCAGGGTCAGCTTGCCCTCGGCTTCCAGCACGCGCTGGATCACGAACATCACATCGGCGCGGCCCGCGTCGTATTCATCGAAGACAATGGCGGTCGGGTTTCGCAAGGCCCATGGCAGGATACCTTCTTGAAAATCAGTAACTTGCTTGCCGTCCTTCAACTTGATCGCATCCTTGCCGATCAGGTCGATCCGGCTGATGTGGCTGTCAAGGTTGACCCGCACGGCGGGCCAGTTCAATCGGCTGGCGACCTGTTCGATGTGGGTGGATTTGCCCGTGCCGTGATAGCCCTGGATCATCACGCGGCGATTGTGCGCAAAACCTGCGAGGATCGCGAGCGTGGTATCGGGATCGAACTTATACGTGGTATCGAGATCGGGCACCCGGTCGCTGCGGTCTGCAAATCCCTTCACGACCATATCCGTATCAATGCCAAAGACGTCGCGGACGTGGATCTCTTCGGTGGGCTTCGTGTTGATGTCCAGTGCGCCGTCGGCCATGAGGTCTCACCCCTTTACAAAAAATGCGAAAACCGGGCCCGCTTTGGCCCGGATCATCTGGTGCAACATATCTCGATCAGGCGCAAGGGGAACGGGCTGTCCAGTTGGCCAAAATGATAGCGCCATTAATCCTTGAAGTTGCGGCTGCCCTTGATCTGATCCCAGGCCCAGACGACCTCCTGCAGCTGTTCCTCCTGGCTGCGGTCGCCGCCGTTCATGTCAGGGTGCAGCACTTTGATCAGCGCCTTGTAGGCCTTGCGCACCTCGGGCTTGGTCCAGCTGTCCTTGGCTTCGAGGATTTCCAGCGCGCGGCGTTCGGTCGGGGGCAGGCGGCGACCGGCGCTGCCATTGCGCCCGGGGTTCTGCGTGGCGTTGGCACCCAGCACCTGATGCGGGTCCTCGATGCCCAGCCGCGCCCAGGCGCGCGCCTCAGGATCACCCAGCGGTTTGGTGGCCCGTTCCCAGACTTTATCCTTTGACATCTGCGCGTTAAGCTCCGCCTCGGTGGTGCCGTCAAAGAAATTCCATTTCAGATTATACTCGCGCACATGCTCCTGGCAGAACCAGTAGTAGTCATCCAGGACGTCGGGGGCCTTGGGTGCACGGTACTTGCCTGGCTTGTTGCATCCCTCCTTGTCGCAGATCCGTGTCGATGTCTCGGACGCGCCCGACATCCCACGCCGACCGCGCGGGTTTTTCTTCTTGGACGAAGAGACGGACATGTCGAATCCAAAAGGGTCAGGTTTGGGCATATTGGTACCTATACGAGTCGAGGCCGCTTAGTTTAGACTGCACGCAGAAAGAGGGAAGGGGCTTCGGCAAAAAAATGTCTAAACGCCAAGAGATTGAGGATCGTCTGCGGGAGGCGTTTTCCCCGCGGGAATTGCAGGTGGTGGATGACAGCGAAAGCCATCGCGGCCACGCAGGATATCCGGAGGGTGGTGAAAGCCATTTTAACGTGGCGATCCGGGCAGCTGAGTTCAAGGGGATGAGCCGTGTGGCGCGCCACCGGGCGATCCACGCAGCGCTCGGGCC
>JBCCVT010000374.1:0-1661 GCA_039195015.1 Pseudomonadota bacterium
ATCGGCTGGCTTATGTCTATCTGGGTCACCGGCGTGGCGGTCTGATCTTTGCCACCGTGGGTGCTTGTGCGGGGTTTGGCGCGATTTGCGGATCCTCGGTCGCAACGGCAGCCACGATGGCGGGGATCGCCCTGCCCCAAATGATAGGCCGCGGATATGCCAAATCGCTTGCCGCGGGATCCATTGCAGCGGGTGGCACGCTTGGCATGATCGTCCCGCCTTCGGTCGTGATGATCCTTTACGCGATCCTCACCGAAAACTCGATCATCGCACTGTTTCTTGCGGCTGTGGTTCCGGGGCTGTTGGCAGTGGTCTTCTACTTTGTCGCCGTGGCACTGGTCGTGCGGCGCAATCCCGACCTCGCCCCGCTGGGAGAGCGGATTGCCTGGCCCGAACGCCGCCACGCGACGACCCGTAGCTGGGCAGTGATCCTTCTGGCCACAGTGGTCTCTGGCGGGATTTATTCGGGGTTCTTCACCGTGTCCGAGGCCGCATCAGTTGGCGCATGCGTGGCCCTGTTCCTTGCGCTCTTTCGCCGCCGTCTGACGCGCGGTTCGTTCCTCTCGGCCCTCGGAGAGAGTGCATCAAACACAGGGTTGATCTTTGTGATCATCATCGGTGCGTCCGTGTTTTCCTATTTTGCGACGCTCTCGGGACTGCCCGCCGCAACCGTGGCCTGGATCGAAAGCCTCAACCTGCCTCCACTGATGGTCTTGGCAATGCTGATGGTCTTCTACCTGGTTCTCGGGTCGTTGTTCGACACGATTGCGGCAATGGTTCTGACTCTGCCCTTTGTCTATCCGGTGGTCATCGGGCTCGGCTATGATCCGATCTGGTGGGGTGTCGTGAACATCGTGGTGATCGAGCTGGGCATGATCACCCCGCCTATCGGGATCAACGTGTTTGTCCTGCATGGCATGGCCAAGGATCTGCCGCTCGGCACAATTTTTCGCGGTGTAGTCCCCTTCGTCTTTGCCGATCTCGCGCGCCTGATCGCACTGATCCTGTTCCCCGCACTCAGTCTGTGGCTGCCCGGGCAACTGGGATGGCTGTGATGGAGACCGCAGATTATGGCAGCGGCGGTGTTCTGGGCGTGTTGACGCCGCAAGCCAACACCACGGTCGAGCCGGAACTATGGTGTCTGCTGCCCGCTCACTGGTCGCTGCTGAACGCGCGCCTCACCTCGGCAAAATCAACCATCGAAGAACGGCTTGTCGATTACACAAGACGGTTCGAGGCGACCTCGGGCCAATTCGCCAACGCGCCCGTCGATGTGATCGTCGCCGCCTGCACCGGCGCGTCCTACCTGATTGGCGCAGAACGCGATCGCGCCATCGTCGACCTTGTACAGGCGGCTCGTGGCGTGCCGTTCCTCACTGCAGCGCTCGCTGCTGTTGCCGCATTGCGCGCGCGGGATGCCAAGCGCATCGCACTGCTGTCACCCTACCCCGAAACTCTGAATGCCGCATCCGCCCCGTATTGGAGGTCCCACGGGTTCGACATCGTGGCCGTTGCCGGCCCTCAGCCGCGCACCGACCGGTTTCATCCGATCTACGCCATGCAATCGGACATGGTTCTGCAAGCCTACAGGGAGCTGTCGGACGCGGGTGCTGACGCGGTTTTGATGCTCGGGACGGGCATGCCAACGCTGCGCCCGATCC
>JBCCVT010000375.1:0-1658 GCA_039195015.1 Pseudomonadota bacterium
ATGCTGACGCAGAACCGCCGCGTCGCGGACAATCTGGTTGCCATGGGCGCCGATCCCGCACGGGTGCGGGTTAGTGTGAACCTGAAATCGACTTCGGATCCGTTGCCCGTCGATCGCGCGGTTCTCGATCAGATCCGAAAAAATCTGGGCGGTCGACCAGTGTGGATTGCCAGTTCAACCCATCCCGGGGAAGAGGAGCAGGTACTCGACGCCCATCGCACATTGCTCAATGCGCAGCCGGAGCTTTGTCTGGTGCTCGTCCCTCGCCATCCCGACCGCGGCAGCGAAGTTGCGGATCTGATGCAAAGGGCGGGCCTCACCTTTGCGCGGCGGAGCATGGACCAGTCGATTACGCGCAACACGCCTGTCTATCTGGCGGACACTCTTGGTGAGACGGGCACCTGGTATGCGCTGTCCCGCATCGTCTTTCTCGGTGGGTCGCTGCTGCCGATTGGCGGGCACAACCCGTTCGAACCTGCCCAGGCCGGAGCTGCAGTTCTGACCGGCCCTCATGTGAGCAATTTCAGTGAAACCTTCGACCCCTTGATCGCCGCCGGCGCCGCGCAGACCGTTGACGGAGCTGACGCATTGGCCTGCGCGGTGAAGTCATGGATTGCCGATCCCGCGGCGCTCGATACTGCGGTGACGGCGGCAGAACGGTTCGTGCAGGACCGCCAGGCGGCGCTCGGCTCAATCATCGATACGCTCGGATCGGTGCTCGGACTGGAGCCCGAGGCATGACCGCCCCGAACCTGTCGAAGATCGACGTGATCGCGCCGAATTTCAAGAAACGGCACTCCGGCGTGACCTCCACCGTAATCCGCCTCGTTCCCTTGCAGGCGAAGGAGATCGCGATTTGCGCTGTCGCCCCGGACCTGCCAGCCGAGGTGCCCAATACGCATTGGAGCCGTCTTTTGACTATGTCCCGTCGCGGCCCCTCGGGCGCGCGGGTCTGGCACGCAAGACGCAATGTCGAGATGGTGGCGGGTCTCGCCCTGAAGCATCTCGGGCGCAAACGTCTTGCTCTCCTTTTCACGTCCGCCGCACAGAGACGACACACGGGGTTCACACGCTGGCTGATCGCCCGGATGGACCACATCATTGCCACATCGGCGCGCTCGGCCTCATATCTCGACCGCGAGGCCACCGTGATCCGGCACGGTGTGGACTGCGATCTGTTCCATCCGGTGGATGACCGCGCCGCTCTGCGCCGGCGGTTGGACCTGCCGGATGACGGGCTGCTTGTCGGCTGCTTCGGTCGGATTCGGCCGCAAAAGGGCAACGATCTTTTTGTCCAGGCGATGATCGCAACATGCAAGGCTGTTCCCCAGGCGCGTGGGCTGGTCATGGGCCGGGCCACAGGCGAACACAGTGAATTCCTCGCCGGGCTGAAGGCGCAGGTCGGTGATGCAGGCCTATCCGACCGGATCCTGTTTCGCGATGAGGTGCCCATCGCCGACGTCCCCGCACATTTCCAGGCGGTCGATCTTTATGTGGCCCCGCAACGTTGGGAAGGCTTCGGCCTCACCCCTCTCGAAGCAATGGCCAGCGGCGCACCCGTTGTCGCCACGCGGGTTGGTGCCTTCGAAGAACTGGTGGTGCCGGATGAAACTGGCACCCTGATCGGGATAGAAGAAGTCGACCGCATGACCGCAGAC
>JBCCVT010000376.1:0-1617 GCA_039195015.1 Pseudomonadota bacterium
CTCAAACGAAAATCCTTTTGGACCGAGCCCCGCGGCCATCGAAGCTGTGAAGGCTAGCGCGTCGGGTCTCCACCGCTATCCCAGCACCGACCACGCCCGCTTGCGCCGCGCGATTGCCGCGCGTCACGGGCTTGATGCGGATCGCATCATCCTCGGTGTCGGCAGTGATGAGGTGATTGCATTCCTGTGCCAAGCCTATGTCGGGCAAGGGGATGAGATGGTGCATACCGAGCATGGCTTTGCGCTCTACAAGATCAATACCCTTGCAGCCGGAGGCACTCCAGTCGAAGTGCGCGAACGCGAACGTGTTACGGATGTCGATGCAATCCTTGAAGCCTGCACCGATCGGACGCGGCTCGTGTTCATTGCCAATCCCAACAACCCGACCGGCACCATGATCTCCGAGGCGCAGGTGCACCGACTGGCTGAGAACCTGCCGTCGCAGGCACTGCTGGTGCTCGACGGGGCCTATGCCGAATATGTCGAGGGCTTCGACGGTGGTGCGGCGCTGGTCGACACCCATCAGAACGTCGTCATGACCCGCACTTTTTCAAAGATCTACGGGCTGGGCGGCATGCGGATTGGCTGGGGCTACGGTCCCGCCCATGTGATCGATGTGCTGAACCGGATCCGGGGTCCCTTCAACATTTCCGTCCCGGCACTGGTCGCGGCCGAAGCGGCCGTGGACGACGTGGAATATGTCGATACATGCCGACGCGAGAACACGATCTGGCGAAGCTGGTTGGCCGAGGCGCTGGCCGAACTCGGCGTTCCGTCCGACACTTCCTGCGCGAATTTCATCCTTGCGCGTTTTGCCGATCGTGACGAAGCGCAGGCCTGCAACGCGGTCTTGCAAGCACACGGGCTAATCGTACGATCGGTCGCTGGCTACAACCTGCCTCAGGCGCTGCGCATCACGATCGGCGACGAAGCCGCTTGCCGACGCGTTGTCGAGGCCGTTCGTGCCTTCAAGGCCAGCGCGGCATGACGCAGATCTATGACCGTGTGGCCCTGATCGGTCTGGGCCTGATTGCATCTTCGATGTTCTGGGCCATGAAACGCAGCGATCTGGCGGGTGAAGTTACAGGCTATGCCCGTTCGCCCGAAACGCGCCAGACCGCGCGCGACATCGGCCTTTGCGACCGCGTGTGTGACAGCGTGGTCGAGGCGGTGGACGGTGCGGATCTGGTCGTGCTCGCCGTACCGGTTGGCGCGATGGGGGCAGTCGCGGCCGAAATCGGACCGCATCTCAAGCCCGGAACGACCGTGACTGATGTGGGATCGGTCAAACATCACGTGATCCAATCGGTCGCTCCGCATTTGCCGGAGGGAGTGCATTTCGTGCCTGGCCATCCGCTCGCCGGAACCGAGCATTCGGGACCAAAAAGCGGGTTCGCCGAACTCTTCGACCATCGCTGGTGTCTGCTTGTGCCGGTCGAAGGCAGCGATGCCGACGCGGTCAACCGGCTACGTCAGCTCTGGGAAGGGATGGGGTCATACATTGATGTCATGGATCCCGATCACCACGATCTGGTGCTCGCCGTGACAAGCCACGCGCCGCACCTTATCGCCTATACCATGGTGGGCGTGGCGGACGACCTGCGTCGCGTGACCGAC
>JBCCVT010000377.1:0-1605 GCA_039195015.1 Pseudomonadota bacterium
ACCAAGATAGGTCCAGCGCGTCTCCGGACGGGGCGTGCCGTCCTCGGGCGTCCAGCTCGCAGCCTGTGAGTCGCGGATCTGGAAGAACAAGGTCAGGTGTTCCGGCGGGTCGACACGATCGAGCCCGATCATGAGATATCCGTCGTGGTTAAGCGTTTCGGGGAAAAGCCGCCCGTCGCGTGCTTGCGATGCGTCACCCAGCGATCGCAGGTTGAACAACTCGATCGGCCGGTTTGCCTCGCCCACACGCTGCGACGCGCGCGCAGTATACGAAAGCGCCACGGCCGCCAATTGGGGCCGTAAGGGCGGGTTGGGCGCCCCTGCCTTTTTGGTCTTGCCTTTCGGCTTCGGCAGCACAGCGGCGACCGCCTTAGTTATCGTTGATCTTGCGTTGCGCAGCGCCGCTTCCGCGATCAAGCGCGGATAGAGCTCATCACCGAACCCGATGTTGGGTTTGGCGAATTCAATTCGGAGATCACTCTTTGGAGCCACAGACCCGATATGCTCGGCCGCTTCAGGGTCGGGCGCCTGCCGATCGGTGACGGGCACCTGCCATTCGGTGACGCTCCCGCCGGATGCAAAGAGCGAGGCATCCAGCCCGGGTTGGGTGTCGCCGGGCCCGGAGACTTGAAGCGGAACCCAGGATGCGCCGTTCCCGGCTGAGAGCGTCGCGCGGAAGCCAAGATTGCCGATATCCGCATCGTAGTCGGCATAGTATCCGGCCAAATCCGCGGGTGGGACCGGCAAACCGATCCAATCAAACCGGAGATCGAGAGATTGCACTCGTTTGCCGCCAAGCTCATCCGCGCGAACGGTCAGACGCGAGCCTGGTTTGGCCAATGGCCCAAACGGAACGAAAGGCTTCTTCGGAGCAACTGGGCCGGCATCCGTGATCAGCTTCAGATCAGTCAGGCCGGTTACGCTGACCTCGATGGTCACGTCGCTCAAAACCGTGTTGCGAAACGGTGTGAACGCCAGAGCACGTGCGCCCGCGTTCAGCGTCAAACGCAAGGCCGGGTATGGATGAAAACCGCTGTGTGGGGCAACAGGAGGAGCGGTGGATGGCAAATTCGCTTGGAAGACGAGCGTATCCGGCTTGTCCTCGGAAAGTTCGACCGTCAGCCCGTGCGCATTTGTGAACCCGCCTGCCGTCGTCAATGACACCTCAAATGCATCGGCAAGGAATGCGACAAAGCGCGCATCCGTCAGTTCGCCCTCGTAATGTCGTGCAAGCGCTTGCCTATATTGCATCAGCGCCTCGGCCAGCTGTGTCCCTGATTGTGGGTCGAAGCGCAGGGTCAGGCAGATCCGCCGGTTGCCACCGGCCAGCGAAAGGATCGGCCCTGCCAGCGCGATGCCCAGCGTCGGCGGTGCGCGCAGGCCAGGCCCGAACGGGCTCCAGCCGCGTTTCGGGTCATCCAGTGGTGCGCCTTTGCCATCTGCGGAGTTTGCGACGGGGTAAACCGCAACACGTGTGACAAACGGCACGCCCCTTGCGTCTCTGTGCGCAAAGTCGCGATCCACCGCCATCGCCATGAAGGCACGGGTGCGCGTTTGCGTCACTTCCACCGCGCGGTCGGTTTCGTAGATGATCGCATTCGGCCC
>JBCCVT010000378.1:0-1534 GCA_039195015.1 Pseudomonadota bacterium
CGCGTGCTTGGGTGAGGTGCCATTGATAGCGGGCGCCGGTGATCCGATCACGGTGCCGGGTCAGCTCGCGTCGCACTACGCGCCGCGTGCATCCGTGCGCCTGAACGCGGTCGACGCGCAGGGCGACGAACAACTCCTCGGGTTTGGCCCGATTGACGGCGATGCGACGCTGTCGGCGGCAGGAGACATGACCGAGGCAGCGGCCAATCTGTTCGATATGCTTCACCGCCTCGACCGCACCGGGCGCCCTATTGCAGTTGCTTCGATCCCAGACCACGGGTTGGGACGGGCAATCAATGACAGACTTCGGCGCGCTGCCGCACCACGCTAACCATGCGTGGTGTTCCGAGCAAGCAGGTTTGAAGAACCGGCAACAGCGCCAAATCGATCCTCAATTGACCAACGAAAATGGAGGTCCGGGGGCATAGTCCCCGGTTGGTCGGATCGCCGCAAGGCGATCCGAAACAAGTTCGTCTGACATGAAAACCATGACAGGCACGCGCGTTCAGGCAGTGCCAGCGCTTCCCGACAGCATCAGCGGCTCAATCCCAAGCGACTTTAACGAGGCCTGCCATTTCTCGGGATCCGGCAGATCGAACACAATTTTCTTGCTGGCTTTGGCTGTTAGCCACCCGTTCAGCGAAATCTCGTTCTCCAGCTGCCCCGGCCCCCATCCGGAGTAGCCGAGCATCATCATCGTCCGCTCGGGCCCGTCCCCGCGTGCCATGTCCTCCAGCACGTCCAGCGTGGCCGTCATCGCGAAATCATCCGACACGCGCAGCGTTTGCAGGTTCGATTTGTAGTCAGCCGTGTGAAGAACGAAGCCACGCGATCCCTCAACCGGACCGCCGAAATGAACCGGGTAATTGCCGAACCGCGACGCGCCCTCGATGCTGAGTTGCTCCATCAGGTCCGAAAGCGTTACATCCGCCGCCGGTTTGTTCACGATCAACCCCATCGCGCCGTCTTCGCCATGGCTGCACAGATAAACAACCGAGCGCTCGAACCGCGGGTCACCCATGCTGGGCATCGCGATCAGCAATTGCCCGGTGAGGTTCATCTCGGGATCGGCATAGGGTCGGGCCATGTCTCAACCATGCCGCCGCAGCGCGGGACACGCAAGGCAGAGACCCGGAAAACACGCCAAAACCCGCTCGCGCGGGTCTGACCTTAAAGTGACTTGGCAATCGCCAAGACGATTGCCACATAGGAGGACATGTTTGAAAACTTTGCGCGATCCCTTGCGGCCTGCGCCGCGCTTGCCTTGCCTGCCACACCCAGCCTTGCGGAGATGTCCCGCGATGTGGTCCAGGTCGAGGTTCTCGATGGCGGCGAGACCGCGCACGGAACGGTCATGACAGCCCTGCGGCTGACGCTTGCGGATGGCTGGAAGACCTACTGGCGCGCTCCGGGCGATGCCGGTATCCCGCCAAGCTTCAACTGGCGCGGCTCGCGCAACGTTGGCGAAGTTGCCATCACCTGGCCCACGCCACAGGTTTTCAATGACTACGGCATGCGCTCGATCGGTTACCTA
>JBCCVT010000379.1:0-1510 GCA_039195015.1 Pseudomonadota bacterium
AGGTGACAGTGTTCCACGACTGCAAGATCTCGGAACTGACCTTGCGCCAGCTGCGCAACGCCCGCGCCGAAGATCTTGCGCCCTACGGCCTGCGCATGGACGTCTTCAAGTTCGACGGGTCCTTCCTGTCACTGGTCGTGGACCTGCCCGAGGTCGCGTTGCGCGGCCTCACCCGCAGTCACCTGATCCGGATGGGCACGATCATCGAGCTTGAGAAACCGCTCGAGATCTTTGCGCGTCTGAACATCAAGCATGGCCCCAACACCGAACAGATCGTGCGCGAACTGGATCTGCAGCAGCCCGAGGTCGCGGTGGAATTCGATCTTGCCTATACCAAGATGAACGAAAAGCGGATCGAACGCGCGTGGCTCGATCTGATCTTTGAAGGACCCGACATGAACCAGGTGATCCTGCGCGACCTGACATTCGCGCGGTTGCCCCGCGCCGGTATTTGAGGACCCGTTCGATGAGCAAGCTGAAGGTCGAAAAGCTGAGATTGCGCAACGGTGTGTGGGAAGGTGTCGTTACCGGTGCAAGCGGCACGGGTGCGGCACCCGCGATTCGCGTGACATTGCAGGACCAGCCTCTCGACGGTGTCGAACTGATCGAATACGCAGATGAAGGCCATTGGTTACTGACCGTCCCAGTGCCCGACCACGCGATATGCGATGGCGTGCAGACCTTTTTGATCCGCGATGCGGGAACCGATCAAACCCTGTCACATTTCTCGCTGATTGCAGGCGACGCGCTGGATGACGACCTGCGCGCCGAGGTCGAGCTGCTGCGGGCCGAGCTGGACATGCTCAAACGCGCGTTTCGACGGCATTGCCTCGAAACCATGTAGACCCACCCTGCGGCTGGAGGGTCTGACTGGCCGGGCCGCCCGGCACGACGGGCGGGCGGCCTTGTCGCCAGATGGTCAAAGCTTGGTGATCGAATTGCCGCCATCCGCAATCAACGCACTTCCCGTGACGAATGAAGATTGACCGGACAGAAGGAACAACGCCGCTTCGGCAATTTCCTCGGGCTCGGCCATCCGTTTCAAGGCATGGAACTCGGCCACCTGGTCATGGAACGCGGGATCATCCCCGGCCATCGGAGTTTTCGTTCCGCCGGGCAACAGAGCATTGACGCGGATCCCTTCGGCGCCGTGATCGGCGGCAAGCACCTGGGTCAGCCCGATCAGACCCGCCTTTGCCGCCGCATAAGCCGCCATTCCGGGCAATCCGATGGTATGCCCGACAAAGGATGAGGTGAACACGATCGAGCCGCCACCAGTCCTTTGCAACGCCGGGATCTGCGCCTTTGCGGCATGAAAGGCGCTTGTAAGGTTGACGGCAATCACCGTGTTCCAGTTGGCATCCGACATCTGCGGCACAGACCCCAGATCGCCTGTCAGACCAGCGTTATTGAGCGCCGCGTCCAGTCCGCCGAACCCGTCTTCGGCAAGCGCCACCAGCTCGGTCGCGTAAGCGCCGCTCGCGACATCGCCCGCAAGACTGATGGCCTC